>JAPKZA010000373.1 GCA_026394015.1 Acidobacteriota bacterium
GTCGAGGCCTTGCCGATCCAGTTGTAGAGATCGACGATCCACTTGTTCTGGATATTGGCGGTGTCACCGGTCGCGAGCCTGGTGATGTCCTTGATGAGCGTGCCGATGGCCTTGCCCGTATCGGCAATGAACTTGCCTGTGGCATCGCCATTGGCCGTCAGGCTGGCGAAGATCGTGTCGGCGGCGATCGCGGTGATGGAGCGGGACGGGGCTCGGGCGCTGACCTTGGACAAGGTGGCGCGGGAGGCGGGGGTGAGCAAAGGGGGTCTGACGCACCACTTCAAATCGAAACAGGAGCTGTTTTTGGGGCTTTTCGATTTGGTGGTCGGGGTGATGAAGAATCAGTTGAAGGAACAACGGGTTGCCGGGTCGGGTGACGCGGGCGTACATGCGCGTGAATTTGGCGACGAGTCAAAACGGGGAGGCGGAGTCGATGCGGGGTTTGATGGAGATGATGCTGGCCGATCCGGGACTCGTGGAGAAGCGACGGGACGAATTGTTGGGACTGCATGACCGGTTGGAGAAGGACGGACTGGATCCGGTGCAGGCGATGGCATTGGCGGCGGCGAGCGATGGTTGTTGGATGAATGTATTCCTGGGATTTTATGGGCCGTCGGACCCGCGGATCGTGACGGTGCATGAGTATCTGTTTGCGTTGTCGCGGCAGCCGATGTGGGCGGTGGAGGGGGCGGTATGATTTTTTCGTTGTTACTCGCTTTCGCGGCGGGAGAGGCCCAGCCGCTGACAGTGGTCGAAGCGATTGCCCGGGCGCTCGAAAGGAACCCGGAGATGGTGGCCGAACGGACGGGCAAGGAGGGAGCGGCGGCGGCGTTGCAGGCGGCGAAGGGCGCGTTCGACCCGGTGCTGGGCTTTCGCTTTACGCAGCGCACGGCGACGACACCGGCGACGTCGATTCTGCAAGGGGTGAACGGACGGCTCGACGAACGAACGTCGGCGCAGGCGACGACGCTGCGGCGGCGCTTGCCGTGGATGGGAATGCGGCTGGAGAATCAGATTGAGAATAATCGGTTGTCGACGAGCACGCCGTTCCCGTCGTTGAACCCTTACAATGCGCCGGTTTGGCGGACGACGTTGGCGGTGCCGATTTGGCGGTATCGGAAGACGGAAGACGCGCGGTCGAACCTGAAAGTTCGGCGGGTGAACCAGCAGGCGGCCGGTGAGGAGTTTCAGGCGAAGGTGCTGGATTTGGCGGCGTAGGAGGCCGAGGCGGCGGCCGGGGAGATCGTACGTTACGCCCGGGAGGCGCTCGAATCGACCGAACGGCTGGTGCGGGCGGGGGAGCAGGCGGACAACGAATTGGCCGGGGCGCGGGGGCAGTTGCGGCGGGCCGAGGAGCAGGGGGCGCAGTTTGTGGGCCAGGCGCGGGAGGCCGAGCAGCAGTGGAGAGATTGACCTGACGGCACTCATAGAGAGTGGAAGGGATGCGGCGACGGCGGGCAGTTTGAGATTCCCATGATGGTGATCAGTTTGGCGGAAGCCTGCTCGGAGTACCTACACCGCGTCGTGGGAGGCTACGGGAGTGTACAGGGGCGGAGGATCGCATTTCCTGTCCGTGAGAGTTTTGCTCGATGCGCTGGCAATGTGGTGAAGGTGACGGTGCCGTTTCCGCTAAGCCTCAGATGACTGGAAGCTGTTGTATCATCTGAACTTGCGTCCTGATTTTCTCAAAACGCTAATCCTTGTTTGCTCCCTCGTCGGCTTTCTGTCGAGTGGCGCTGTCGCGCAGCAGCCGGTGAGGAAGAAAACGGTAGCCGGTCCAGTGGTTCGAAAGTCGGTGGCGAGGAAGACAGTTTCCGCCAAATCCAAGCGACGCAAGGTGGCGGCTGCGCCCCCAGCACCGGTCACGTTTGTTCCTCAGCCAGTCGATTCTGAGTTGATGGCGTGTACCAACCAGCCCACGGGGCCATGCCCGAATTGTGTTGAGCATGCCCTCGCGACCGCTCATTCGCTTATCGGTTTGCGCTATCGCAGGGGTGGCTCCGACCCGAAAGTGGGATTTGATTGTAGCGGCCTCGTCCAGTATGTGTTCGCCAGTTCGTGCCTTCTGCATTTGCCCCGGTCGGCAACTGACCAGTTTGCGGTAGGGCAAGAAGTTGCGCGCGAAGACCTGCAGCGCGGGGACTTGGTCTTTTTTAGAAGCAACCAAGGCTGGCACGTGGGCATCTACAGCGGGGACGATCACTTCATCCATTCGCCCAATCGGAACGACTCGATTCGCGTTTCCACGCTGGAGACTCCGTACTGGAAAAGGTTCTACAAAGGTGCCCGTCGCTTGTCGGCGGCGATACAACCTCCGCCGGTGATTGAGGATCCGCCTTCCAGCGAAGAGCGCCCCTAAGGTTTAGAATCTGACGGCGATCGTTCCGCGACGAACTGGTACCCTATCGAGTGACCATGATTCGCCTCCTTCTCTTTCTTTCCGGAATCGTCTTTTTTGCGTTCACTCCGAGCGTCCGCGGGCAGGCCGTGCCGTTTCAGGGGTGGACGCCTTCGA
Source organism: Acidobacteriota bacterium (assembly GCA_026394015.1). GTDB lineage: Bacteria > Acidobacteriota > Terriglobia > Bryobacterales > Bryobacteraceae. Next base: position 2,516 of record JAPKZA010000373.1, read on the forward strand.
GCCCGTCGGTTGCGCCGGTCGGGACGTGCCGGCAGTTGGTCGAGTTAACGGGTCTGGAGCTCTCGGTGATCAGCGCGGAGCTGATCCCGGCCAAGGGGCCGACGCCGGAGCATTGCCACCTGTTCCTGATGGCGCAGCCGGAACTCCAAATGGAAGTGAATCTTCCCACTGGCTGGAATGGGCGGTTCTACATGTTTGGCAACGGCGGCTGGGCGGGTGAATCGTTCGACGCAGCGGGCCGGGTGGCTAGCCACGCCCGGGCGCTGCGCGCCGGGTTCGCCAGCGCGTCCACCGACACCGGCCACTCGGCCGCCCTCGAACCCGGGGCCAGCTTCGCCATGACGCCGCAAAAGCTTCTCGACTTCGGCTTCCGGTCGCTGCATGTAACCGCGGAAACGGCTAAGCTGCTGGTGCGCCGTTACTATGGCGCGGCGCCGTCCAAGTCCTACTACGAAGGCTGTTCGCAGGGTGGGCGGCAGGGCCTCACCATCGCCCAGCGGTACCCCAATGACTTCGATGGCATCATCGCCGGGGCGCCGGCGCTCTACAATACGGGAAACATGCTCGCGCGGGCGTATTGGATGCGCGGGATGGCGGAGAATCCGTTTCCGGCCGCTAAGCTCGGCCTGCTCGCCGAGCGCGTTTACGCCAAGTGCGATGGGGCCGACGGCGTGAAGGACGGCGTCATCTCCGATCCTTTACGATGCGGCTTCAAAGCCGCCCAGGACCTGCCTCGCTGCGTTGCAGGTAAGAACGAGGCCAGTTGTTTCACCGCCGCCGAGATCGCCTCGGCTGAGCGGATCTACGGCGATATCTCCCGGCAGGGCAAGCGTTTCTTCCCCGGCTGGCCGGTGGGCGCCGAAGTAGCTCCGCCAGGTGGGCAGAGCGGCTGGCTGGGCCAGGAGGTCCGGGGGGCGAATGGGGGCAGTGTGTGGGCCAACTACGGGACCGACTTCCTGCGGTACATGGCCACTCCGGGGATCGATCCGGAGCGCGCTATCAGCACCTTCGACCTGGACAAGGAGATCCCCCGGCTGCAGTATCTGCAACAGGTGATCGACGCGACCGACTCCGACTTATCCGCGTTCCGCCAGCGCGGTGGCAAACTGATCCTCTACTTTGGTTGGGCGGACCCGCAGGTGAATCCTCGGGTTGCGGTGGAATATTACGACCAAGTGGCGACCCGGATGGGTCCTTCCACCGGTGAATTCGCCCGGCTGTTCATGGTTCCCGGCATGTTCCATTGCCGCGGCGGCGTCGGCACCAGTTCCTTCGATATGGCGACGCCGCTGTTGCAGTGGGTGGAAGCGGGCGCGGCACCAGCTTCGATTCCGGCGAGTCAGATCGCTTCCGGAAAGGCCGTTCGCACGCGACCGCTGTGCCCGCATCCGCAGATTGCGCGGTATTCGGGGAGCGGGAGCATTGATGACGCGGCTAACTTCCGTTGCGTGGCGCCGTAGCGGGAGGGATTTGATTGACTCGTGCCAATGGTTTTTTGACGGAAAAATGAGTCGGGCTTAATTTGGGACGGAGTGGGTGGACGACGTCTAACTGCCCTATCAATGAATGGTGTGAGGAGAGGTATGGGATTCCTGGAAGTTTCGGCGTGGGGGCGGTGGAGGGATTGAAAGTTCGGAAATCGGCCGAAAGGGCCAATGAATCTGGGGGGACGGGTCAGGCTGTCCCGAAGTCCCGAAGTCCCGAAGTCGAAGTTCTTCAATTTCCCCGTATT
>JAPKZA010000451.1 GCA_026394015.1 Acidobacteriota bacterium
CCCATCGTTCGCGATGAGTTCCGACCGGCTATTCCTTGATCGGGGTGCTCGCCAGCATTGCCCGTCTCCGCTTCACCGGCAGGCCAAGACTAACATGCATTTTTCAACGACCCGGGCAAAAGGGGACATTTCTACTTTGCCTTGACAGGGGTATGTGTATTTTGGGGTATATGTATTTTGAACGCGAAGAGGATCCGCAAGCCCCCCGCCTGGGATCCTCATTCGCGGCCGAGGCAAACCGCGCTTCGGACTCACTAACCTCTTCGACCCCGAAGCCCAGTCCATTAGAGAACTTTGAGGCGATAGAAGCTGACGGTCCCCCATTGCTGCACCAACTCCCACTCCGGGTCCGCCCGCAACTCGGCCAGAAGGCGCTTGTGCATGTCGGCCTCCATATCGCGGCTGAAATCCTTTTCCCGCAGCAGGAACCACCGAACCTTTTGCTCCCGGGCATACGCCGCTGCCGCGCGAAACGCCGCCCGGCGCGCCTGCCAGTCTTCGCGATACCAAGTTAGCGTAGGAACAATCAGACTGACCGCCTTGCGCCCCGTGGCCAGGTAAAGCAGCGTATCCGCATCGGTCAATACCGGTTCGGTTCCCTTTCGCAACTCAGCCCATGCCGGGGCCAACTCCACCCAGTCCCGGCGGTGCTGCTCCATAAAGCTGGGCAAAAGTTCGGTCAGCACCTGGACCTGCATCCACAGACACCCGACCGCGACAAAAGCGCCGAAACCCGTCAGCACCCAGGCGGCCTTTCGCTGACCGGGATCGATTCCGAGCCGTTGCTGCCGAATCGCCCGCCACAGTCGACCGAACTCCTCCGTCCAACCGACGGCCAGCAAAGGGAAAAGCGGTAAGGCGAAGCGTTCATTCGGCGCAAAGTGCCAAATAACCAACTGAGCGGCGTAAAAGGCCCCGAACCAAGCGTATCCCCGCACGGTTTCATTCCCGGCCCGAATCAACCGCACCAAACCGCTCAGTCCGGCCACGCACATCGTTTGGGCGAGAATCTTCTCCCAGAGAGCTCCGTCGAGTTTGGGCACCAGCAGCGAACCCAGACCTTGCAACAAACCGTCCACGTTCTTCCAGAGGAAAAGGTGGGCTTCGGCGAACTTGAAATTGAGCAGGTGGTAGCCGAGATAGTTCGTGTAGTAAAGGGTGACAATGTCTTGGCCAGGCGGGGTGTGCAACCGTGACCAGACCATCCAGGCGACGATGACCGGAAACAGCGTCGCGCCGAAGTACACCGCACTCCGCCGGTCCTTCCGCCACAGCATCCAAAGGATGCCCGCCGGCAACAGTGCGATGCCGGCGGTGCGCCACAGATAAGCCAACGCCGCCAGCCCGCCTGCCGCTCTTGGATAACCTCTTTCGAGAAGTAACCAGGAAGCCAGCACCAAGGCCGTGAACGAGATTTCGGTGAACATGCTCAGGCTGAAAAGCACCATGTACGGATTCAGCATCAAGAGGGCCGTCAACCAGTCGCGGCTGGGGGCCCGCAGTCCAACTCGACCAAGCCAAATCCAAAAAAGCGCGCCCAATACCGGCAGCCAGACCACGCAAAGCGCGGTGGCCCAAGGCAGATTCTCCGGAAAATCGCCGCCCAGCCGCCACGCGATCGATAACCAGGCGGGAAAACCCGGCGGGTACTTCGTCTGCGCGGGCTCACTGGGCAGGCTAAGGATCTTATACCCTTGGCCGGTAGCGATCGACTGCGCGCCGATGAAGTAAAGGCCGTCGTCCTGGTACTCCGTGGCGTGGGGCATGTCGCCCCACTGCCCTAATATGACGGCCCAAGCCAAGCCGACCGCCAGCGCCAAACCGGCCCGGAGTAACATCTGTCTAATGATGAGCCGCGGCCAAGTCTTCAGCCGTGAAAAGCGAAGTCAGGAAGTTACCCTGCGGATCCATCTCGATTGTTTCCGGATCACCCAGAACTTCCAGCGTCGGGTCCTTCGCAATCTCCGGGAGTAAGTTCTCGCTGAAGGCACAAGGAGTGAGCTCCAGGGAATTTTTGATCCATCCCAAGGTCACTTCTTTCTCATCCAGCTTACCCACCGTAGGCCACATCGTCTTCAGGCATTCGAAATCGCTCCCAAAATGAAGGGGAGTCCGTATGGCCCCGGGCGTCGAAGCGGTCAACGAGTTGATCCGGGTCGGCGTCCAATTGACTTTGGCGAGTAGCCGATCGTGGATAATGTCGGCCATTCCCAAGCCCACTGCGTTCCCGTAGCTCTTGCTTGAAAGATCCCGCAGGTAAACCCGCTCAAAACGCGGCCCCGGCCACGGATTGGACTCACCGGAAACACTCCGATTGACGACTTTGGTATCCATCCCGGCTCCGGAGATGTTCTTGCCGATCTCATCGAGCATCAGGATATCCAGATCAAACGGAACCCGCCCCATCCAGGATTTAGCGAGAGCCAGCAGTTCCTCTTCCCGCTTTTCCATGTTTTCGACCGGGACGGCCTCCAAATGGGCCGTTTGGTGATAAGCGTCTTCGAGAATCGCCAAGCCGCCGAGGATCTTGCCAGAGCTCAGCACCTGCCGACCGACGCTTCGAATCACGTGGCCCAGGCCTAACTTATAGGCATAGGTATGATAGCGCTGGGCCCCTGCAAACTTACCGAGCCCAATCGCCATCATCTTGAACAATCCACTCTCGATTTCGCCCGCGAAATCGGTATGCCACTTCACACGGCCGACTAACATGACCCCGTCGGCGTCGAAGGCGTTCTTATCCAGAAACGCTTCAATCCCGTTGGCGTCGCGTCCGAGCGAAACGACCTCTAAATTGCTCACGATGGGGCAACCCATCGTCGCTTCCGTAATGCCATAATGAGCCAGCACATCCGCCTGGCCTTCGGCCGTGGCGGCCCCGTGGCTTCCCATCGCAGGGAAAATAAACGGGGAGCAGCCAGCCGCGAGCCAGTAGTCGACCACCGCCTTGGCGATCTGATCAATATTGGTAATTCCGCGGCTTCCCACCCCAATCGCGACCCGCGACCCGCGAACGAGGCGCGAATCAAGGGCGGCCGCTTGCAGAGCGCCGGTAACGGCACCCCGGACATCCGGCAGCGCGCGGCTCGGAAAGTTCTGTCTCACCCTGACAATTCGGGGCAGTTGAAAAATTGACTCCAGCATCAGGCGAAGTATACCAGTTCGAGGAATCGCTTCGAGCGGCCTAGCCAAAAAGCGACTTTTCAACGTCTTCGGGCTTGCACTGCACCCCCACGTAAAACTTCCCGAACTTGGCGTAAACGGCGCTGACTTCGTCGAAGCGCATCTCATAAATCAATCGTTTGAACACCGTCGGGTCATCGGCGAAAAGGTCGACGCCCCATTCCCAATCGTCGGTACCGATCGAACCCGTAATGATCTGCTTCACGCTGTCGGCATACCGTCGGCCCACCATGCCGTGTTCGTGCATCATCCGAGCCCGCTCCTCGATGGGCACCGTGTACCAGTTCTTGTCCTCGCCGCGCAGACGGTCCATCGGGTAGAAGCAGATGTATTTTCGGTCCGGGATTTGGGGATAAAGACGCGGCTTCATCGCTTCGGCTTGGCGGGCCAGAGTTTCTTTGATCGCCGCGTCCCACTCTTCGGTGTGGGGCGCAAGGCCCTGTTCCGCTAAGGCGCGAAACGTCTTCACAGAGGATTCGTAGAGCCCCAGTTCCACGACGGAGGTATAGTCCCCGACCGGCTGCAAATAACCAGCCAGATCCAGATTGCCGAAATCGCGCTGTACCTCCTGCAATTCCGCCAGCGTCGACCGAAAATAAACCATCATCAGGTCGCCCTTGCCGACCATCGCAAAAGCGGCGGTCTGCCCGTCGGAGTTCTCTTGTATGTGCCGCAAATCGGCCGAGAACTCGCGGAGCAACTGCCTTCGCCGCAGGGTTTCGAGTCCGTTAAAACGCGAACGGTCGATCCGGAACATCTGGTGCAACACCCAGGCACCCTCTATGGTCAACGGGACGGCCGGAAGCGATGCGGGGGAAGAAGAAGTGGTTTGTTCAGACATGGGCCTACTCTCTCTACTGTAAACCGTCGATAACAAATTGACGGGACGAACGCGTTCTTTTGCGTTTAAGGTGTTTTCCTTATGCAGGAAGTACCGGGAACGGTCGAAAGACCTCTCAGGACAACGTGTAATGACTTCAAACCCCGATTCGCGCATCTTCGCTCTGGCACTCTTGGCTACTTTCGTAGCCGGAATCTGCCAGGCCCAGTCCACGTCTCAAGTACGGATCGCTTCGGTACCGGCCAACGGAACCTTTCTGGTTGACGGCATCCAGTATCGAGGCTCCCAGAGCTTCGTCGGGCCGACGGGCAGCAAGCACACGCTCGACGCCGACCTGGAGAACCAAACCGGTGGAGTCGACACCCGCTGGACGTTTACCACGTGGAAGGATAACCGTGGCCTGTTGGGCGACGGCACCAAGCGCCTACAGACGGTCACCGCCAATCCGGCGATTACGTCCTATGAAGTCACCTACACCGTAGAGCACCGGATCCAGTTCATTTTCTATTCGGCACCCGGCCTTCCCACCGGTGCCACCTGCTCGACGTCGAGTGCGTTTCCCGGACAGCTCTTTGTGAACAATGTATGCTACCAGACCTCTTATTCGGCCTACTATCAGGCCAATCAGGAGTTGTCGATGCAAGCGGTCCCCAATACGGGCTTCGTGTTCACGGGCTGGCTCGTGAATGGAAATCCGCCCGGCGATTCTTCTCTGCGGACCTATACGGTGAAAAACCCGGCGGTCATCTCTCCGATTTTCTCGCCCGCCAAACGAGTGCTCTTCTATACCGATCCGGAGGGCTTGCGCGTTTCCGTCGACCGCACTCCGTTTGATACCGTCACTCGCTTGGAAGACGTTGGTCGCTCCAATCCCGGACTCCGGGAGTTCGCCGACGGCGCACGGCATCTTTTGGGCGCGCCGAGCCCCCAACAGGATTTGCAGGGCCGCGTCTGGGTTTTTGATTCGTATGATATTCCTCTCGGTCCCGGAGGGCTTTACCAGGCCACCAACGTCAACGTGATGCAAACGGTGACGGCCCGTTTCGTGCGCGGAGCCTCGGTATCCTTTCTGACCCAGCCGACCGGACTCAAAATATCGGTAAATGGCCGGGACAATTGGCCTTCTTTGAATTTCGTTTGGGCCGTCGGCAGCGCCAATACGGTCACCGCGCCGGCCATCACCACCGATAGCCGAGGACGGAAATACCGGTTCTTGAACTGGTCCAATGGCGGTGCGGCGACGCAGGACATCACCACACCAGCCGATACCGCCGAAGGCGGATTGCGACTGATCGCCAACTACGAACTTCTGCCGCGAATCACGATTACGACCAATCAACCCGCCTCCCGGCTTTTGATCGACGGCGTGGGTTGCGATATGCCTTGCGTTCTCGATCGGCCCAATGGATCTACCGTGGCGCTGGAAGCGACAGCGACCATCCCCTTTGGCGCTGACTCTCGCGCGGAATTCGCCTCCTGGAACGATAGCGGGGAGCGCCTGCGCTCGGTTTCGTTTGCCGGCGACGAGCGCCGCTTGAGCCTCAGCTATCGCATGGCCAATACGCTGCGCGCGGTTGCCGATCCGGCCGAGGGTGCCAACTTCACGTTTGACCCACCGTCAGCGGACGCCTTCTATCCGGAAACAGCTGCGGTGCGCGTCACTTTGACCGCGCGGGAAGGCTTCCGGTTCCGCCGTTGGGCCGGAGATCTCGATGGAACATCGGAATCGGGCCTCGTATCACTCCGTAGCCCTCGCTTGGTGCGCGCGCTACTCGATCGGATTCCGGTTATTCCCACGGCGGGAATCCGCAACGCCGCCGGGGAAACGCCAGATTTGGTTGTGGCTCCGGGCAGCATAATTTCGGTCTTCGGTAAACAACTCGCGCCCGACTACGTACCAGGTCCAACCGGCCCTCTGCCGCAGGTTCTTGCGGGCACTACGATTCGCTGGGGCACTCGGTTGCTGCCGCTGCTGTTCGTCTCGCCGGAACAGATCAACGCTCAACTTCCGTTCGACTTGGCCGAGGGAGAGCAGGTATTGGCCGTGCGAACGGGCAATCAGCCCGAAATCAATGGCAAAGCGCAGATCGTACGCAACGCGCCGGGTTTGTTTGGCTTCACTTTGGACGGCAAGTTCTATCTGGCCGCGACGCATGAGGACGGTAGCGTGATTTCTCCCGATAGCCCCGCCCGTCGTGGCGAAACCATTACGCTCTTGGGCACCGGTTTCGGCCCCTACCAGCGCCCGGTCCTCGATGGCTTCCCCGTCCCGATGACTCCGGCCAACCCGGTGGCGGACCCGGTGGATTTGAAAATCGGCGAAGCGATGATCACCCCGCTCAGTGCGATCGCCAGCCCAGGACAGATCGGTCTGGTCGCCATAAAACTCGCGATCAACGACCGGGTCGCCACCCAACGCGAGGTTTCGATCACCGCGGTTGTCAACGGCCGAAGTTCAAATACCGCCATTCTCCCCGTGGAATAGAGAGGCCCATCGAATGAGAGTTTGTCTTCTCGCCCTTACCGCTCCGTTTTTTCTCCTCCCCCTGGGAGCGGCTCCGGGATTCGAACTTCGATCGGAGCCATCGGCATGGCGGTTTGCCCACCCGGATGCACAAATTCTCGCCGGCGCGGACCTTTTCCGCTTGGGTCAGAATCCGCTGGGTGAGAAACTACGCCAACAGTTCTTGGCGGCCATGGGCCCGGAACTCTCCCGTCATGTCCAGCGGCTCCTCGTCTCGACGGCGTTTGCTGCGGACGGCAGTGCCGACACCGTTTTGATCCTTTCCGGCCCGCTCGACGCCGCACGAATCAAGCAAATGGCAGGAAAAGGCCACGCACAGATCAAGGCATACAAGGGGGTTGACGTGATTCTGCCCCCAAGCGGCTCTCCTCTGGAGGTCCACTTCGCCATCATCGATTCTCAAACCGCCCTGCTCGGCACCCGGGCTGGAGTTACGGCCGCTATCGACCGGAACAGAGCTTCGAACATCCCTCCTGCCCAGCGGAGCGCCCTGTTTGGCCGCGCGCTCGAGTTAGCTACCGATGCCGAGGTCTGGGTCCTCACAGACGATCTTCCGGCCGGTTTCGCGCCGACTTCGTGGGAACAACTCAGCGGAACACAAACCGCCGGAGTAGAGCTGGTTCTTAAAGTGGGTACAGAGATTGGCTTGGCGGTCGGCTTCGATCTGGACCCACCCGAGGTGCTCGAAGCGGCTTTCAAGGCGATCGAAAAAGAGCGCTTCGGAACCCGTTCGGGGAACTATGCTTTGGCTCCCTGGCTGAAAAAGCTCGCGACGGCCCGCCACTCCGCAGGACTGGTGCTATCAGGCCAACTCAGCGAAGCAGAGGCCCTCGAAGAGTTCCCCGCCCTCGCCGCGATCCTCGGCTTGCCCATCAAATCAGCCGAGCCCAAACCGACCCAACTAGTTTCGACGCTCCGTCGAATACCGGACGAACCCTTACCGGTAGCACCCGCTCCGCCTCCCCAACTGCGTGTTAGGATCGAAGGCCTCGAGACGGGCACTTTAGAAATCCCCTACCAGAGCAAGCGATAGCTCCCGGGCGCGGGCGACCTTCCCGCCGCCAAGGTCCTAACGATGGAACTAGTGTAAAATCGATGGTCATGTCGACCTCTCGCCTCGCGGCGGAACTCACTGCCGAATTCTTGGGCACTCTAGTCATCCTGACACTCGGTACCGGGGTCGTGGCCTCTGTTGCGCTGTTCGGTACCGGCGTCCCCGGCGAAATCGTCAACGGCGGCACAACCAACATCAACCTCGCCTGGGGCTTGGCCGTCATGTTCGGTGTATTCGTCGCTGGCAAGACCAGCGGAGCGCACCTCAATCCCGCAGTGACCCTATCGCTCGCCGTATTCCGCGGCTTCTCGTGGGCAAAGGTTTTACCCTACATCATCGCCCAATTGGCCGGAGCCTTTCTCGGCGCGGCGCTGGTGTTCCTCAACTATCGAGAAGCTTTCCAGAAGTTTGACCCGGGTCTCGAAAAGTCCGCCGGCGTCTTTTCCACCTTCCCGGCGTTTCCGGCCGCCCCCATGGCCGGGTTTGTCGACCAAGTCATCGGCACCGCCCTCTTGCTTTTCCTTGTCCTGGCGGTCACCGATCAGGACAACGCCCCCCCTCCCCCCGGCTTGATTCCCCTTTTCATCGGACTCATCGTCGTCGCCATCGGAATGGGCTTCGGACCCATGCACGGCTACGCCATCAACCCGGCGCGTGACTTCGGACCAAGGTTGTTCACCGCCCTTGCCGGTTTCCGCAACAACGGCCTAACCGATGGCACCGGAATCTTTTGGGTCCCCCTCATCGCCCCATTCCTCGGCGGGATTATCGGCGCAGGCGTCTACGATTTCGGTTTCCGGCGCTTTCTCCGCTAACTCTGTCAGAATATAGGTATGTTCGTTTCCGTTCGCGCCCTCGACTTGGCCAAGGTCTCCTTCGCCGAAACCATCCTTCCCGGAACGATTGAGTGGGATCCCGGCACCACGCAGACCACTCCGCTCATTGCCAACGGCGAAGCGAGCTTGGACGAGATGACGCAGGAAATCCACTTCGTGGGACATCTTGCCGTCTCCCTCCAAGTCGATTGCCACCGCTGCCTCACTTCAGTAGAAATCCCGATCGAGAACGATTTCGATCTCCTCTACGAACCGCTCCCCGAATCGCTGCCCGGCCAGGAAGTCGAACTCCATCCGGAAGACATCAATCTCGGTTTTTACGATGGGGATGGGATGGAGCTCAATGACGTTCTGCGCGAACAGGTGCTGCTCCTCCTGCCGTCAAGCCTCCTCTGCCAGCCCGAGTGTAAAGGGCTCTGTTTTGTGTGCGGGATCAACCGAAACGAGCAAAGTTGCACTTGCACGACCACAATTCCGGACGAACGATGGGCCGCACTCGGGAAGTTGTAGCGGATTCGACAAATATTCGCTACACTAATGTTTTAGAGACCTAGCATGCCTAATCCCAAACGTCGTCACTCCAAGCGCCGCACCTCCTCCCGCCGCGCGCATGACTTTCTAGTTTGCCCGATCCATTCGGAGTGCCCCAATTGCCACGCGGTGAAGCTTCCTCATCGCCTCTGCCCCAGCTGTGGCTTCTACAAAGGCCGTGCCGTCATCGAAGTGGCTGAGCAGTAAGGATCCAGCTAAGGGCGCCATTTCATTGCTATGGTGACAATCGCCGTAGATGCGATGGGCGGAGACCACGCTCCCAAGTCTGAAGTCGAAGGCGCGATTCGCGCCGTTCGCCATCTTCCTGTATCCGTCATTTTGGTCGGCCAGGAACAGATCTTGCGAGCCGAGTTGTCCGCTCACACGGGTTGGGAAAAGCTTCCGATCTCCATCCACCACGCCAGCGAGGTGGTGACGATGGAGGATAGCGCGGGTAAAGCTCTGCGCACCAAAAAGGACAGCTCCATCCGAGTCGCCCTTCGTCTGGCTCGTGATGGCCAAGCGCAAGGTGTTGTCAGCGCCGGCAACACGGGTGCCGTCATGGCGCTCGCCAAAACCGTTTGTGGAATGGTGTCCGGCGTAGACCGACCAGCCTTGGCATCTGTTTTCCCGACCGTAAAGGGCAAACCAGCGGTAATGCTCGACGTCGGCGCAAATGTCGACGTCTCCGGCGAAATGCTGGCCCAGTTCGCTATGATGGGCGAGCTCTATTCCCGCTTAATTTTCCACACCGATAAACCCCGCGTGGGCTTGTTATCGATCGGAGAAGAAGAGCATAAGGGAAACGAGCTGACCAAATCGGCGACGCCGTTATTAAAGAAACTTCCCCTCGACTTCATCGGCAACGTCGAAGGGCGAGACCTATTCACCGGCCTCGCCGACGTCATTGTCTGTGATGGGTTCACCGGCAACGTCGCTCTAAAGGTCAGCGAAGGGCTGGTCGATGTCGTCAAACATCTCCTGCAGGAATCGCTGAAGGCGAGTTTGTCCGGAAAAATTGGCTATCTGCTCTCCCGCTCGGCGTTTGCCAATTTCAAAAAACGCGTCGATTATTCCGAGTTCGGCGGAGCCCCGCTGCTCGGCGTGAAGGGCTGCACGATTATTTGCCACGGTCGCTCCAATGCAAATGCCATCAAGAACGCGATTCGAGTCGCCGCCGAGTTCGCCGAATCGGGTCTAAACGAAAGGCTCGCTCATGGCCTCGCACATAGCCAAGCCAGTCGACTCGCGGCCCGCGCCGATTGAAGTAGCTCCAGTCCAACTTATTCCGGCCGAAACGCGTCAGAATAAGGAGACAGGCATGCGTACCGCCCTCCTCCTCTTGATCTCGGTCGTTACCCTTCGCGGCGCTGCACCCTGCGAAAACGAAGCGCGTGCCCTTCGCTCGGCGCCGGCCAAGCCGGGCGTCCGCGCTGTCCTCGAAGCCTGCGCCGCCAGCGCCAATGCCCCCACCGCCCGCTTCGCGCTAGCGGTCGCCGCCATCGAAGGCAGCGATTTCGCCGGTGCCCTGCGCCATTTGAAAGGGCTGAAACTGCCCGCCCTCGATGACTATCTCTCGCTCTACGCCGCCCAAGCTCACTTCGGGCTTAAGGACCCAGAGGCTACCCTGGCCGCGGTTGCGCCGCTGCTGGCGGCCGGCTCCAACACCCCCCTTCTCCACCGTGCCGCCCTGCTCGCGGCGTCCGCCAGTGAACCAGCGGCGGCGGCGGCACTCCTCGAACGCCTCCGCCCCCAACTCCAGCAACCAGCGGCCGACCTCGCCTTGGCACAGGCCTATCAGACTTCGGCGCGTCTCGATCTCGCCGGCCTGACCTTCGCGCGGGTCTATTTTTACTATCCCCTTTCCACCGAAGCGGCGACGGCGGAACCAGCGTGGAGAGCCCTCGGCGCTCCCAGCAGCACCCCGGAAAACATCATGGCCCGGGCCTCGAAGCTCTTGCCGGTTCTTCCGGGTCGGGCGAAACAGGACCTCCGCGGCGTCCCGGGAGAACTCGCCCAAGTTCGCATGGCGGCAGCCGACTACTTCGCCCGCCAGTACCCAGCCGCCTTGAGCGCTTTGCAGGCGATTCGCCCCGAATCCCCCGCCGTGGACGCCGAACGCGCTTATTATCTTTACCAAACCGCCCGCCGCGCCGACCAGGATACCCTGCGCCGATCCGCCTTTACGCGCTTAGCCGACCATCATCCGCACTCTCCCTGGTATCTCGAAGCGATCCTGGCCGAAGCCTATCGCCATCTGACCGAGAACGAATATGCGAACTACGAGCCGCTCTACCAAGCCTGCGTGGCCAACTTCCCGAACGACCCCAAGGCCGCCTTTTGCCATTGGAAGCTAACTTGGTCGAGTTACATCCGCCGTCGGCCAAACGCAGCCGAGTTACTGCGCGAACACGCCGAGAAATATCCGGATTCCGATAAAGTAAGTACGGCCCTTTACTTTCTCGGGCGTCTGACCAACAATCCAACTTACTACCGGACTGTCGTCGAACGCTTCCCAAACACGTATTACTCGTTGATCGCCGCCGACCGCCTGAAAGCCAGCCCGGTCTCCGGCCCCTCCGACGCTTGGCTCGGCCAGCTTCACTTTGCTCCGGAACCGGCAATTCCCGCCCAGGAGAGCCAAGCCACGCAATTGCGGATTGAGCGGGCGCGCCTGCTCGTCGCCGCCGGCCTCGACAACCTGGCCGAAAACGAACTGCGATTCGGAGCCCGCGGCGAAAAGGTGCCGCTTCATTTGGCGATGGAATTAGCCAGTACCCTCCAGAAAGCGGGGCAAGTCGACCGCGGCGTGCGAACCATCAAAGGGATGTTGCCCGGCTATCTGAGTTTCCCGGCGGCGGCCGTCAGCGAGAACTTCTGGCAGTTGGCCTTTCCCATCCCCTACCGGGCCTCACTCGAAAAATTCGCGCGGCAAGCTGAAATTGACCCCTACGTCGTCGCCGGGCTCATCCGCCAGGAATCGGAGTTTAACGCAACCGTCGTCTCCCGGTCCAACGCCTATGGCCTCACGCAGATCCTTCCCTCCACCGGTCGCGACTTATCCCGCCGCGTCGGCATGGCCACCTTCAGTCCAAACATGCTGTTCGACCCGACCGTGAATATTCACCTCGGAACTTACTATATCCGCCACTTACTCAACTCGCTCGAAGGCAATTGGCACGAAGCGCTCGCCGCCTACAACGGCGGCCGCACTCGCGTCATCAAGTGGCGAACGTTCGCTTCCTACCGGGAACCGGCCGAATTCATCGAAACCATCCCTTTCGACGAAACCCGCGGCTACGTCCAAGCCGTCCTCCGCAACGCCGCCGTCTATAAACAACTCTACGAGGGCAAAGCAGCCGCGATCGCCTACCCGGACCCTCCACCGGTCAAACCGGCCCCGCCGAAGCCCCCTGCCGCCAAGTTGGTCCAACGAAAGTCCGGCAAGCGTCCGCCGACGATGCGATAGCCGCCTCCGTTTCAATTATCATCGAGTCTGATGCGTTTACTCCTCTTGCTTGCTCTCGCCCTTCCCGTCTGGGCCCAGGAACCGAAGATTCTCGTCATCGGCGACTCCATCTCCATCGGCTATACCCCGTTCGTCACCGCCGCCCTGAAAGGGAAAGCGACCGTCGTGCACAACGAAGGCAACGCCGCCCACACCCGGAACGGCGTTGCCAAAATCGACGAATGGCTCGGCGACACCAAGTGGGACGTCATCCATTTCAACTTCGGACTTCACGATCTCAAAATCATGGAAGACGGCAAGCATCAGGTTCCGCTCGAAGAGTACGCCGAGAACCTCCATGCCATCATCCAGCGCCTGAAGCAAACCAAAGCGAAGCTCATCTGGGCTTCCACCACCCCCGTCCCCCCCGGTAAAATCTCCCCCCTGCGCCAACCCGCCGACGTTCCGAAATTTAATGCCGTCGCAGCGCGCATGATGCAACTCGAAAAAATCCCGATCAACGACCTTTTCTCCGCCGACCAATCCGGCCAACTTCCCGCCAACGTCCATTACACCCCGGCCGGCTACCAAGCCCTCGCCCAGCAAGTTTTCAAGGTGCTCCCCCAATGACCTCCCGCTTCGTCCTCGGCACTATGACCTTCGGCTCGCAACTCGATGAAGCCGACTCGCTCCGCCTGATTGACTACGCCCTCGACCAAGGCATCACCTTTCTCGATACCGCCAACGTCTACAACCTCGGCCTCAGCGAACAAATCGTCGCCAAGGCGCTCAAGGGCCGCCGCGACAAAATCCGCCTCGCCACCAAAGTTCGCGGCAAAATGGGCGACGGACCAGACGACATCGGGCTCTCTGCCCAAGCAATCGCCAAGCAAATCGACGCCTCGCTCGCCCGCCTCGAAACCGACTACGTCGACGTCTACTACCTCCACATGCCGGACCCCGCCACCCCGATCGAAGAGACGCTCGAGGCCATGGCGCGTCTGGTTGACGCCGGCAAGGTCCGGCAGTTGGCTTGCTCGAATTACCCCGCCTGGCAGGTGACGGAGATGCAGACCCTGTGTCGCCATCCGATGAAGATCTCCCAGCCGATGTATAACCTGCTCGCTCGCGGCATCGAGCCCGAGTACCTGCCCATGTGCGCCCGCTACGGCGTCGAAACCTACATCTACAACCCCCTCGCCGGCGGCCTGCTCACCGGCAAACAACTCGCCGCCGCCCCGCTCCCCGGCACCCGCTTCGACGGCAATCAGATGTACCTCGATCGCTACTGGCACCCGGCCCAATTCGCCGCCGTCGCCGAGTTGAAGCAAATCGCCGACGACGCCGGCCGCAGCCTCATCAGCTTGAGTCTCAACTGGCTCCTGCATCACACCCCCATCACCGGCATCATCCTCGGAGCCAGCAAGCAAAGCCAGCTCGACGCTAATCTCGCCGCCGCTAATGACGGTCCGCTGCCCGCCGACGTCCTCGCCGCCATCAACCAAGTCTGGGCGAATCTCCGCGGCATCACGCCCCAGTACAATCGCTAAGTAGAATCAATAGAGATGCGCGCCTGTCTTCTCGCCCTGCTCCTAACGAGTGCCCTTCCAGCACAAGTCGTCATCAGCCAAGTCTACGGAGGGGGCGGCAATACCGGTGCGACCTTTCGCAACGACTTCGTCGAGATCTTCAACCGCGGCCCCCAGCCGCAGTCCCTCGAAGGCTGGACCATTCAATACGCCGGCGCCACCGCCACGGCCTTCCAGGCAACCCCGCTAACCGGCACGCTGCAGCCAGGCCAGTACTATCTAATCCAGCAATCGGCCGGCGCCGGCGGCACCGTAAATCTGCCCGCGCCGGATTCGACCGGCTCTGCCGCGATGTCCGCCACGGCCGGTAAGGTCGTCCTGCGCAACGCGGCCAACGCCGCCGTCGATCGCGTGGGCTACGGCCTCACCGCCAACGAGTTCGAAGGCTCCCCCACCCGGGATCTTTCCAACACCACCGCCGCCCTCCGCGCCCGCAACGGCTGCCAGGATACCGACGACAACAGCACCGATTTCGCCCTCGCCGCCCCCGCCCCGCGCAATCGGTCTACCGCCACCGTTAACTGCGCCGCGCCGCAGGAAACGCTCCGCCTCACCATCTCCGAAATCCAAGGCCCCGGCCCCGAAAGCCCCTTCGCCGGACGTCGAGTCGTCACCACCGGCATCGTCACCTACCGACGCACCAACGGTTTCTACCTGCAAATGCCGCAGTCCGATCCCAACGCCTCCTCCGGCATTCTCGTTTTCACGCAATCCCTCCCCCCGGCCGTCGCCCAGCCAGGTGCGTCTCTCGAAGTGGAAGCCGACGTGGTCGAGTTCCGCCCCGCCGCCGATCCGCAAAGCGCTCCTCTCACCGAACTCATCAACCCCACCCTCACCCTCCGCGCCCAAAACCAACCTCTTCCCGTCCCGGTCCAACTCACCTCGGATCGTGATTTCGAACGTTACGAGGGCATGCTCGTCCGCAGCCGCCTCAACATCGTCGCGCCCACCAACGGAACCACCGCGTGGGGCACCCTCGACGCCCCACGCCCCTTTCGCCGCACCGACGAATCCCCCTGGCCCAACCTCCTTCGCATCATCACCACCGCCCCGCTAGCGGCCGGCCTCACCCTCGATTCCGTCACCGGCCCCCTCGATTTCGGCTCCCGTACCTACACCATCTACGCCGACCCGCTCGTCGGCTTGATCTCGGGCCAACCCGCCAACCCGCCCGCTCCAACCAAGACAGACTACGAATTCACCATCGCCACCTTGAACGTCCAGCGCCTGTTCGACGAAGCCGCGCTACCAGCCCGCCTGCTTCTCCTCCGCAACTACGTGTGGAGCCAACTCGGCCTCCCCGACGTCCTAGTCGTCCAGGAGGTCCAAAGCCTTTCGGTGCTCGAGCGCGCCGCCGACGCCATCGGCTCGGACTACCTAGCCTTCACCGCTCCTTCGAATGACCCCAGCGGCATCACCACCGGCTTCCTCGTCCGCGCTTCCCGCGTCATGGTCGACTCGGTCGCGCAACTCGGCAAGGACGATCAATTCGAGCCCGGCCAACTCACCCACGATCGCCCGCCGATCCTCCTCCGCGCCCGCGTCGGCAGTCAGCCCTTCGCCCTCCTCGGCGTCCACATGCGCTCCCGGATCAACCTCGAAGACCCCCGTGTCGCCGCCAAGCGCCAAGCTCAGTTCCGCGCCGTCCGTGAAGAACTGGCGAAGCTGCCGAACAATCTCCCGGTCCTCGCCGCGGGCGATTGGAACTCCTTTGCCGAAGAGGTTGCTTTCCCCGGCTTCACCAACCTAACGACCCGCCTATCCACCGCCGAGAACTACTCCTACGTCTTCGACGGTCAATCGCAAACCCTCGACCACATCGTTCTCAACAACGCTTCCCTGCCCCTCTTAAGCCGCATCCATTTCGGCCGCGGCAACGCCGATACCGCCTCCGCCCTGCGCTTGACCGACCACGACGGCGTCGTCGCCTACTTCCTCACGCGCCCCGTCCCGTTCACCGCCGTCGGCATCGTCAACAGCGCCAGCTTCCTCACCGGTTCGCTGGCCCCCAATACGGTTTTCACCATCTTCGGAACCAGCGGTTTCACCCTGCCCACCGAGCCACCGCAAAGCGCCGATCTACGCGTCCTCGTCAACGGCTTAGCCTCGACCGTTCTCTACGCCGGCCGGGATTCGATCGTCGCGATCTCTCCGCCCTCGCTTCCGGAAGGAACCGCGACGGTAGTCGTCCAGCGCGGCGCCAACCCAATCCACGCGGTCGAGATCCCGACGGCCCCTGCAAACCCAGCGCTCCCGATCCTCTTCCGCACGACCGATCAGATTCCGTTTGGATCCTGGCGACCCGGCGGCACGTACCAAATCCAACTGAATGGCGGCGGCAACACAAACCCGCTCCCGGTCGTCACCGCCCGCATCTGCCGACTGCCCGCCACGGTCCTCCGCACCTTCACCTTCGACTTCTACACCAGCGGACCGTTTTTGAACGTGGAGTTGGTCGTCCCACCCGCCTGCCCCGCCGGCCTCCAACCCATCGAAATCTCCGTCGGCAACCGCACCACCCAAGGCGGGCTAGTGGTCAACATTCTGCCTTAGATTGATAGACTAACCGTTACATGTCCCTTCGACGGTTAGCCGCGCTCAGTCTCGTCTGCGCCTCGCTGTCCGCGCTGGATACCAAAGCGCTGCTCGAACAAGTGCGTCGCGCAACGTCGCCCACCGCCGCGGTCGAAATTCTCACCGCGGCCCTGCCCCAAGCCGAAACGCCCCAGCAAGTTGGCTTCGTGCAGTACAATTTCGCCCGGCTCTATCAATCGCAAAGCAACCCCACCGCCGCCATCCCGTGGTTCGAAAAGGCCCTGGCGACCCACCGCGGTCTCGGCGACCGTTTCCAGGAAGCCGTCATCCTCAACAACTGGGCCATCGCCGAAACCGACCTTGGGGAGACCGCCGCGGCGAAAGATCACTTCGAAGCCGCCCTGGCCATCCGGCGCGAAATCAAGGACGGCCCGGGCGTCGCCTACACGCTGCTCGGCCTCGCGAACGTTTATGCGGTCTGGGGCGATCTCTCCGCCGCGCTGCAAACTTACGAAACAGTGGCCGGTCAATGGCGTACCTTGAAAAACGTCTCTGGCGAAGCCCACGCCATCAACAACGGCGGGCTGATCCTCGCCGCCCTCGGCGACCCCGCCCGCGCCGCCGCCGCCCACAAGCAAGCCATAACGCTCTTCCGCCAAGCGAAGGAGTCCCGCTACGAAGCCTACGCCATGAGCAATCTGGGATTGGTGGAAACGGCCGGAGCCGAAGCCAACTTCCGCGCCGCCATCGCCCTGCTCCCCACCGCCCGCGAGAAAGCCTACGCCCAGCAAAATCTAGCCGACCTGCTCTTCCGCGCCGGCCAAAACGCGGAAGCGCTAAAGCTATATAGCACTTCCCTCGCCGCCAAGGACGAAGCCAAGGATCGCGCCGGGGCCGCCTACACCCATTCCCGACTCGCTTCTTTCCACCTCCGCCAAGGCCAACTGGCCGAAGCCGACTCCCAAGCGCAGCAAGCCATCGCCCTCCACATCGCCGTCGGCGACCGCGCCGGCGAAGCCTCCGCCCTCGCCACTCTGGCAGCGATCGAATGGGCCGCTGCCAGACGAACCCAATCTCTCGCCACCATCGCCCGCGCCCGCGACATCGTCGAAGAAACCCGCAGCCGCGTCCTCAGCCCCGAACTCCGGTCAAGCTACTTTGCCACCAAACGCAGCATCTACGATTTCGAAATCAGCAAGCTCCTCGCCGCAAAACGAACCCAGGATGCGCTCGCCGTCAGCGAGCAAGCCCGCGCCCGCCTCCTGCTCGACGAACTCGACGAACGCGAAACCCCGGTCAACGCCGAAGAGCGCCGACTCCGCCGCGAACTCTCGGCCCAACAGCAGCGCCTCCCGGCCTCTCGCGCTCAAGTGGAAACGCTCCTCCGCGCCTGGCGGACGGCGCAAGCAGCCCTGCGTCAGGAGTTCGCCGCCGAACCAAGTTCGCCCGCCGAATTGGTCGCCCTAGCCCGGCCCGATACAACCCTCGTCCAGTTTTGGCTCGCCGAGGAAGAAGGCGCCGCTTTCGTCATCACGCCCCAAGGCGTCCGCTCCTATCCCCTCCCCGGTCGTCGACAACTCGCCGCGCAAGTAGACTCGTTTCTGGCGGCCCTCACGACACCTCTCACGTTCGTGCCGAACGAAACCGCGTCCGCCAAACAATCCCGGCTAGCCGCCGCGGACTCCGCCTGGAAGCAACAGTTACCGGCCCTACAGAAGCTACTCCCCGTCACCGCGCGCCATCTGGTGCTTTCTCCCGAAGGGCCCCTGGCCCGCCTCCCCTGGCATCTCCTCACCACAAGCGAAATAACCCTGGCCCCATCGTTGAGCGTCCTGGCCGAACTCCGAAAACGCCCGCCTTCCCCTCACCGCAACGTCTCGGTCGTCGCCCTCCCAACTCTACGCTTTGCCCGCCAGGAAGCCGACGCCATCGCGGCCCTCACGCCCATTGAACGGCCCACCGACGTCGACCTCGCGCTCCGTTCCTCCCGCATCCTACACTTCGCCACGCACACCACCGTCGACGATCGCGAACCCGCCCTCTCCGGCATCACCCTTCCAGACCGCACCCTTCGACTCTTCGAACTCTACGGCAAGAGCATCCGCGCCGATCTCGTCGTCCTCAGCTCCTGCCGCTCCGCCGCAGGACCCGAGATCAGCGGCGAAGGCACCATCGGCCTCGCGCGCGGCTTCCTGCACGCCGGAGCGCGTCGCGTCATCGCCTCACTCTGGAGCGTCGACGACCAAGCCACCGCCCGGCTCATGGAGCACTTCTATACCGAACTCTTCCGCGCAAAACGAACCCCTTTGGCCGCCTTGCACGCCGCCCAGGAGACCCTCCGCGCCGAACCCCGCTGGTCCCATCCCGCCTACTGGTCCGGCTTCATCCTGCAGGGGGACTGGCGTTGACGGCCGACCACCTCGCCAGTCTGCTCACCGCCCTCGGCCCCACTGCCGCCGACCGCTATGAACAGCTCCGCTGGCGCTTAGTCCGGCTCTTCCAGTGGGAGCGGTGCACCGATCCGGAGACCTTGGCCGACGAGGCGCTAGACCGCCTGGCGCGGCGCTTGGCCGAAAGCGAACCCGTCGAAAGAATCGAGAGCTATCTGTTCGGGATTGCCCGCTTGCTCCTGCGGGAAGAGGCAGCCCGAACCATTCGCGAGCGAACCAAACTCGCCGAGTTTGCCCGAGTCCACGGCCGCCTTTCGCTGCCGGCTTCCGACGACCTCGCCGAACGCCTCAACCATTGCCTGGCCAAGCTGGAACCCGATCAGCGCCGCCTCCTGCTGACCTACTACCAGGACAAACAACGCGAAAAGCTCGCCGAATCGCTGGGGCTCCAAATGAACGCGCTGCGTAATCGCGCCCTTCGCCTGCGGGAAAAACTCGAAAAGTGCGTGATGTCCGGCCAAAACCCGTCACTAGGGAAAGAACAGTGAAGCAACAAGAAACCATCTGGCTGGCCTATCTGCGGCACGAACTGCCCACCGAGCAACGCGTTGCCGTACAGCAAAACATCATCGAGACCGAAGGCTACGCCGAAGCGCTGGCGGATTTCGAATACGCCTGGATCGACGAACAGGCGCGCCGCCGCTCGTCGTGGCGCGGCGAGATCCTTGCCATCGCCGCGATGGTCCTCTTCGCCGTCATTTGGGTCATGAGGCCCGCTCCCCCAACGCTGATTCCCGCCGTGTTCATCGCCGCTGGCAACCTTCGCGAGGCCACCGCTGGCCAGACGATCAAGCTGCCGCCCGGGGCACAAATCACCTTCGAACTCGAACTGCCCACCCCGTCCCCGGGCGGCGTTTGCGAAGCGCTCGGCCAGTCCGGCCCATGCTCCGGACGAGTCTTTCGCCTTACCCTTCCCCGCCCCGCCCCCGGACCGCAAGAAATAGAGCTAAAGCACGACAACCAACTGCTCTCCGTTTACGTCTTTACAATAGAGTGATGCGAAAGCTGTTGTTGCTGTGTGCGCCGTTGGCGCTGGCGCAGGCCGAATTCCTGCACGTGACCATGGCCGTCGATAAGATGGACTGCGCGACCTGTGTGAAGAGTATGGAGATGGGCCTCCGTAAGATTCGCGGGGTGGAGAAGGTCGCCGTCGATCCCGCCATCGGCGTCGACTTCACGCTGGCCGCCGGAAACAAGGTGACGCTGGAGCAGTTGCGCGATGCCATCAAAGGCATCGGCTTTCGGCCCGGCGACGCCACCGTGATCGTCAAGGGAAAGCCGGTAACCCAGGACGGACGCTGGCGCTTTGAAATCGACGGGATCAACAAAGTTTACAACCTATCAACGCGGCATGATCACGTCATACTCGGCCTGCAGAATAAGAACGTGGCGGGCGTCAAAGTGAGCGCCGTCACCTCGCCCCCAGCGGATCCGCAAACCGTCCCCATCCTCGACGTCACGGCGATCATCCCATGAGGCTCGGTTTACTTGCCCTCCTGCTCGTCCGCGGGCTGGCGGCGCAGACAGACCTATTCGCCGAAATCGATCCGGCGATGAAGGAACTCGCCACCAACACCGGCCTCCCGATGAAGTCCCGCGTCGACCGCGCCTTCATCAGCAAGGCGAAGCTGAAAACGTTTCTGGAAACCCGAATCAAGGAAACCGTCAGCGACGAAGAGCTGCGCGTCGAAACCCTCACCCTCCGCCTGTTCGGCTTCATCCCCGCCGACTACGACCTCAAAGCCTCCACCGTATCCTTGCTCACGGAACAGGCCGCCGCCTTCTACGATTACCGCAAGAAGAAGATGTTCATCCTCGAAAGCGCGCCGGAATCAACCCAACGCTTTGTCCTCACCCATGAGTTGGCCCATGCCTTGGCCGACCAGCATTTCAACCTCGGCCGGTTCATACGCAAGGGTAAATCGGACGACGGCGCGACGGCCCGCCTCGCCGTCATGGAAGGGCAGGCCCAATGGCTGATGTACGAGATCATGGGCTCGAAAATGGGCCAAAGCCTCCGGACCGACCCCGGCCTCGTCAA
>JAPKZA010000327.1 GCA_026394015.1 Acidobacteriota bacterium
CGCCATCGGTATTGCGAGGTCTTGAGGGGTGGAGCAGACGTCGACTTCGGTCGGTGATTTGGAAGCAGTGGAAACGGAGCCGGGTCCGGTTTGGCGAACTTCGCCGACGGGGAGTGGGTACAGAGCTTGCCGCGCAAACGGTGGGCAGTTCTCGCGGCCCTTGGCGGCTGGCCAACTCGCCGGCGCGCGACCTCAGCGCTCCTTCGACGTTTGGCTTGATCAGCGGACAGGCGAACAACCCCCGCAACATTCAGTTGGGCTTGAAGTACATCTTCTAGACCGTACGGAATAGGTTGTAAACACGAGAGGGCCGCCCTTGCCGGGGCGGCCTTTTTGCGTCTACACTGGTCCTTCCGTAAACTCTTATGTCTACCCCTTCGGGCGAGCCGCCGCGCATTCGCCCTATCCTCGTTCTGTCTGCCGCGCTGCTCACCCTGCTTCTGGTGGGAGCCTGGAACACCGGGGTCACGATGGACGAACCGAACCATCTGCTCGCCTCCCACTTCTACTGGCAGGGTGGCCAGGTCTATCACGTCCCCGATCTTGCCCCGTTGCTGAAGATCGTTACTGGCTGGGTCCCGACCGCTTTCTCCCTCCCCATCCCTCCGGCGACTGACCCGCGCTGGCTCTCCAAAGACGAATGGGCCATCGCCGCCAACTGGGCCGTCGATCAGAAAGATCCCCACTACCACTGGCTCGTCTTCCTCTCGCGCCTGCCCGTCCTGCTCTTTCCGCTCGGCACGGCCATTCTGCTGTGGCGCTGGGGCTCCCGCGCGTTTGGAGCCGTCTCCGGGCTTCTCGCGGCCATCGTCTTCGCCCTGGAGCCCACGGCCCTCGGCCATGGCGTCCCGCCGCGTGGCGGTTCTGGCAGGCACCCACGTGGCGGGCCGTCGGCTGGCTGACGGCGGGCACCCTGCTTGGCGTCCTGGCTAAACTTTCGTTGATCCTCCTCGTCGGGATTGCTCCGATCCTCCTCCTCGTTCGGGCTCCGAAACGGTTTCTCGTCTACTGTCCGGCGTTCGTGGCGGCGCTCTATCTCGGCCTGTGCACGGCCTACCTATGGGACGTCCGTGTGCTGCACCCGGTGGAGATCGTTCATAAGTTCGCCGATCCGAAGGTGCCGTGGCTGTTCACGGTCGTCGGCCAGATCTTTCAGTGGCTTCCGGTGCCGCGGTACTTCTGGGAAGGCTGCGTCGGCCTGTTCTGGAGCGCCGCGGAGCGCCCGCCGATTTACTCTTGGGGAGTCGTTCGGCATACGGCCGATCCGCTGTATTTTTTGGGCGCGCTGGTTCTAAAGGTCCCGGTGGGATGCCAAGTACTGTTTGTAACCGCCACAGGCTTGGCCGTGTGGCAAATGGTTCGCCGGCGGGAGGCGCTTTGGTTTTTCCTCCTCTTCCCTCCCTTGCTCTACATCGGTTTGGCTTCGCTTTCGGGGCACCAACTTGGCATCCGGCTGATTCTGCCAGCGCTGCCCTTCGCCGCGTTACTGGCGGGGGCGGTTTACCTGCACTGGCGGCGTTTTGCGATGCTGGCGGTGGCGGCCGGGGCGGTGGAGACGATGATCTATTACCCAAACGGCATCGCGTTTTTCAACGCGTGGGCGGGTGGGCCGGCGCACGGGGCGACCTATCTGGCCGACAGCAATCTCGATTGGGGGCAGGACTTGAAATCGCTGCGGCGGTGGGCGGAGGCGAACCAGATGCCGCCCCTGCGACTCGCTTACTTCGGGGCCGACACCCCTTGGCGCTACTTCACGGACAAAGAGATCGTCTCGACGCCGCCGCCGTGGAACGCTGCGCTGGCGAAGGGCAAAACGGCTTTGGAGCCGGAGCCTGGGATCTATGCCATTAGCGCGAGTCTGCTGCCGGGGCATTTTTTCGCCCCGCAGTATCAGGATTATTACAAGCACTTTCGCGATCGCCAACCGACGGCTCGCGCCGGTTGGTCGATCCTGATCTACGACCTCAGATCGCAATCCCCCGCGCGCGCAGGTGACTGAGTAAGGTCTCGTAGCCGGTAAACTGTTCGGCGTCGATGCCGGCGAGGCGGGCTCCGGCGACGTAGTCGGGGATGTCGTCGGTGAAGAAGCACTCGGCGGGTTCGGCGTGGGCGTGGGAGAGGGCGGCGGCGTAGATGCGCGGATCGGGCTTCATCGCCTTCACTTCGTGGGAGAGGACGAGATGGTCGAAGTGGCCCAGAATCGGGTAGCGCTCGCGGACCATCTCGATGTGAATGGCGTTGGTGTTGGAGAGCACGAGGAGCCGGTAGCGGCCTTTCAGCGCCGTGATGAGCGACTCCGGGATGAGCGTCTCGGGTAGAAAGATGGCCGTCCAGTGGGCGCAGAAATCGGCGTAACTGCCGGGGAAGTTGACGAGTGCGCTGATTTGGGCGACGAAATCGCCCGGCTCAACGAGCCCGGTTTCGAGCCGGACGACCAGGTCGGTCGAAGCGATACGGGCGCGAATTTCGGCGGGGGGCAGGCCGCAGTCGGCGGCGATGGCCCGGTAGCCGCGTTCGAAGTCGAAAGGGATAATCACCTTCCCTAAGTCAAAAATAAGAGTGCGTTTGTCGGCCATAAGAATTATTGTTTGCGGATGAGCCTTTCGGAGTCGATTTTCTCGCGTTACTGGATTATGCCTACAATTTCGCTTAAACTCGCGATGCTTGTGGTCGGCGCAACTGTCGCCGGATTCAGTCAGTCAGCTTCGCTGACGGCAACCTATACCTTCCAGAATACCCTCAACTCGACCTCTGGCGGTCCGGCGCTGGTGGGTGTTGATCCGTTGAATCGCGGCAGTTACCTCACCGACACGGTGCTCGGCGCGCAGCGTACGGTGTACCAATTTTCCGGCACGCCGAACGACCAGGCGGGGCTCTCGCTGCTGACTACCGGGGTCGTGAATCCGCTCTCTTACTCCTTTGAAATGGTGTTCACCTTCACCGAGCGCCCGGCGACTTTCCGCCGGGTCATTGACGTGCTGGACCGCAGTTCGGACC
The DNA here is from genome assembly GCA_026394015.1 of Acidobacteriota bacterium. Taxonomy (GTDB): domain Bacteria; phylum Acidobacteriota; class Terriglobia; order Bryobacterales; family Bryobacteraceae. Next base: position 2,998 of record JAPKZA010000327.1, read on the forward strand.
GCGGGCTGTACGTGAATCCGCAGAACCGCTATACGCTTTCGACGCTCGCCACCGGCACCGCGGCGCAGACCAACGGCCAGTATCAGCACGTCGTCGTCACCGTCACCGGCGATCGGTTCCGCTTCTACGTCAACGGGCAACTGGATATGAATCTGGGCACGACGTCGATGAATCTGCTGACACCGAGTCGGATCGTCCACTTTTTCCTGGATAACACGGCCGACGCGAGCCGGACCGATTATTCGTCCGGGCGCATCGCCCTGCTCCGCGCGTATACGAACGCGCTGTCGGATGCCGAAGTGACCCAGCTTGCCCGGGATCCGTTTTCGACGACGATCGGGGCGGCGACGCCGTCGTTTACCTCGGCCGGGGTTCGCAACGGGGCGACGTTCGCCGAGAGCACGCCGATTGCGCCCGGAGCGTTCTTCTCGATCTTCGGGGCCAGCCTGAGTGGCGGTACGGGCGACTGGAGCCAGGCTTTCGTCAACGGCGAGGCGCCGAAGACGTTGAACGGGACGCGGATTTTTATTGGCAGTCAGGAGGCTTCGCTCGTCTTCACGAGCCCGGGGCAGGTGAACGCGATCGCTCCGGATGGGGTGGCCGCTGGGCCGGTGAACGTGGTGGTGGAACGCGATGGGGTGCGCAGTAGTCCGGTGTCGGTAACGGCGCGGGCGCTGAATCCTTCGTTTTTCACTTACGATCAGGGTAACCGACGGTACGCGGCGACGCTGGCGGCGGATAACTCGGCTTTTATTGCGCCGGCGAACCTGTTCGGGGTGACTTCGATCAGCGGCTTGGCGGTGCGGCCGGCGAGACCGGGCGAGTTTGTGATCGCCTATGGGATGGGCCTGGGTGCGACGAATCCGGCGGTACCGACGGGGCGGATTCCGGTGGCGCGGGACGGCGGCTATCCGGTCACCGGGCAAGTTGCGCTGCAGTTTGGCACGCGGACGGTGACGCCGCTCTACACGGGCCTGTCGAGCTTCGCGGGGGTTTACCTCGTCGGCTTCCAGGTGCCTGGAGACCAGGAGAACGGCGAGTACGAGTTGCGGATCACGGTGAACGGGATCAGTTCGGCACTGGCCTACATTCCGGTGCAGCGGTAGACGCAAAAAAGGCCGGCCCC
>JAPKZA010000419.1:0-10093 GCA_026394015.1 Acidobacteriota bacterium
AGAAGAGGGCGGTCGTCACACGCCGTTCTTCAACGGCTATCGTCCCCAGTTCTACTTCCGCACGACGGACGTGACGGGTGTGGCGAAACTGCCGGAAGGCACGGAGATGGTGATGCCGGGTGATAATGTCTCGCTTTCGATCGAGCTCATCACGCCCGTTGCCATGGACAAAGGCCTTCGGTTTGCAATTCGCGAAGGTGGCCGCACCGTTGGTGCCGGTACCGTAACCGAAATCGGGATCTAAAGAGCTCGAAAGGGCTGTATTGAAAGCCCCGGTTTGGGAACCGGGGCTTTCCCATGTATAATGAGAAGTTTGGGAGTTCAGGAACATGCGCGAAATCATTAAGCTGCAGTGCACCGAGACGAAAGACATTAACTACTACACGACGAAGAACAAGAAGAAAACGACCGAGCGCATCGAACTGATGAAATATTCGCCGCGCCTACGTCGTCACACCTTGCATCGCGAAGTGAAGTAATCCTCACAGGGGCATAGGCTAACGGTAAACCAGCGGTCTCCAAAACCGCCTTTGTGGGTTCGAATCCCCCTGCCCCTGCCATTCTCTTTTGAATTAGATGGCCGCAACGAACGAGTTAACTATGGGTACCAAGACCGTCACTCCAGAGCAAAATAGCAGCGGCGCAGGCATTGCCGCGTGGCCGACGATCGCTAAGACGTACGTCGAAGAATTGAAGTTGGAGATGCGCCGGGTCACTTGGCCGAACTGGGAGCAGGTAAAGGCTACGACGGCTGTCGTCATCGCCTCTGTTTTTGTGTTCGCCGCCTACTTTGCTTTGGTCGATTTTTTGATCGGCCGCGGTATTACGCAGCTCTTCAAGGTGTTGGGCAAATAGATGGTCGAAGAGAACTTTGAGCTGGAGCCAGAAGCGCAGTCCGAACCGCAGCCAGAGGGTCAAGCGGTTCCCGAAGGCCCGGTCGATTTAGCGACGAGCAAGAACTGGTACATCATTCATACCTACTCCGGTTTTGAAAACAAAGTCGCTGAATCTCTTCGTGGTCGCGCGGTTGCGTTTGGTTTCAACGATCGGCTCGGTCAGATTTTGATCCCGACCGAAGAAGTCTTTGAGCTCAAGAACGGCAAGAAGGTCACGAGCAAGCGTCTGCTCTACCCCGGCTACGTGCTGGTGGAGATGGAGATGGATGACGAACTCTGGCATGCCGTAAAGGACACCCCTCGCGTCACCGGTTTTGTTGGTGGCGGAAACCACCCCGTTCCGCTCACTGCGGACGAGGTAAATTCCATCCTGTATCGGCAGTCTAACGTGGGCGACCGTCCCAAACCGAAGCTCACTTTCGAGCGCAACGAAACGGTCCGTATCACCGAAGGTCCATTTACGAACTTCTCCGGAAAGGTGGACGATATCAATGCAGAGAAGAATACTCTCCGCGTGATGGTTACCATCTTCGGCCGTTCAACCCCGGTGGAACTCGACTTTGAACAAGTCGAAAAAATTCAATAATCTAAGAATAAGAGCAAACAATGGCAAAGAAAGTCACTGGGCAAGTCAAACTCCAAATCCCGGCAGGTAAGGCCACTCCCGCGCCTCCCGTCGGTACCGCTCTGGGCCCGCAGGGTGTCAACATCATGGAATTCGTGAAGGCGTACAACGCCCGCACGTCTGCTCCGGAAAACGTCGGCCTTATCATCCCGGTCGTTATTACCATCTACTCGGATCGGTCCTTTACCTTCATCACGAAGACCCCGCCCGTCGCGGTCCTCATTAAGAAGGCGCTGAAACTCGAGAAGGGCTCTCCGACGCCGAACAAGGCGAAGGTCGGCAAAATCACCCGTGCGCAAATCGCTGATATCGCCAAGATCAAGATGCCCGACCTCAATAGCTTCACCATTGAGTCGGCAATTGCTCAGGTCGAAGGCGCCTGCAAGAGCATGGGCGTAGACATTATTTAAATCCAACTGATATCCTGAGAGAAGTTAGCATTTCATGGGAGGTCGCCACCCGGACTCGTTCCGCGGATGGAGGCCGCTAGGACCAAATACAATATGGCAAAAAAGCAAGGCAAGCAGTATACCGCTGCCGCTAAGCAGATTGAGGCGCGCCCTTACAATCTCGCTGAAGCGGTGGTGCTCGTCAAAAAAATCAAGTACACGAAGTTTGACGAAACTCTCGAAGTGCACCTGCGCCTCGGAGTAGATCCCAAGCACGCCGACCAAATGGTTCGCGGAACCGTCGTTCTGCCCCACGGCCTTGGCAAGAAAAAACGCATTCTGGTCATCGCCTCTGGCGATAAGATCCGGGAAGCGCAGGAAGCGGGAGCCGATTTTGTGGGCGGCGAAGAGCTCGTGACCAAGATCATGACCGAGCAGTGGCTCGATTATGACGCGGTGATCGCAACTCCCGACATGATGCGCTCGGTCGGTAAGCTCGGTAAAATTCTCGGACCGCGCGGCTTGATGCCGAATCCGAAGACCGGCACGGTTACGACGGACGTCAAAACGGCCATTGAAGAGACCAAGGCTGGTAAAGTCGAATTCCGCGTCGACAAGACCGGGGTGATCCACGCTCCGCTCGGGAAGGTCAGCTTCTCGGACGACAAGCTGACCGACAATGCCAACACCCTCATCCAGGCTGTTTTGAAAGCCAAGCCCGCCGCTGCCAAAGGCAAGTATGTGCGCAGCGTTACCCTCTGCTCCACCATGAGCCCGGGTATCTCGCTCGACGTAACCGAAATGAACGCGATCAAGGTTCAGGCGTAGGAGTAAGAGACCATGAAGAAGAAAGCAGATAAAGTTAAAGATCTGTCGTTCCTGCGCGGTGAATTTGAGCAGACCGGCAATATTTTCCTGACGGGTTATGAAAAGATGACGGTTTCGCAGGATTTTAACCTGCGCAAAGTCATCAAGGGTGTCGGCGGTAGCTACAAGGTTGTTAAGAATAACCTGGCCCAGAAGGCCAGCGAAGGTCTCAAGAGTGAGCCCCTGTTCGACAAGCTTGTCGGCATGAGCGCCATCGCCTACACGAAGGGCGATGTGGTTGCCTTGGCGAAAGCCTTGACGATCTACGCCAAGACCGTTCCCGCGTTTTCCTTTAAGGGCGGATTGGTCGAAGGCACCGTCGTCGACGTAAAGTCGATCGGTGACTTGGCGGCTCTCCCGGCTAAGGAAGAGATTTACGCGAAATTGCTGTTCCTCATCAACGCTCCGGCCCAACGCGTCGTGACGGTTGTCAACGCGACTGGTCGGAACCTGGCGGTCGTAATCGACCAGGGCGTCAAAGAAAGCAAGTTCCAGGATTAATCGAATTCCGGATGGGTTCGCTTCTGTCGGCGAACCGATTCCGTACGAAAGGGCATTTGCTGTGGCAACTAACCTCCTCTCCGAGAGCCACAGTTAAAGAAGAAACTCAGCTCCGCCGTCTTCTACCGGTGCGAGCTCAAGCGCTAAACAGTTACTAATTCAGGAGTCACTACGAAAATGGCAGACATCAACGCAATTGCGGAACAGATCCAGGGCCTCACCCTTCTTGAGGCCTCTCAGCTTGTGAAGTTGCTCGAAGAGAAGCTCGGCGTGTCGGCGGCTGCGGCCTCCGCCTCCGCGGCTCCGGCCGCAGCCGCTGCTGCTCCGGTCGTCGAAGAGAAGACCGAGTTCAACGTCATCATCACCGGTGCCGGCGCGAACAAGATCAACGTCATCAAGGCCGTTCGCGAAGTCGTTTCCGGTCTCGGCCTCAAAGAAGCCAAGGACCTGGTCGACAGCGCTCCGAAGGCAGTCAAAGAGGGCGTGAGCAAGGAAGAAGCCGCGACCATCATGAAGAAGCTGACCGACGCCGGCGCGACCGTCGAGATCAAGTAGGTTTCGCTCTCGGTTGTTTTCGAAAACCCCCGGCTTCGGTCGGGGGTTTTTTCTTGCTATATACTCGTTTTCGATCTCCACCATGACATATCGGCTCTTTCTCTGCGTAATCGCCTTGCCTAGCTTGGGGTGGGGGCAGCGCCCCGTCGCTCCGCTTCCGCCCGTCGTCTTGACTCCGGTTCAACGCCAGCAGCTTGATTCCGGCGTCGCGACACTGGATCGCATCCTCGGCGAACTCGGCGCGAAGGGCGCTGATGCCTCCTTGGTTGCCGACGTGGCTATCTTCCATAAGGCAGGCCGTGCGCTGCAAGAGAATCCAGACGAATTCTTCGTCCCCGAGGACGTCCCGAAACATTTGGCGATGATCGAGCAAGGGGTCACCCGAGGACAGGATCTATTGGCGGGGCGGTCGCCCTGGATCACCCAACCCGCCCGTCGGCTCCACGGCTATGTTTCGGCGCTCGACGGCTCCGTCCAGCCCTACGGACTCCGCGTTCCGGCCTCCTACGATGGCTCAAAACCCGTACGCCTTTACGTCTGGCTGCACGGCCGCGAACAGCGGCTCACCGAGGCCGCCTTTCTCGATCGAGCGCAACGCGCGACCCCTTCGACTTCCAATCCAGCCGACGAAGGGCAGATTCAACTCGACGTCTATGGCCGCTGGAACGGGATCGCCTATCATTGGGCGGGCGAGGCCGATGTCTTTGAAGCAATTGCCGCCGTTCGGGCGCGGTACAAGATTGATCCCCAGCGCATCCTCCTCCGCGGCTTTTCGATGGGAGGCTGCGGAGCCTGGCACATCGCATTGCATCACCCTGGCTTTTTCGCCGCCGCCGAGATCGGTGCCGGGACTTGGCCCTCCCGTTCCCAACTCCCAGGCTTTCCGGCCTACCAGGAAGGGCCCCTACGCATCTACGAAAATATCAACGACTGGTCTTTGAACGCGTTCAATTTGCCGATCGCGGGTCACGGAGGCGAGAACGAAACCGGCACCAGCTCCATTCCCCCTCCGCCGCCGGGCACCAAAGCGCGGGGCCAACTCGAATCGTCGCTCCACGTGCGGGCGCAGCTCGAAAAAGAAGGCTTCCCCTCCACCGGGGACCCTTTCGATTTACGGGTCCCCGGAACCCCCGCCCGCTTCTTCATCTCGAAAAACACTGGCCACGGCACCGGCCCGGAGGTGCGCCAGAAGCTGGATTCGTTCCTCAAGGAGCACGGCGACCGAGGCCTCGTCTCGGCTGACCACATTCGATTCGTCACCTTCACGACCCGTTATCCCCACTCGGGCTGGGTGAGCGTCGAGCATCTGGCCAAGCACTACCAGCGCGCCGAGGTGAACGCCCGACGCCTGGAGGGCGGCCGTCGCTACGAGGTGACCACCCGGAACATCACCCGGCTGACCCTGCTCGAAACCGGCTCGGCGAGCACCTTGGCCATTGACGGGCAAACGCTGCCGGTCAAGCCGGCCGCCGCACTCACCATCGAAAAAACGAACGGGCGTTGGGCGATGGCCAAGCCGGTCAAAGGGCTGCACAAGAGCCACGCCTTACAGGGGCCGATCGACGACGCGTTTTTAAACCCCTTCCTTCTGGTTCGACCTACCGGCCAGCCTTGGAACCAAGCGGCCCACGAACAAGCGCTGCGGCTGCTCGCGCGCTTCGACCGGCTCTACGCCAAAGGCCTGCGCGCCCATCCGCGAGTCAAAGACGATAAGGACGTGACAGCCGACGACATCGCCAAATACAACCTCGTTTTGTTTGGCGACCCCGGCAGCAATCGTTGGATCGCCAAAACGCAAGGCAAAACCCCGCTTCGTTGGACGCGGCAACAGGTGAGTCTCGGTGCCCAGCGCTACAGCGCCGCCGACCATCTGCCCGCCCTCGTCTATCCGAACCCGCTCGCCCCCCAGCGCTACGTGGTCATCAACAGCGGCATGACAATTGAGGACCGCGAGTACCGCGGGGAGTATGGCATGCCCCGCTTGGGCGACTACGCCATTCTCCGGGTGAAGGCCCAGGAAGAGTGGCCCGAGGTCGTAACCGCTGGTCTCTTTTCAGAAACGTGGCAACTGGTCCCCTAAAGTCGCCAAAGCAAAGGGAACGCGACGAGCAAGAGCGATCCAGCAAACATCCAATCGCGCTTCTCCAACCGATGAGCCGACCCGACCGCCATCGAACCGTTGAAGCCCCGCGCCTCCATGCACGCGGCCACCCGTTCCGCTCGATCCCAACTGCGCAGAAACAGCGCCGCGAACCGCGAACCCCACGCCGCCTCTCCCGCACCGCGGCCGCTGCGGCTCAACCGCGCTCTCGCCATGCGCGCCCATTCGTCTTCGAGCAACTGGGCATAGCGGTAGGTGAACGAGGCGGTCACCACCAGCACAGACGGGAATCGCAGCCGCTGCAGCCCGACTACTAAATCGGGTACCGTGGTGCTGGCGATCAACATCCCCAACAGCAGTACGGAGCCGTACGCCTTGCCCAGCACGAGCAAAGACGGCGCATAGTCCGGTGCCCGCTCAAAGGCCAGAAACGCCGCCATCATGGCCGCAAACGGGGTCACCAACGCGCAACGCTGTAGCGTCCACTTGAGCGGCAACCGGCTGACTAGAAGCACCCCTCCGATCAACCCCAGCTGCACCCCCAATACGGGCACCGTGGGTGCCGCCGAGACCGCCAGCGCCGCACCCATCAAGCCGACGATCTTTGCCCGGCTATCGACTGGCCCCCACCGGCAGCCGTCGACGATCAGCAGCCGACCGCTCATAGCTGCCCGCGCACCCGCCACCACAGCCACAGCCCGGTCACGCCCAGCAACAGGGAGGCGCCCGTCAACGCCTTCTGCCAAATTGGCTGACCCGCGGCGTCCGGGACGCCTCCCCCCGATCCGCTCCACCGCACCTGCAACTCCACCCGGTGTCCCATCTCGTCGTCGACGACGACTTTCCAATCCCCGGGTCCATCGGGCACAAACGCGAATCGTCCCCGCGCGTCCGTCCGTCCGGTCTGAAACTCCGCTTCCGGCTTGCTCGGAGCCCGCACCGAAACCTGGCAGAACGCGGCCGGCTCGGAGCCGCCGTAGAGCGCCGATAAAACGACGGCCGCCCCCTCAGTCCGCTGCCCCACGCTCAAGTCATGCGCCAGCAGAGTCCCGGCCAGCAGCAGCCCTGCCCATCCGGATTTCATCGGCTCTCCAACAGCGCCGGCTTCGCATGGCGGAAGAAGCTGATGGCCGTAACCGTTAACGCAGCTTCCACGCAGGCGACCGCCACGTAGACCGCCGCAATCGCCGCAAAGCCCTTACCGTAGCCCACGGCCTGGAACTCGGCCACCAGGAGCAGAGCCGGCAGGAACGCGCCGGCGAAGCCCGCCACCGCGGCGCGAAGGCCGCTCGGCACTCGCGGCGCCTTCCACACGAACGCCGCCAACAAAGCGCCCAGACCCATGTTCAAGGCGTTCACCCCCAGCGAAAGCAAGCCTCCATGCTGGAACAGCAGAGCTTGGAACAGCAGCGTCGTGAAGATCACCGGAAACGAACGCCCGCCGAGCAGGATCCCTGTCAATCCAAACAGCCCCAAATGCACCGAAGTTCCCAGTAGCGGAAAGTGGATCATGGAGACGACGAAACAGGTGGCCGACATCATCCCCATCCGCGCGACCTCCCACGCCTCCACCCGCCTCCCCAGCCAGACCACCGCTCCCAGTGCCACGACGTGCCCGGCGGCACACCAGGCAGTCGGCAGAATTCCATCGGCAATATGCATGACTTACCAGTTCAGGTAAAGCGCCGTCTCGTAGTTGTCGGTATCGTAGTTGGCACCCTTCGCGGCCGCCACGCGCTGTTCGGCCAACACCACAAACGCGCCCTTCGCCCCGGCCGGAATCGTGTAGGATATCTTGCCATCCGGTCCTGTGTTCCCCAGCAGAACCTCTTTCTTCCCGGCCCAGGACACCGCCACCTCGCCTCCGGGGCACGGCTTTCCATTACGCAACAGCGTAAACGCGATCGCCTTTTCCGTCCGTTCCGGAACCAGTTCGTAGGCGATGCCAGCGGCCTTGGCGTCCATCTTCGCCCCGGCGGTAAAAGCGTAGGCCACCGCCGTGCGCACGGTGCGAAACGCCTGGGTAGCGTCGGGGTTCTTATCCCGACCGCCGTCTTTGATACCCTTCGGTGTTCGACTGCGCGCCCCGCGCTCCTGACTGAACACCAGCCGATGTTGCCCGGTCTCTTTCACCGCATAGTCGGCGGCCAGCCACAAGCCGGCCTTGGCCACCGTTAACTCCACCCGGCCGCCCGAAGGGGTCAAAACAAACGCCTTCAGGTCCTCCAAAGGCAGAGCCGATTCACTCGTTCCTAACGCATGCCCGGTGCCGAACTGCACCTTGGTCACCGCGCCAACCGTGAGCGTCGGGGTCAGCGGGGCGATCCACGAAAAATGGGCCACCGCCGCTCCGGCCAATACTAAACTCAAACCGAGCGACTTCATGGGGTCTCCTGAGGAATTTTGATCGTAGCACGATCAATCAATTCGTATGCTCATAGATACGTTCTCGCCCGCCAATCGGATGGCTACTTTTTGGGCTTTTGTCCGATCTCGGCCGCCGTCACCGCCAACTGGCCGTGCTGGATGCCCTTGATGCTGACGAGCAGGTCCGCCAACTGGCGCACCACCTTCGATTTACCCCGCAATATCAACACTTCCAGACAGTTGTGATGGTCCAGGTGCACATGCAGCGTCGAGACCACTACCCCATGATGATCATGCTGGAGGTTCGTAATCCGTTCGGTCAAATTGCGCTGGTGATGGTCGTAGACAAGCGTCAGCGTGCCCACTACTTCCTTATTCGGCTGTTCGGATTCGGCGCGGATCAATCGATCCCGGATCAGGTCGCGAAACGCCTCTGACCGATTCTCATAACCCTGTTTTTCAATAAGGGCGTCGAACGATGCAAGCAAATCGGCATCAATGGCCACCCCAATCCGCGCAAGCTGACTCATAGCTCTCTATTCTCCCACTGCTTGGGAGGTGAGAGAATAGGGGCGATTATGCAACGCCGCTCGCTGCTCCTTTCCGCACTCCCCCTGCTCGCCGCGCCCCGGCAAAAACTCACGCCGCTCTCGCCGCAAGCCAAGACCGAAGACTGGCCCGGGTTCCTCGGACCCCGCCACAACGGCACGTCCCTGGAGACGCGCCTGCGTTCGCGCTTCCCCGCCGCCGGGCCCCCTCTCGTTTGGGAGGTGCCGAAGGGTACCGGCTATAGCGGGCAGCAGGAGGTCGTCGCCTGCCTTCATCCCGAGACAGGCGAAGGCCAATGGCAGTTCACCTACCCGACCGCATTTGAAGATCGTTATGGCTATAACAATGGTCCGCGGTCAAGCCCCGTCATCGCCGATGGCCGAGTCTTCGTCGTCGGCGCGGAAGGAAAGTTGCACTGTCTCGAACTGGCTTCCGGCAAGGTGCTTTGGCGACATGACCTATTGAAGGAGTTCAACGTTCCCCAGGATTTTTTCGGCGTCGCCTCCAGCCCGCTCGCTCTCGACGGCCGGTTGATCGTCATCGTCGGCGCGCCCGGTGGGCCCACCGTGGTCGCTTTCGATCAGAAAACCGGGAAGCAGCTTTGGGGGGCCGGCAAAGAGTGGGGAGGTGGCTACGCTTCGCCGATTCCGGCCATCGTCCACGGCCAATCCCGCGTGTTCGCCTTCGCCGGCGGCGAAAGCCGACCTCCCACCGGTGGCCTTATCTGTCTGAACCCGGCCACGGGCGCTGTCGATTTCACGTATCCTTGGCGCAGCAAAAGCTATGAGTCGGTCAACGCCTCCTGCCCCGTAATCTTTGGCAATCAGGTATTCATCTCGGCCAGTTATAAAACCGGCGGGGCGATGCTCGAAATCACCCCCGACTTCAAGCCGAAGTTACTCTGGACCAGTCCGGAGTTCGGCCTCCACTTCAATACCCCGATTCATCAGGACGGCTACCTGTATGGTTTTGATGGGCGCAACGAGCCCGATGCCTCCCTGGCCTGTGTCGAAGCCAAGACGGGAAAAGTAATGTGGAGAACCAACCCGGAGTGGATGGAGAAATTCACCGTCGGCGACCAGGTCCGCGAGCAGCAGATGAGCACCTATCGGGGAAACCTGCTGCGCGTCGACGGGCGTTACTTAGTGCTGGGCGAACTCGGCCACTTACTGTGGATGGACCTAACTCCGAGCGGTCATAAAGAGCTCACCCGCGCTTGGCTGTTCGCGGCTCGGGAGACGTG
>JAPKZA010000419.1:10119-20235 GCA_026394015.1 Acidobacteriota bacterium
TTCCCGGGGTCTGCTCTACGTCGTCCAACACAGCCGGGACGCGATCAAGGGCTCCACGCCTCGGCTCCTCTGCTACGATATGCGCGCCTAACGGGCCGTCGTCTTGCGGATAAACTCCACCTCTTCCGGCTTGTACGGCGAGCCGTCGGGCCGGAAGATCTCGTGGAACCAAACGCTCGGTTCCCGGTTGGTATAGGGCTGCTTCCAGGAATCCCATGGCAAGTGGGTCTGCGTCTTGCCCTGCACGAGACCCCAGTTGATCATCGCCACGCCCTCGGCTTTACCAATGGGCAGCGACCCTTCAAAGGTGCTCCCGTTGCCCCGCGCCATGTACTCGGTACACAGAATCGGGCGGTTGAAGCGGCGCAGCGAATCGATGCGCGCTTTCAGCTTGGCGGGGGCGTCATAGTTGTGGAAGGAGATCACGTCGGACTGGGCCAACTGGATCCGTTCAATCGACGTGAGCTTGTCATCACTGCTCCAATCGCCCTTCCATACGCCACTCGTCAGCGGCTGAATCGGCCGTTCGTCGCGGGCCCAGGCAAACGCCTGCGGCAGCAGGCGTTCCACCTGCTTCAACTTGTCGAGCGGCTCCACTTTCTTATAGCTCGAATCGTTCCAATTGTCCGGTTCGTTCCAGATATCCCAAGCCAAAATCCGGCGGTCCCGATGGAACGCGCCCACCACGCCGCGGACGTAAGCTTCCAGCTTCGGCGTATCGGAAACCTTTTGCAAAGTGACCGACCCGGGGCTTTGCAGCCAACCCGAATTATGCACGCCCTTTTGCGGAGCGCGCTGGCGGCCGACCTGCGGATACGGGTCCCAGCACGAATCGAACAAGACGAAAATCGGCTTAATGCGATGTTTCTCGGCCAGTTCAAGCAAGGTATCCATGCGGCGCAGCAAGCCCTTCTTGTCCTCCTGCCACAGCAAGTGGTGCAGATAAATCCGCATCGTGTTCATGCCGATCGCCTGAGCCCACCCGAACTCCTGATCGATCTGACCGGGGTTGAAGGTATCTCCCTGCCACATCTCGAGCTGGTTGATCGCCGACGCCGGGATGTAATTGGCCCCCACCAGCCACGCCGATTTGGCGTACCACTTCTTGGCCTTCTCTTCGCTCCACGGCTTCTTGGCGAGCAATGAGGCCGCCGCCAAAACGAGCAGTAAGGAAACACGGAACAGATTTCGCATCACTTCTGATTGTACGAACTTGCCCGGGCTCCCTGCCAGCCCTTGGCGAATTGAGCGCGCAACTTCGCCGTAATGGCCGTCTTCGCCAGATTGGTAAATTCGCCCGCGTCGGTCTGGTGGTCATACACCTCTTCACCGCCGCCCTCGCCTTCCCACACCGTATAGCGGTAGCGTGCCGTGCGCATCGATCGGCCGGTGATCCGCTTTTCAAATTGAATCTGCGTGAACGCGGCCTGCTTGAACGCTCGCTTGGGCTGCCGTAGGATCGGCACCATACTCTGCCCTTCCAGCCCCGCCGGAGCCACTTTGCCGCAGAGCTCCGTGACGGTGGGATAGACGTCGACAAACTCGGTCAACGCCGATGTCGCCTTCCCGTTGCCGGCCATGCCGGGGGCGGAAAGCAGAAAAGGAACCCGGGCCACCTCTTCAAACAGATTCATCTTTTGCCAATGGGTGTGTTCGCCCAGGCTCCAACCGTGATCACCCATGAACAGCACCACCGTGTTCTCCCGCAGCCCCAGCCGATCCAGCGCGCTCAGCACGCGGCCGATTTGTTCGTCCATGTACGACGTCGATGCGTAGTAGCCGCGCCGCGCTTCGCGCTGCTGCGCCTCGGTCATCCCCATGTTGTTCCAGATGGGCGGGCGGACGCCGAGATGCGCCCGCGGCACATCGTCGAGATCCCCCGCGCGTTGCTCAGCCAGCGGGATCGTGTTCGCCGGGTACAAGTCAAAAAAGCGACCCGGAGCCACCCACGGCAAATGCGGCCGCAGCATGCCGACGCCCAAAAAGAACGGCTCGGCCCGATGCTTTTCAAGCAAGGCAATCGCGGCCTCGGCGCCGGTCGTATCGGCCTGATCCTTGTCGTTGGCCGTGATCACCCCCGCCATCTTCGTCGCCAACTTTGTCCCCGGGCTGCGTTGTTCCAAGCCCGGCGGACTGAACGAATGGTGCCACGACGCTTCGTCCTGATACTTGTTCGTGCCCACCTCGCCGGGCACGTTCATATGAAACAGTTTGCCCACCCGGCCCGAGAAGTGCCCGGTGTTCTTGAACAACTGCGGCAGCGTCACCGCGTTCGGCAGATGATCGCGAAAATCGACGTTGTTCTCGAGCACCTGAGTCGTATCCGGCCGCATCCCGGTGAGCAGCGACGCCCGGCTCGGGCCGCACAGCGGGAACTGGCAATACATCCGGTCGAAGCGAACCCCGCGGCGCGCTAAAGCGTCAATGTGCGGCGTCTTTGCCAGCGGATGGCCGTAGCAACCGAGGGCGTTGTTCAAGTCATCCGCCATCAGAAATAGGACATTCTTCGGCCGCTGTTGGGCGGCCAGACCAAGGAGAAGGGAACGGCGGGTCAGCATCATAAGTAACTCAGCCACCATGCCCGGTTGCGTTCTTTGTACCGGGCGAACCAGAGGCAGATCGGATAGCTCCCGATCACAAGGCCAATCCAGATCGCATAGGTGGTCAAAAGGTCATAGCCGTATCCCGGCGGGTACGCGGCCGCGCTACCGCCCATCGCGGGCGACGCCAGGAGAGTAAACGAAGCCTCTCCGTATTTGACCAGCGCAAAGGGATAGGTGAGTAAGTGCAGGGTGTAAAAGTGCAGAAGAAAAAAGAACAGCGGCACGCGCCCGAAGACAATCATCGGGTTCGGAAGCGCCCGCTCTCGGCGATCCAGCCACGAGAACAGGATCAGCGCCGGACCGAGCGTCATCAGCAGATAGAGCAGCGACGGCGGGTACTTGTTGGTCCGCAGAAAGCCAAGCACCCCGGACGTCCACGGCGAAGGGTCGCCGTAAATGTTCAGCCAGCGTAACCCAACGAATGCAGCGGTCGTGACCAAGCCGAGTCGCAACGTCATGCGCTGGCGTGCGGCGGCTTCGTTTTTCAGGATGCTACCGAAGCAGAAGCCCAGCGCCATCACCGCGAACCACGGGATGAGAGGGTACGCCGTGATCACCGTCACCCCGCCGAGCGGAATCACGGCGAGCCGATGGAGCACGCTCCACAGCACGCTTGCTGGCCTCCAGGCATCGGCGAAGTTATGCAGCGCGATGGTGCCAACACTCACGACCGTCAGCACGCGAAGCGGCAGATGAATCAGCGCCGCCAGCACGATCAGCGACAAACCGAGCGCCCACAAAACGCTCAGTAGCCAAGGGCCGGAGGTGAGGCTGAAGCCGATCGCAAACCGAAACGCGGTAAATTCCAGCAACGCCAGCCAAAGGCCACGCTTCCATAAAAAACTTGATAGTTCTACTTTGGTATGACCACGCTCGAGCCAAAGAAAAGCGGCCGCACCGGCCGTGAACATAAAGACCGGCGCACAGAGGTGCGTGATCCAGCGTGTAAAAAACAGCACCGGAGTCGTCTTCGATAGATCCTCCGGCGAAAAACTCATCGCCCCCGAGTGGAAGAACTCGCGAGTGTGGTCGAGCGCCATGATGATCATGATGAAGCCCCGAAGGGCGTCGAGCGAGGAGAGACGCACCACACCGGCAAGGATATCATGGAGAGTAAGTGACTCCCCCCACCCGCCGTCTCTACTGGCTCGATGACCACTGCCTGGTGGCCACGGCGACTGTCCTTGCTGTCCGTCCTGACGCCGTCGCTCTGGACCAGACTTGCTTCTACCCGGGCGGGGGCGGCCAACCCTGTGACCACGGCATGCTGACCCTGCCCAGCGGGACTGTTCTGCCGATTACCGCGGTCCACCCGGACGCCGATCGCGTCTTCTGGCACCAGGCGGCGCATCCGGAACTCGTTGTCGGCCAGACCGTCCAACTGGCGATTGACGGTGCTCGTCGGCTCGCCCTGGCCCGTTATCACACCGTCCTCCACGTCCTTAACACGATTGCGCTTCGCGACTACAACGCGTGGATCACCGGCGCGCAGATCGACGTGGATTACTCCCGGATCGACTTCAAATGGGAAGGTTTCTCGCCGGCCCTGTGCCCGGAACTCGAAGCCAAAGTCAATGCCGTGCTCGCTGGCGCTCATCCGCTCCACGCCCACTCCCTCCCCGCAGCCGAGTTCCGCGCCCGCCCCGAGTTGCTGCGGACGCTCGAAGTTTCGCCGCCTGTCATGGACGGTCAAGTCCGCGTCGTCGCCATCGAAACCTTCGACGAACAGGCCTGCGGAGGCACCCACGTGCCCACTACGGCCGACGTCGGCCGCTTCTCCATCTATCGAACCGAGAATAAAGGGCGCATCAATAAGCGGCTTTATGTGCGGCTGGATGTTACCCTACTAGAGTCATGACCAAGAATGTTTTAGGCACCGCCCTCCAGACCTGCTGCACCGATCCGCTCACCGGCTTTTACCGCGACGGCAAGTGCAACACCGGCCCGGAGGATTTGGGCAAACACACGGTGTGCGCCATCGTCACCGAAGAGTTTTTGCAGCACCAGGTTAAGATTGGAAACGACTTGGTCACCCCGCGCCCCGAGTACGGCTTCCCCGGCCTCAAACCCGGCAACGGCTGGTGCGTTTGCGTCGAGCGTTGGAAGCAGTCCTACGAGGCCGGCGTCATCTCCCCGGTTCGTCTGGAAGCCACGCACGAAAACGCGCTCGAAGTCGTCACCCTCGAAATGCTGCTAAAGGGAACCCGCCTCAACTAAGGCGGCCCTTCCGGGCTCTGCCCAGGGCTGCCAGCGCCGCAAAAACTTGCGATTCGGTGCCCCCGCGAAAACGGTGATCTGCCGCACGCCGCACGCCGCCGCCACGTGCTGGCCCGCGCTGTCATAGCCGATGTACAGCCGACTGGCGCGAATCGCCTCGGCGAAGGGGGCGAACGCTCCCTGCCATGTGAACAGCGCGCCCCGGCAACGCGCTTCGAGCGCCTCCACGCGAGCCGTCTCCTCGCCGCCGGCCCCTTTATCGAGCATCACGCTGTGCCCCTGGTCGAGCAACCCTTGCAGGAGCCGAAATTCAAAATCTCCCCCGACGCGTTTAGCCGGGTTTTCGCCGATGCCGAGCGAGATCGTGACGTCCGTCCGCGGCACCCATCCCGTCACGGGCGGGGCAATAAACGGCTTCGTTTCGCAGTGGAGTGTCTCGCGCAAGAAGGCGCAGGCCAAAGCCGCCATCGGCTCGTCCGAGTCGCTCCGAAACGACCGGGAAGGGAAGTGCAAGTACCGCTCCGGCGGGCCGAACGGCAGCAGGCCAAGCTGTGAAAGGCGGCTGTCGGCGTCGAAGACCAGCGTGCCAGGGCTATCCAACTTCGCCGCCAGTTCCAGCCCCACCGCTACCCGATCGCGGAGCAGGGAAGTGCGGCCGTAGTGCAGCGGCAGGTGGCCGACGCGCTCCTCAAAAAGCTCGTAGTTCTTCGCGTTGCCGGCGAACAGAATCTCGGCGTCCGGATACAGCGTCAGCGCCGCCGCCAGGAACGGACTCACCACCGCAACATCGGCCCCCAGCGTCACCCGCGAAAGCACCACCACCCGCTTCGGCCTTTCCGTCGGTACGCCCAACGCCCGGTAGCGCCGCAGCAAAGCCTCCGCTTTCAACTCCGGCGCAACGCGTTCCAGCAGCCGCGCAAAGGTGTCGGCGTACGCCTCGGACAGTCGCGGATCGAACGAATCCGACAGCGGTTCAATCAACTCCCGGAACAGCGCCCGGGTCCCCGACTCACTCTCGGCCTCGGCCGCTAGAGTATCGAGTATCGCGTCCGGCACCCGCTGGCCCCGGACGCAATACTCTAACGCATCAAGCGGAGTACTTGCCAACGAGGAGCTCCAACTTCTTCTTGGTAGCCTCAGGCCAAACGCTTCGGTCTGTGATGATCGCGTGCTGCAGCGCCGAGTGGCACTTGCAAACGATCTTCTCGGGCATCGCCGCCACTGCCGCCGCCACCAACTTCGCCGCGTTTTCGGCGTTCTGGTGCAGAACCTTGATGATTTCGTCAACCGTTACCGCTTCGTGCTCTTCATGCCAGCAATCGAAATCGGTCACCATCGCCACCGTCGTGTAGCAGATCTCGGCTTCCCGCGCTAACTTCGCTTCCTGCAGGTTCGTCATCCCGATGACATCCATGCCCCAGGACCGATAGACGTTACTCTCCGCCCGCGTCGAAAACGCCGGACCCTCCATGCAAAGATAAGTGCCGCCTAATTTGGCGGTAATTCCGGCGTGATACGCCGCGCCGTGCACAACCTTGGCTAGTTCCCCGCAGATCGGATCGGCAAAGGAGATATGGGCCACGATTCCTTCGCCAAAGAAGGTAGACGCACGGCCACTGGTCCGGTCAAAAAATTGATCCGGGATCACGAACTCGGTCGGATGATGCTCGTGTTTCATCGAGCCCACGGCGCTGAGCGAAATGATGTGCTCAACTCCGAGTTGCTTCATCCCCATGATGTTCGCCCGGTAGTTCAGCTCCGACGGCGTCAGCCGATGGCCCCGGCCATGTCGCGGTAAAAACGCGACGTCCCGACCGCCCAATTTGCCCACGATGTAGGCATCGGACGGTGCCCCGAACGGGGTCTCCAGAGTAACTTCCTGCTTCTCGGTGAAGCCGGGCATGTTATACAGCCCGCTTCCCCCTATGATTCCAATCTGTGCGTGCAATTCTTGCTCCCGAGCCTGAACCTGACTATACGATCTCTTCTTTCACCGGGTCCCAACGCATCGTCCGGCCCTCGCGATAGCTCTCCACCGCCATCCGGCAAGCAATCGAAATGCGGAAGCCCAACTCCACCGGGCAGGCCGGTTCGGCCACGCCCCGCACCGCATCGAAAAAGTTCAGCATGTGCGCATTCGGCGTGGTCTTGGTCAACCCCATCATCTCTTTACCCTGCGGTCTGTTCACCTTTTCGGGCAAGTAACGGATCTGCTGCGCCCGTCGAATCGTACCGTCGGTCCCCAGCACGTCTTCGGCAAAACCCCGCTGCCCGTTGCCGAAGCCGGAGATCCAACTGAAGATCAAATCCTCCGGATGCTCCATGCTCACGGTCATCGTGTCCGGCACTTCGCGCCCGTCTTTCCAAAGATAAATCCCGCCGGTCATCGTCACCGCTTTCGGAATCTGCAGGTTCAAAACCTTGTACCAGATCGATAGCTGATGGCACATGTTCTCGTACACGTTGCCGCCCGAATAATCCCAATAAAAACGCCAATTCGCGTACCGGTTCGCGTCAAAATCGCGCTTGGGCCCTTCCCCTTGAAACTGGTTCCACAGGATGTTCTCCGGCGTCATATCCGGATACACCGGACGCGACCACTGCGGCTTCCCCGCCGGGGTATTGCGGAACATGTCGGCAGCGATCATGGTCACCTTGCCGATCGCGTTCTGCCCCATCCACGTCCGCGCGTCTTCCACCATGCCGGTCGATACATGCTGATGCCCAACCGTTACCGCTAACTTCTTATGCTTCTGATGGGCCGCCCGCATGCGCTTGGCGTGGTCCACCGTAAACGCCATCGTCTTCTCTTGGTAGACGTGCTTCCCCGCGTCGAGCGCGGCGGTGAAATGCTCGCAATGCAGATGCTGCGGCGTCGCGATCAATACCGCATCGATGTTCTTATCTTCGAGCATGTAGCGGTAATCGAGATACGTCTTCGCACCCGGCACCAACTGCTTGCCTGCCTCCAGGCGAGCGGTGTAGATATCGGAGAAAGCGGTCATCTCCACGTTCGGAGCAGCCATCGCGGCGTGGACGATCTCCATCCCGCGAGCCCCGGCCCCGATGATGCCCACCCGAACCCGGTCGTTGGCTCCGAGCACGGAAACCCCGCTCGCTAGCCCGGTCGCTACCTTGCTGATAAAATTACGTCGCGAATCCATTGCCATTTCATTTTACCATCGCTGCCAGCAGCGTTAGCTTCATCACCGCTTCGTCCGGTTTTGCCCCGGTCCACATCTCAAATCCAATCACTCCCTGATAGACGAGCATCGTCAACCCATCGAGCGTCCGCAACCCCTGAGCCTGCGCCGCCGCTAAAAACTTCGTCACCGGCGGATTAAACACGGCATCGGCCACCAGGCAACGGGCCCGGCTCAGGTCGACATCCGGCATCCAGTCCACGTTCGGATACAGCCCCAGCGACGTCGCGTTCACGAGTAAATCCGTCTCCGGAGACACCTCATACGACACGCCCCACGGGACAAACCGAATCGGCCCGTGCTGCTTCAAATCCTCCACCATCGGTGCCGCCCGCTCGCTCGACCGGTTCACCACCACGAGATCCTCCACCCCGGCCAGCAGCAACTCCGTTGCAATCGCCCGCGCCGCCCCTCCGGCCCCAAGCAGCACCACCCGCTTGCCCTTCGGGTCCATGCCGGCGTCCTGCCGCAGACCACGCATAAACCCCCGTCCGTCCGTGTTCTCCCCGATCAGCCGATTCCCCTCGCGCCGCACCGTATTCACCGCACCAATGATCCGCGCCTCCCGCGACAACTCGTCGAGAAACGGAATCACCGCCACCTTATGCGGAATCGTGCAGTTGAACCCCCGCCATCCCATCGCCCGCGCCCCGCGTACGGCGTCGCCCAAACCCTCCGGGGCCACTTCAATCGTCAGATACCGCCAGTTCAACCCCGCCGCCGCAAACGCCGCCTCCTGCATCACCCCGGTCGGGTTCTCCGCCACCGGTTGGCCGAAACAGGCCACTAGTTCCGCTTTGAAATTCATGGCTTAACCGGTGCCGTTTCCTTGGTCGCCGTCTCCGGCAACGGGTCCGGAGTGTCAAACGTGATCGTCGAATCGGTGCCGAACTTGCGATACATCCGGAACTCCACTTCGTTTTTTACTAAATGTTTGCCTTCCCGCATCCGCACTTCGGCCTTCAACGGCAGCATAAACCCTTTGCCGTTGATGTCCGTCATGTCGTAATCGAGAATCGTCTGGGCTTCCTGCACCGGAAAGTCGGCCGGGATATCGGCGTCCAGGGTCAAACGCGTCACGGTCAGCGTATCGCGCTCCACGAAAACCAGCCCACGGTAACCCGGAGTAACTTGCTGCTTGTCCTGATAGTTAATCGTCCAGTGCGAGTTCGGCTGCGCGACATAATACTGAAACACGTGATTGCGCTTACCCCGCAAGGTCGCCCAGCGCAGCCATTCAAAACGCGTCATGGTGTCCGGTTCGAAAAGCTGCCTCATCATCGAGCCGAACTCCCCCGACGAAGTGGCCCCGCCCAGACGCTGCATCGGCGTATCCACGCTGCGGCCATTCACGCTCACCACTTTGTAGTCTTCCTTCTGGTCGAAGTAACTTAGCCGGGCGTTGATCACGTCGAGTTGCCCGAAAAAGCCGAGCCCCGAAGGATCAATGTAGCGCCGCGTAACCTGCATGCACAGAAAGTCCGGCAATCCCTTGGAATATCCCATGGCATACGACCGGGCCTCGCCAATCACCCGCTTCTGCTCTTCGGCTTCCGGCGGCGGAATGAAAACCGCGGCCGGCTTCGGCGCGCCCACCGGGGTCGCCGCCGGCAACTCTTTCGTCGCCACCATCAGGTCCCGCAGCACCTCCACCGTCATCGGCCCCACGCCCATCGCAATAAAATCTTCAAACTGCCGCGGCGAAAGCTTATTCGTCAGCTTGGTCTTTTTCAGATACGCCGCCACCGTCTTATCCGGCTGGTGCAGCTCCACCGATGACTTCAAGAATCCACGCAACTGTTCCACCGAAAGCCGCGTCTGCGCCGCCAGCCCGACCGCCAGAAAAAAGACGAGTAACCGCATAATCACTTTTGACGTTTCTTCCCGCTCTTCTGTTGCGAAATCGTTGCGACCACCGTTTCATCAATGGCCGCCTGCGCCAGCGGAGCCATCACCCGGTAGCCCGCCGAGTTCGGATGCAGCCCGTCATCGGCCAATTCGGCCTTCAAAAAGCCACCGGAATCCACCATCGAATCGTAGTAGTTCAGGTAGGTGAATCCCCGCTTTTTCGCAAATGCCGCCATCCAGGTATT
>JAPKZA010000315.1 GCA_026394015.1 Acidobacteriota bacterium
TTGCCCTCGGGCTGCCAACCCGGATTATGATCCTTCAGCCGGACCTTCTTCCCCGGTTTCACCCGGAACTTTTCAATGCGCTTGGGGTCAATCATTGCTGGGAGGATACTACACTCGAAGAAGGGAATGCTTCTGCTTGCCGCCGTACTTCTCGACACCCTGTTGCGCCTGGTTGCCTTACAGCCCGACGTGGCCTTTGATCGTGCGCCTGAACTCCGCGCCGCCCCGTGGCGCGATCGAGTGCAGCGCGAGGCCTTTATGGCGCTGGCTTCGAAGGATCCGCCGGCCGCCCATCGCCGCATCGGCTCGGTCCTGCAACGCGACTGGCTCGCCGATCTCCCCTTCACTCTCGCCCTCGAACAAGCCTACGCCCTCCCCGATGCCCAGGGCCGCCAACTGCTCGAACGCGCCGCCCGTCGTCAGCCGGAAGCCGCCCTCCGCGAAGTCGATACCTGCCTTCGTTTCCCTTACGGTCGGGCGATCGTTCAAGCCGCCATCGCCGAAGCCCCTACCGAAGCCGCCCTGCTCGCCCAACGTCTGCCAGCCCTCGCCGAACTCGTCGCGTTTCGTGACCCCGCCACCGCCGCCTTCGCCAGCAAAAATCGCCCTCCCGGGGACTCCCGACTAGCCGCTCTCCTCGACGCCTATCGCGAAGACCCCTCCCCCTACTGGCATCGCGCCGCCGCCTCCGAAGCCGCCGACTTTTTCCGCGTCCTCCATCAGTCCGGCCTCGCCCCGCTCGGCCCCCTTACCGGCCCCCAGCGCCTGACCCTCGCCGCTCTCGCCCACGCCGAAAACGAAGTAGAACTCGTTCCCGCACTCCTGACGCAAGGCGACCCCGCGGCGCTCCCCGCCCCCCTCCTCCGTCGCGTGATGGCCCTCGCCGCCCATCTTGACCGGTTCGCTCGCTTCGACCAGCGACCTCTTATCGACAAAGCCTGCCGAGGCGTGAACACCCTTCCCGAAGCGCTCGACGCGGCTACCATCCTGGGCGCTACCGCCTACCGGCCGGCCCTTGGCGACTCGATCTTCGCCCGCTTACTTTCGGCGCACTCCGCCGTCGGCCCGCTCGTCCTGGGCCCCTCCATCTTGGAACGCTTCGTCTTCCCCAATGACGATGACGGCGTCGAATCCTACGAAAGCTTCCGCGCTTCTTATGCCTTCGATCCCGCATGGCAATGGAAGGAAGCCGACGGCGTCGTGCAGGCAACGAGCAAAGCCATCACCATCGTCGCAAACGTCCCCATGGACATCGTCAAATTTCCGGATCGCACCCAGGACGCCGAGGACCGCCGCCGCCTCGTCGAAACGTTGCTCCCGCGCCCCCCGGAAGTCCTCGTCCATCGCGGTCACGACTACCATGTCCCCCGCACCCTGCCGCTCATCCCGCGCTCCGCCAAGCTGATCTTTCTCGGCAGTTGCCGGGGCACCCAAGTCCTCGCCGATATCGTCGACGCCGCGCCTCTCGCCCAGATCGTCGCCACCCGCGGCATTGGCACGAAAGAGGTGAACGACCCGTTTCTGAAAACGATGAACCGTCACCTTTTGCGCAGCGCCGGCCGCCTCGATTGGCCCGCGCTGTGGAAAGATCTGCGCGCCGCCCTCGGCGACAACGAGCGCTTTCGAGACTACGTCTCGCCGCCCGACAATGCCGCCGCCAACTTCCTCGCTCGCTACTACGCCTACCTCGATTCCTTGTGACGAATCCCCAGGCCGAGCGTCTTGCGTGCATACGCGACGCCCCGCTCCACATGGTCCCGCTGCTGATACTGCACCGCCGCCAGGAACTGCGGGGCCACCGGTTGGCCATACAAATCTTCCGTCACCACGTGCCCCTCGTAAGGCCCGCCCCGCTTGGCCAGCGCCAGGAACCGGGCGAAGTCCTTCGCCTTGGCCTCCGGGTACAGCTCCCAAAACTTCGGGTCGAAAATTGGAAGCACCTGCGGCGGTCGCCCCGTGATCGGCTTCACATAGAGGTGTACCCCCGTCGCCAACTCCCGCACCCGCGCCACCACCTTTACAAAATCGACGTTACCCTCGCCCAAAGGGACCCACTGCACCGCGATTCCCTTGGGATGCTCATACACCACCGAGTCCCGCAAGTGTACCGTCACCGCCAACGGGGCCAGCGTCTCCACCGATTGCAGCGGATCTTCCATCACGAACACCGGGTTGCCGGTGTCGAGATAGCTACCCACGGTGTCGGTCCCGGCGGCCTCGATCAACCGCTTCATCTCCCACCCTTGCAGGTCTTTGTGGAACTCCAGGCCAATCTTCATCCCCGCGTCTTTCAACTGGCTCTTCACGGCCTTGAAAATCGTCAGCGCGGTTTCGGTGTGCTGCTCAATCGAGCCCGGCGGCAAATGCTCCCGGTCGCTCGCCAGCAGTGCCCGAACGATCGGGGAACCCATCGCGGCACCCCGCATAATCTCTCGCTTCAACTTCGTGATCTCGTCCGCTAAACCCGCCGGCGTCTTCGGCAGAATCGTCCCGCCACCGGTTTCCAGATGCAGGCTCAACTCCTTCGCCCGCTGCCGCACCCATTTCCAGTGGGCGGGTTCGTACCGTCCGGGATCGGCCGAATCCTGCAGAAAAATAGCGTCCAGCCGCTGGGCCGCGCAGTAGTCGAGCAACTGCGCATCCGTCCACCGCAGCGAGCGCAGGCAGTACGTGTTGATGCCCAGCGGGATCGGGCCGGGCATCGCGGCGGAGGCGGCGGTAGCCGCGCTCAGGGTGGTTAAGAAATCACGACGAAACATAGAGGCTCCCAATCTAACATGGGCGTCTTGAGTGATAGACTCTGTTACATGATGGCTCGGTTCGGCTGCCTTTTCCTTCTCACCGGCGCGCTCTTCGCGCAAGATCTGAAAATCAACATCGGTCCCGCCCCGGGACAAGTGTTACAGCGGGGTGCCGACGGGCGAGTCAATATCAAACTGGCCGGAACGGCGCAACGCGCAGTGAACAAATTCGTCGAAGCCCGCGTCCTGAACGCCGAAGGGCCGCTGCCTGGCTTCGATTGGAAACCGCTCGAACGCGTTAAAACCACGAAGTGGGAGGGCGAGCTGAAAGGTGTGCCCCAGGGCGGCCCATACTCGCTCGAAGTGCGGATCGTCGCGGGAACCCCGGAAGTCATCAAGGATCTCTACATCGGCGATCTATGGATCCTGGCGGGCCAATCGAACATGGAAGGCGTCGGCGACCTGGTCGATGTACAAGGCCCCGAAGATCGCGTCCGCAGCTTCGACCAGACCGACCGTTGGACCCAGGCCACGGAGCCCCTGCACCGCTTGGTCGACGCCACCGACCGCGTCCACTGGCGCAAGAATAAAGACGGTCAGCCCGAGAAGGTGACCGGCCAGGACCTCGAACAGTGGATGGCCAATCGCAAGAAAGGCGCCGGCCTCGGCCTCCCCTTCGCGAAAGAGATTCTCACCCGCACCGGAATCCCCATCGGCCTTGTCCCCTGCGCCCACGGCGGCACCAGTATGGATCAGTGGAGCCCCGAACTGAAAGATAAGCAAGGCGATTCCCTCTACGGCGCCACGCTGCGCCGCTTCATCGCCGTCGGCGGGCAGGTGAAAGGCATTCTCTGGTACCAGGGCGAATCCGACGCTAGCCCCAAGGCTATGCCCGAGTACGCGGCGAAAATGGAAAAGCTCATCGCGTCCTTCCGGCAGGATTTCTCACAGCCGGAACTACCCTTCTACTACGTGCAGATCGGACGCCACGTCAACAATACCAATCAAAACGAATGGAACGCCGTCCAGGAGATTGAGCGGAAGCTCGAAACGAAGGTGCCCCGGGTCGGCATGGTTCCGACCGCGGACCTCTCCCTCGACGATGGCATCCATGTCAGCACCCCGGATTTGAAGCGCCTCGGCCGCCGCTTGGCCGACATGGTCACCCACGACCTCTATCCGGACGCCAAGAAATACCAGCCGTATAAGCGCGGCCCCCGCCCGGTCAGCGCCAAACGTGACGGCAGCGTCGTCCGGGTTCTGTTCGCTGAAGTGAACGGCAAGCTGGTCACCACGGGGCGGCTGAACGGGTTCGCCATCTGTGGGGCCGACGGCAATCCGTTGCCGATCGTTTTCAAACAACAGATAGACCCGGCCGATGGGAACTCGGTCGTCCTGCATATCGGCCCGGCCAAATTGCCGGATGGTGCCACGCTGCGATACGGCGTCGGGCGCGATCCGTATGTGAATCTCAATGACGAACTCGATATGGGAACCCCGGTCTTCGGCCCCATGGTTATCGAATAGTCGACTTCCCAAGCTGTGCGGCGAACCCATCACGTTCGCCTTGCAGGTGGCCCTTTATGCCGGCGCGACGAAGGTGGATGCCTCGGCCTACCTCCGGGAGAGACGCGTAGTCCTGGACGCCGCGCTCGCCGGATCCGAACTGCGGCGGGTCACCGTCCATGAGCTGTTTCACTTCGTCTGGTGGCGCCTCGGCAACCCCACCCGATGGGCCTGGGAATCGCTGCTGGCCGCCGAACGCGCCCGCGGCGAAGCCGGATGGTCCGCCGAGTGGAGAAAAGAGTTGCTGACAACCGAAGACCGCCGTAACAGAACGCGCCGCTGGCGCGAATACGTCTGCGAGGCGTTTTGTGATTCGGCAGCCGCGATCTACGCGGACCGCGGTCAGGTAACCCTGGCGGCCCGCTTTCTCGCTCGGCGACATTCTTGGTTCGCTGCAACGCTGGAAGCCCGTCCGTTATCTATATAATTGAAATTAGGAGTATTGCACTTTGTATCGGTCTATCCTCATTGGAGTTGGTTTGTTGGGTCTTTTGACGAGCTGCGGCAGTTTTCCCGACACGGTTCGCGCCGCCGTCAAGCCGGTGAGCGCCCGCAAAATGGCCGCCCCGTTCAGCCTGAAGGACGCTGACGGTAAGCCGCTCGTCCTGGCCGACTACAAGGGCAAAGTGGTCCTGCTCAACTTCTGGGCCACCTGGTGCGGGCCCTGCAAAATCGAAATTCCCTGGTTCATCGAATTCGAAAAGACCTATCGCGATAAAGGCTTCGCCGTCATCGGTGTCTCTATGGATGACGATGGTTGGGCCGTCGTGAAACCGCACATGGCCAAAACCGGCATCAATTACAGGATGACCATCGGCGACGAACAGACCGCCCTGAAGTATGGCGGGGTCGATTCGCTCCCGACAACCTATCTGATCGATCGGGAAGGCCGCGTGGCCGCCGTCCACATCGGCTTGGTCAGCAAAGGGGATTATGTCAAAGATATCGAGCAACTTCTTGCCGCCGCTAAGTAGGCTTCTGTTCCTGGTCCCGGCGCTATTGGCCGCTCAGACGGATCTGTTGACCGTGAGCACCCAACCGGTGACCGCGAAGAAGGCGGAACCCTTCGTGGCTAAACTCAACGTACAACTGAAGCCCGGTCTCCACGCCAATACGAACAAGCCGAACGACGAACTGTTGATCCCCCTGAAGCTCACGATCGATAAGGGCGGCTTTGACGTCGTGAAGATCGACTACCCGGCCGGCAAGAACGAAAAATACTCCTTCTCCGACCAGCCGCTCAACGTCTACTCCGGTGCCTTCCAAATCGGCGTGACGCTGAGAGCTCAGCCCGGCACCGCCCCGGGGCTCGCCATGGCCGGCGGCAAGCTTCGCTATCAGGCTTGCTCAGAAACCATGTGCTTTCCGCCGAAGACGGTGGATGTTCGCATCGCGGTGGATTTGCGCTGAAGACGCTGCTGATCCGGCCGGGGGCCATTGGCGATTGCATCGTCAGCCTCCCGGCCCTGGAGCATTTGCGCTCCGAGTACACCGAAGTCTGGGTGCCCAGCGCCGTCAAGCCGCTCGTCCGGTTTGCGGATCGAGTCGAAAGTATAGCCTCGACCGGCCTGGATATGGTGGCGATTCAGGCCCCGCCACGCACCCTTGCCCGCTTAGCCGAGTTTGACCGGATCGTCTCCTGGTACGGCAGTCGCCATGACGAATTTCGCGCCGCCGTGCGAGGGCTGCCGTTTACTTTTTTTCCGGCTCTGCCCATGGACGCGACCCTTCCCGCCGTCGATTTCTTCGCCGCGCAAGTCGGCGCGCCAATGGGCCTGGTGCCGCGGATCGACCTCGGCCTGGTGACGCCGCGCGGCAGTGTCGTCATCCATCCCTTCTCCGGTTCGGCGAAAAAGAACTGGCCGCTGCCGCGGTTTCGGGCGTTGGCCGCGGCGCTGCCCATCCCGGTGGAATGGACCGCCGGACCGGAGGAGGAACTGCCGGAAGCGCATCGATTCGCGGATCTGTTCGCGCTCGGTCAATGGCTCGCCGGAGCCCGCGGGTATATCGGAAACGATAGCGGGATCAGCCATCTGGCTGCCGCCGTGGGGGTGCCGGTCGTGGCTCTGTTCCAGGCCAGTAACTCGGCGGTGTGGTCGCCGAGGCCGTCCCATGTTAGACTCGTCTCCGATGAGACTAGGATTTCTGATCTGTTTCCTTTGTTCGGCTTTCCTTTCGGCGGCTGAGAAGAAGATTGAGACGATCGCCGGAAATGGCAAGGCCGGCTACGCCGCGGACCAAGTCAGCAACCCGTATGGGATTGCGATCGGGCCCGACGGTGCGCTCTATATTTGTGAAATCGACAATCACGTCGTTCGTCGTCTGGACCTAAAGTCCGGCAAGCTTTCGACGGTGGCGGGCAATGCGCGGAAGGGCTACTCAGGCGACGGCGGCCCGGCGACCGCGGCGTCTCTCAATGAGCCTTACGAAGTCCGCTTCGACAAAGCCGGCCACATGTTTTTTGTCGAGATGAAGAACCACGTAGTCCGGCGAGTGGATGCCAAGACAGGGATCATCTCAACGGTCGCGGGCACCGGCCAGGCGGGCTTCGCGGGCGACGGCGGCCCGGCGAAAGCAGCCCTGCTGAACCAGCCCCACAGCATTCAGTTTGACCCCGCCGGGAACCTGCTCATTTGCGATATCCAGAATAATCGAATTCGCGTTGTCGACATGAAAACCGGCATGATCATGACCTGGGCCGGTACCGGTGAGAAGAAACCCACCCCGGATGGAGCGCCGCTGCAGGGGACTCCCTTGTGGGGCCCGCGCGCTCTCGACTTTGATGCCAAGGGGAACGCTTACTTGGCGCTGAGGGAAGGGAACAAGGTGTTCCGCATCGACATGACGGCGCGAAAACTGGTCCATTTGGCGGGGACGGGCGAGAAGGGATATGCTGTCGGTCCAGAGCCCGCGAAGTCGGCCAAGCTGAGCGGTCCCAAAGGAATCTCCTGGTCGAAGGATGGGGGCGTTTATTTGGCGGATACCGAAAGCCATACCATTCGCCGCGTGGATCTCAAGAGCGGCATGATCGAGACCGTCGCCGGAACCGGAGCCCCGGGTGACGGCCCGGAAACGAGTCCGCTCGAATGCAAGATGAAGCGCCCGCACGGCGTCTTCGTCGACAAGAAAGGAGTCGTGTACATCGGCGACTCCGAGGCCAATCGGGTACGGCGACTGCGCTGATCTCCCGCCTAGCTGCCCTTCGTGCGGTTACGTTCCAGCGGCACATCGCACTGGCAACAGTCGCTACAGCGCAAACACTTTTGGCACCGATGCAATTCGCAGGCGTCTTTGGTGCACCACACGCACAGATCTCGCGAAGGCTCCTCGCAAATGCTGCAGCGAAACGTCAAGGCTACTGGTGGATTCATTGCTTCTCCTGCTTCGGCGGCGTCACCGAGCGTTTCTGGATCACCGGGGGCTGCTTGCTCAAGATCCCTCGACAACGCTGCGCTTCGGCATCCGCGATTTGAATCTCGGCTTCCCGGACCGCTGCCAAGTCCTTCAAATACTGCTCCAGAAACTCCCGGTTCGCCGCGTTCTCGTTGGCGATTCCAGAAAGCAAATCACCGATCGCCGGATTCTGATACCGCCTCACGCCGGTAGCCAGGGACCCCAACATCTGCTCCATGGTCTGGAGGCGGAAGTACGTATCCATCGCGTAGGTCACTCGATTCGGATCTTTCGACAGACGGTCGGCCGACACTTGTAGAAATTGCAGCGCTCGCCTCGTGCTCTGCAACTGCTGCACGTAGGCGTCCGGAGCGCCTGCTTCTTTCCAGGCTTCTGGATGCAATTGCGCCAGAATCGGGTCCAGCCGATTGGCGTTCGCCACCATCGCGCTCAACTGCTTTCTCGTCTCCCACTCCGGAGGCAATCCCGCGGCCGGCACCTGCGCCAGAGCCCCAACTGCTCCCGCTCCCAATACAAACAGTAGTCGAAACACGCCGAATATTCTCACGCCTTCAGTCTACAGCGGAGGCGGGGGAGGAGGGGGCGGGGGAGGAGGAGGTGTCGCTTCGGTATCTGCCGGACGACCACCGCCACCGGGGACGCTGGTTGGCGAGTTGCCGCCGCGGGGCATCCGCATCATCACGTTGTAGTAAGCGTCCGTTGCCGCCTGCAGCGTCCGCTTCAGGGCTCCGCCTTTGTCAAACGCTTTTTGGGCCAACGGTTGGTTCTTGTAAACCCGGACGTATTCGCCGGCGTTCAAAAGCTTCGGTTCGCTCGGCGGCAACAAGGAGTGGCGTACAGCCACTTGCCCTTCGTCCACGGTCACCAAAGTCGTCGCGTCTTCGTCCTCGATCTGTACGTCAAAAACCGTACCTCGCACCGAGATAACGGCCGTCGGCGTGGTCACCCGATTCGGGTTCGGTTGGCCGCCAAATTTCTGAATATATACTTTGACCCGACCCAGATGGAGGTCCAGCAGATCCTTCCAACCGCCAGCGTTGTTCCGGAAGACCACCCGCGAATTCGGGTAAACTTCAAACGTGCTGCCGTCGCTAACCTGGAAAACCGCAAAGCCATCCGCGCCAGTCACAATCGTTTGCCGCAGGTTTACCCAGTCGCCGACTTTCAACGCCCAAGGGTTGCTGTCCCGCAAGACCGATACCTGCCCGGTCATCTGCAACGTTTTCGCCAAACGTTCCTGCTCGCCAGGAAACAGTGATGGAGCCTGCGCAAACACAACAACTGCGCTCAAAGCCGAGGCTAGAGTGAACCGAAACATCAGTTGTAGGATAGTGTGCGACATGCAAGCGTTACGCCGAAAAAGCTGGAGCGCCTCCTGAATTGTATCACCAACAGGACCCATTTCCTGTTAGCACGTCAATTGCAATGCAACTGGAGTACCCATTCGGTACGTCTTAGGAAAATGCCTTGTAGGTCAATAGGTTTCGTGCAGTTCGTCCGATAGATATGGGTAAAATAGACCCAGGTACTGGGTCGGTCGGCAACATCCTCGCTCCCCCTATGCGTTCCCTTCTGATTTTCGCCCTCGCGCTACTGGCCTCTGCCAGCTACGCCCCTGCGCAATGGCGTCGGCTTGGCAACGCCGCGCTGGATCTCCAACTCTCCGGCTTGGCAACCGGCCCCATGGACCGGGTTCAGTTCCGCTCCGGTGATTCCCGGCTCTTTGCCCGCGCGGGTGCCGGGCAGTGGTACTCTACCGGCGACTTCGAAACGTGGTCTCTCGAGCGTTCCAATCCCCCGGCCTCCGCTCCTCCGCCCCCGATCCCGGATCGCCTCCCGGAACCGGATGCCGCCCTCCGCGCCACCTCCGCCCGCGGCGTCGTCTACGCGGCTGGCCAACACGTCTGGCGCTCGGAAGATGGCGGTCGGACCTGGGCCAATCTTACGCAATGGAAACAAAGCTCGCTGCTGGGCGCTCCGGTCGCCGATCTCGCCGTCTCTCCAAACGATCCCAACGAGATCGCCGTCGCCGCCGGCACCGGAGTCTGGCGCTCGGCCGATGGGGGCCGCACTTGGTCGAGTTGCAACGCCGCTCTGCCCCACCTCCCCGTCCGGCGAATTCTGTCGTTGCCTCGCGGCGGCCAGGGCGCTCGCATCAGCTTCCTCTCCCCGCAACCTGCCGTCGCCGCGGCGTTCGAATGGCAACCGGGAGAGCGCACAGCGTGGCGCCCCTCCGCTGTCCCGCCTCCCAATGCAGCCCTGCTTGCCGCCAGTCGCCGCTTTAACGCCGTGGTCACCGTCCTCCAAATCCAAGGCGACTGGGTTTACGCCGGTGCGGCCGACGGCCGTCTCTGGATCTCCATGAATCGCGGGGCCGATTGGACCGTGCCGACCTTCAATCCAGGTGCCGCCGTCGAAGCGATCACCGTCGACGAACGCGATCCGCGCCGCGCCCTCGTCGTGCTTAGCCGCCGCGCCGCGGACCAATCCACCGCCGCTCCCGCCGTCCTCCGAACCTTGAACGGCGGCCTCTATTGGGACAATGTTACCGCGAACCTTCCCGAAATCTCCGCCTTTGGCGTCGCTGCGGATTTCGCCGCCAACGCCGTTTATGTCGCCACGCTCGGTGGCCTTTACCAAGCCGACCTGCTGGCCCCGTCCTGGGTGCGCCCGTAGCCGAGACCTCCGCGTCGTCCATGCCGCCGACTACGCGGTTCGCCCGGCCGCTCCGGGGGCGCTCTTGAGTATCCTCGGCGCCCGTGTCTCCGATGTCCGAGCCGGCGATCGCCCCGCCTCCGTTCTGCCCTCCACCGCCAGCGAAACCCATATCCAACTGCCGTATGATTTGACCGGAACGGGGGTCTCCCTGTCCTTCCTTGCTGCTAACCAGCGCATCTCTCTCGGCCTACCGCTCCAGCCTTCTTCCCCCGCCATCTTCATTGACCCCGATGGCTCCCCGCTCGCTCTCGACGGGGAAACGGGTGTTCTGCTCGACGCCCAAAACCCCGCGCGCGCCGGAGCTGCGGTCCAACTTCTACTCAGCGGCCTCGGCCGCGTCTCCCCGGATTGGCCCGCCGGCCAACCTGCCCCTCTCGAAAATCAACCCCGCGTCATCGCCGACGTCAAAGCATTTCTCGATGGCACTCCCCTGGAAGTCATCCGCGCCACGCTAGCGCCTGGTTATATCGGCTTTTACCTCGTCGAAGTCCGCCTCCCCGCCATCGTCAATCGCGGACCATCCGAATTTGTCGTCGAAGCCGGCAACTTTTTGAGCAATCGCGTGCGTCTACACCTCGAGCCGTAAGGAATATCGAATGCGCTACCTTCTCTTTCTCGTCCCTTTCCTTCTCCTCGGCCAAACGCCGGCCGAAAAGAAAACCCCTAAGCTCGCTCCCTACTACCCCACGCCAGAACTGATCGTCGAAAAGATGCTCCAACTCGGCAACGTAAAAAAGGGGGAGAAAGTCTTTGATCTCGGCAGCGGCGACGGCCGCATCGTAATTATTGCCGCTGAGAAATTCGGTGCCAACGCCGTCGGTGTCGAGTTCGACAAGGATCTTTATCAACAAAGCTCCGACCGCATCAAACGACTTGGCCTCGCCGATCGGGCCAAAATCATCCACGGCGATCTGCTCGAACAGGACTACACCTCGGCGGACGTCATCACCGTCTACCTGCTCCCCGTGTCGAACGAAAAAGTCCGGCCGCTACTCGAAAAGCAGCTGAAAAAGGGTGCCCGTATCGTCGCCCACGATTTTACTGTCGGCGGTTGGACCCCGGAAAAAGAGGTCTCGATCGACGACGACGGAGAGGGCCGGAGCCACACGTTATACTTGTATCGCCGTCCATAATCTGACGGAACTCTCCCCTTGTCTTTTCCCCATCTTGATAAGCCCATCGCGGCTGAACCCGTCTCGATCGCCCTGAATTGGCGACGAAGTTTGGCCGTGTTTCGGGCCGTCCTCGGCTTTCTTTGCCTCGGCCTCTCCTTCGCCGCGGCGAATCCAAACACCAGAAACTTTGCTCTCCTGTGGGCGGCGTTTACCATCTACGCGGTCGCGTCCATCTTCTGGCGTAAGCTCGATCGAAACTATCCCCTCTTCAGCCTGCTGGTCGATGCCGTCTTCCTGCTCATCTGCGCCGGCCTTCCCCTGGAATATTCCGCCGGCATCACGTCGCTTTTTTATCTTTACGTCCTCCTCGTCGCCGCTCTCCTCCACACCACCCGCGAAGTCATCATTGTTATCGCCGTCACCCTTGGCTTCTTCTTCGTCGCTCGGCCCACCGAAATTGTCGTCCTCTCGCCGTCGCTGCTCCTGTCCGGCATGGCCGTCATCATTATGGCCCTACAGAAGAAAGCGCTGCAGGACCGCCTCTCCGCCGCCGCCAAACAGTCCGTCATGTTTCGGTCCGAAGCCGAACACGCCCGCGAAGCCGAACGCCAGCGCATCGCTGCCGATTTCCATGATGGCCCCCTCCAGAGTTTCGTCGGCCTCCAAATGCGCCTCGAAGTCGTCCGCAAAATTCTCGAGCGGGACCCCAAACTGGCCCTCGAAGAGCTCCTCCAACTGCAGGAACTCACCCGCATGCAGTCGGCTGAACTCCGCGCCTTTGTCCGTGGAATGCGTCCGGTCGAAGTCGACGGCGCCGGCCTCGTCCCGTCCCTCCGCAAACTCGTCGAAGGCTTCGGAAAGGAAAGTGGTATCTCCGCCAGTTTTGTCGGCGGCAACACCCGCGCCACCCCGGACTCGCAAACCTCTCTCGAAATTCTCCAGGTGGTCCGCGAAGCCCTCCACAACGTACAAAAGCACTCCAAAGCCTCTCGCGTCACCGTCGGAGTCGGGCGAGAAGACAACATGTTCGAACTTTCGATTGAAGACGATGGCACCGGCTTCCCGTTCAGCGGAGCCTACACCCTCGACGAACTCGACCTGCTCCGCCTCGGCCCCATCTCCATTCGTCGTCGCGTCAGGATCATCGGCGGCGAAATGATGCTCGACTCGCAACCCGGCAAGGGCGCTTCCCTCAAAATCCGCGTCCCCTTATGAGGCTCGGCCTTTCGCTCCTTCTGCTTCTGGCTGGCTGTGGTCGCTACGGCGACTTCACCCTCCCACCGCCCGAAGGCACCGACCGTCCCGTCACCTGGGTCTGGGAAGATCATGGCGCCCCGGTCCTTCCCGGCGGCTCCCCCGGAGCCTTCGACAGCGTCGATACCCTCAACCCCTCCATCGTTTCTCTCCAGGGCCGACTTTGGAACTTCTACTCCGGTTGGGATGGCCGCCAGTGGCGCACCGGTCTCGCTCACAGCAACAACGGAATCGAATGGACCCGCACGGCCAGTCCCATCCTCGCTCCTCAATCGGAGCGCGGGGAAGGGAACTACATTGCCGCCAACGGCACCACGCTCTTCCAAAACGGTCGCTTCCTGCACTGGTATCAAGCCGGCGAACCTCCTCAACTTTCGCTCGCCACCAGCCCGGACGGCCTCCAATGGACCAAGCACAGCCTCGTTCTCCCCGTCGGCCCTCGTGGTGCCTGGGACGAACGCGGCGTCGCCGACCCCTATCTCATCGCCGCTGACGGAAAACTCTACCTCTACTTCCTCGGCC
>JAPKZA010000495.1 GCA_026394015.1 Acidobacteriota bacterium
GCGAGTCTGTTGGCGATTGGTGAACAGGAAGAGGTGGCCGCTGAGCGGATCTTCGTCGAGGGAGTCGCGGACGAGTCCGAAGAGGCCGTTGAAACCCTTGCGCATATCGATGGGATCGACGGCGACGAAGACGCGGGTGGCAGGCGAGAGGCCGAACATGAGTTAGTGGGGGTCGGCGGCGGAGAGGAGCTTTTGGAGGAGATCTCCGGGGCCGGCGAGATGGGCTAGGCAGGCGGCAGAGAGTTCGATGCGGCGGCCATTGCTCAGGACGATGGCGCAGTCGGGGGCAGGAGGGAGAGAGGGGGGCTGCCAGTCGATTTCAAGGAGCTGTGGTTGGCGAGGGCGGACTTGGCGGCGGTAGTGGTCGAGGGTATGGACGGCGATGCCGAGGCTAGCGGCGTAAGCGGCGCGGGACTGGCCGCTGGTGGCGAATTTCTGCGCGTAATCGAGGAGTTGCTGTCGGGTACGGCGGGGTTGTTTCACCCTTACACGTCAGCACATGGCGGGGGACGAGGGAAGGCTGGGGTTAGTTGTTCGGATACGATAGAGTGCACGGAAAGACAAAACAACAGACCACAATGGAAGCCGAGAGACGGTCGATCCGAAGATAGATTGCTGGAAGCGTAGTTGATCCGGGCACCGACCATTTCGTCGTTGTGACAACCCGAAGAACGCTTCATTCTTCGGCTCTGGTTTGCATTGTATTTGGCGGCGTTTAGCATGCGGGCCCCTGCCTTACTTCACCTCCAGTCGGTAGCCGGCCCGTCGAACTGCCAGCATCGTTCCCCCCTTTATGTTGCGAGATGGTCAACTCGGATAAGGCTTGATACAGCTCGCAGGAAAATACAAGGACAACTCCGTGCCGCCTGCCGCTTGGGTTGCCTGCTAAATTGCCGTCGGTGGTGTGTCTTGCCTCCATTGCAATCCGAGCATCTCAAAACGCCTAATTCTTGATCTTCGTTATTTATTTCACGCCAGGCGATAAAGCCCGGCGCGTCCATGTCCATCTGGTTAGGCATTCGGCACCTCAGGGCGATCGGCGGTCGTTACCGCAAAAGCACTGCCGCACTGCAGGATGCGATTTGCCACCGCCGGGCGGTGCTGTTGGCCCTGCTTCCTCGCTTCCGTTTTGCTTCCGTTAAGCGACCTTTTGCCGCCCCCGGCTGCCGGATCCAACGCCCCTAAGTCTTTGAAAAGTGGCGCGAACGACAAGAGTCGAACTTGTGGCCTTTTGCCCGCGCGGCCAGACCGAGCGCCACAAGCCCATGCTCGTCGGAGAGGCAGCGTAGTCGGGGCCGGTTGGTGGTAAAGTTTTGGCGAGCAGGGCTGTCAATTCTTCGCGAGTGCCGAAGCCGCAAGGCTTCGATCTCCGCCTTTCGGCTCCGATTCCCCGGAGCTGGAATATTGAAACCAAGCGTCTCGCCATGACGAGTGATCGCCAGCGGTTTGCCGCTTTCGATGGAACCCGCCAGGTTCGCGCGGAACTCACGCAAGCCAATCTCTTCGGTTTTCGAAGTGCTTACTCTGTGTACGCAAGAACAAATCCAGTCACACCCGGCCCCGGCCAGGAATCCAGCGAACTGGCTTCAAAAAGAAGAACCGGCTCGAAGAGTGGTTCGATTCCGTATAACTGTCTTAAACAAACCGGAAAAAATGAAGCGCGTCAAGATCGGCGCTTCGGCTAGCTCGCGGCGTCAGGTCTCCGGCGGTCGCCCCGGTTTGCCCTTGACCGTACCGGTATTCAGTGAAAAAATTGTTTTCAGCAAATGCTGAAAACGGCCTCCACACTGAAAGAATCCGGACTGGTTCGAACGGCCATGGAGAGCCTCACAGAGGTTCTGCGGGACGTGCCCTCTCTCGTCCAGTCCTCCGTGCGGCCTGATGACCGCTTACCGAGGCAGACAAGGGCCGACTTCATCATCTCCGTCCAAACGCCCGCACAAGCAAGGCCTATATCGCTCCAGCGACGCCTGGTTTGCGAAGTGAAGTCCAGCGGTCAATCAAGGATTGCGAGGGAGGCCTGCTTGAGCTTGGCCGAATTCGCGATGAAGACCAGCGCGCCTATCCGGTCTTCATCGCGCCGTACATCTCGCCTGCCGCCGCCGAGGTCTGCAAAGCGTACAACGCCGGGTACCTCGACTTCGCCGGGAACTGCCGCTTGGCCTTCGATTCGGTGTTCATTCAGAGGGAACGGTTCCCCAACCCGACCGCCGCGACTCGGGACTTGCGATCACTCTACTCACCGAAAGCGGAACGGGTTCTGCGCGTGCTTCTAGCCTCGGGTCCTCGAATGTGGCGGACACAGGCATTGGCCGACGCGGCCCAGGTGAGTCTGGGACAAGTGGCCAGTGTCAAGAAGCTGCTAACGGATCGCGAATGGATCGAATCCGGGACAACCGGTTTTGGGCTCTCGGGCTATGCCCTTGGCTCTCAAAATAGTAGCGGCAAAGGCGAAGGTCAGGGTTATGAATTCGGATCGGGTTCTGGGGCCGGTAATGAAGATGGCGGTGGGCTCGGTGGCAGCACCACAGGGCCGGTCCAAGTCGCCGTTTTACCTTTGCTCTCCGAATGGGCGCGGGCCTATCGGCCTCAACGGAGTTCAACTTCTGAGTTCTATTCGATCGAACCCATTCCAGAGGTTGAGGCGAAACTCTCTGAATTTGCGAGTACGCAAAAGAAACCGATCGCCTTCACCGCCTTCTCTGGAGCCGCTCGCCTTGCTCCTGCCGTCCGCTATCAGCGTGCCACCGTCTACGTCGCGGACGACGTTGCCACAATCGCTAAAATATTGGCACTCAAGCCAGTTAGCTCCGGTGCGAACGTAACGCTGATCGAACCTTATGACGAAGGTGTGTTCTTTGGGACTCGCGAAATGGCTGGTGCGCTAGTCGTTTCGCCAATTCAGATCTACTTGGACTTGATGCAGATCAAGGGTCGCGGCGAAGAAGCGGCGACTGCGATTCTTGAGGAGGTCATCAAACCCCTATGGCGGTAACATTTCGTGACTACTCCGGAGATCTCGTCGAGGCCGCTCATTCGGTGCTGCTTGAACTGGCCCGATTGTTGGGCGAGTATCGGGATGACCTCGTTATTGTCGGCGGATGGGTGCCCCAACTCATCTTGCCCGCGCACCCGTTGAAGCATGTGGGCAGCATCGACGTGGATCTGGCATTCAACTATCGCAAACTCCAAGATCCTGGGTACGCGACGATTCAGAAGCTTCTGCTCGCGCGCGGCTACGAACAAGATCACAGGCAACCTTTCATCTTTCATCGAACCGTCATTGTCAGCGGAAATCCGATCAAAGTACAAGTCGATTTCCTGGCGGGTGCATACGAGGGCACCGGCAAAGCCCACCGGACGCAGCAAGTGCAGGACGGCCGTGCTCGCAAAGCCCGTGGCTGCGATCTTGCGTTCGATCTATTCGTCGAGACGGAGATTCGCGGTGAACTGCCGGGAGGCAACGCGGATCAGACGACGGAGCGCTGCCAGGAGGCAACGCGGATCAGACAATGACACGTGTCTCGTCCATCACCGCCTTCCTCGTCATGAAGGGAATGGCGTTGCATGACCGGCTGAAAGAAAAGGACGCCTGGGACATCTACTTCACGCTGACCAACTATCCGGGTGGACTGGATTCCCTGGTCGCGGAGATTCAGCCGCACATCGACCATGGCTTGGTTCAAGAGGGTCTCCGCAAAATCGCCGACAAATTTGCGACCGTGAAACACGTCGGGCCGAAGTTCGTCGCTGATTTTGAGGACGTTCAAGGGCCCGAGGAACGCGCGGCTCTCATGCGGGACGCTTTCGAAAAGATGGACTATCTTCTACGCGCTCTGAAGATCAGATGAGACGGGTCGGCGTAGGGAATCGATAAGCTCAAATCCGCTCAGCCCCAAACGAAGTCGGAACGGAACCCGGCCGGAGTTGCCGAAAGGGGTTCTGCTGTCAGGACCCAGCGGCCCAGAAAGCCGATTTCGACCGCGCCCACGCGCCCCAGCCAACGCCAGTTCCGAGCGTTGAAATTTATTTT
Source organism: Acidobacteriota bacterium (assembly GCA_026394015.1). Taxonomy (GTDB): domain Bacteria; phylum Acidobacteriota; class Terriglobia; order Bryobacterales; family Bryobacteraceae. Next base: position 4,034 of record JAPKZA010000495.1, read on the forward strand.
CCCTTTGTTTGGAACACTTTGAAAAATAGCAGTCCGAAATGCGCCCAAATCGCCGGCTAGTCTGAATACAGAAAAAGCCCACTGTGCCCCACCGGCGTAGCGGGCTTTTTTATTTTCCAATTGGAGATCAAATCATGCCCGACCAACTCGCAAACGACGGCCTCACCGAAGAAGAACTTCGCAAAGCCCGTCGAGCCGAAATCAACCGGCAGAATGCACAGCACAGTACCGGTCCGAATACGGAATCCGGAAAAATGAACTCTCGCATCAACGGTCTAAAGAACGGCAGCCGTACCGTCATCGTCGACCTCACCGATACCGCTGGGCTTGCCATCCTCTCCGGCGAAGATTCCACTGAATATCGCCGCATGGTCGCCGCCTACTCGCGCTATCTGTCCCCTCGGGACCCGGTGGAGACCGCCATCGTCCAAAGAATTGTCGATACCCAATGGCGCTTGGTTCGCAACTCCTGGCTCCAAACCCTCGAGTTCGAAGGCAGCCTCGATTCCGTTCGCACCATCGAGCACCCGGGTCTCAGTCCTCACCTGCTCGGGGCGGTCGACATGATCAGCGCCACCCGGTTGGCCTTCAATTCCAAAATGCCGCAGCATCTGCAGCGGGAGCAAGCCAATCTCGTGCGGCTCATCCAGGCCAGCCTAAAGGAACTCAGCCTGATCCGGAAGCTCAACCCGATGCCCAATCCGCCGGTTCGGCCCTCGATCGAATACCAGGGACCGAACATGGGCCCGATCGAGGAAATGCAGAAATTTGACCAAGCCGAACCCGAAGAAAACACCGAGAAAAGTACCGAGTCGGCCACCGACCGAAGCCAAGTCGCCACCACCTGGCGACCGGTTTTCGAGCGCCCCGCTAAGCCGTTGGCCCGCTCCGTCGGCTCCAGCGTCGAAACCAACGCCTTTTCGGACCAGCCGGAGCCCCCCTACTAGTAGAAAATATCGGTGCCGTGATCGGATCCAGCTCGAAAATCCGCCCGCTAAGGCGGAGCTCTGCCCATTCGGCATATACTGGCAGCCTTCGGACCCAACCATGTTACGTCGCCATCTGCTAATCTCGACCGCCCTGCATGCCGCCAGCCCAGACACGGTCGAAACCACCGCCGGCCGGGTCCGCGGCCATTCCGCCAACGGCGTCACCGTCTTCCGTGGCATCCCATACGCCACCTCCGCCCGTTTCCAACCCCCTGCCAAACCCGCCCCCTGGACCGGCATCCGCGACTGCACCCAAACCGGCCCCCGCTGCGTCCAGGGCCCCGGCAACATCTTCCTCAGCCCCACCATCGGCGAATACTTCCGCGGCTCCGCCGACCGCGCCGAACTCGCCCCCCAGCCCGATAGCGAAGCCTGCCTCGTCCTCAACGTCCTCACCCCGTCCCCCCGCGGCAAACGCCCCGTCATGGTCTATATCCACGGCGGCGGCTTCGTCGCCGGCTCCGCCCATCTCACCCTCTTTGCCGACCGCTTCCCCCTCGAACAGGACGTCGTCCTCGTCGGCATCAACCACCGCATCAACGCCTTCGGCTACCTCTTCCTCGGCGACCTCGACCCCCAATTCTCCGCCGGCAACATCGGCCAACTCGACCTCATCGCCGCCCTCCAATGGGTCCGCGCCAACATCGCCAACTTCGGCGGCGACCCCTCCAACGTCACCATCTTCGGCGAATCCGGCGGCGCCGCCAAAATCAGCACGCTCCTCGCCATGCCCGCCGCCATCGGTCTGTTCCATAAAGCCATCCTCGAAAGCGGCTCCCTCCTTAAGGTCGCCACCCGCGAAGACGCCTCCGTCGCCGCTCGCGCCCTTCTCTCGAAACTCGGCCTCGCCCCCCACCAAGCCGCCAAACTCCGCGAAGTCCCGGCCCGCGATCTCCTGAAGGCCGCCAACCTCAGCCAACTCACCCCCGTCATCGACGGCCGTACCATCACCCAGCAAACTTGGGAACCCCAAGCCCCCGCCGCCTCCGCCCGCGTCCCGCTCCTCATCGGCTGCTGCAAGGACGAAACCTCACTCGGCGCGCTCAAAGACGACGCCCTCCACAGCCTCACCGCCGCCGCCCTCCGAGACCGCCTCCTCCAAGCCAACGTCGCCCCCGACCAGGTCGACCCCCTCCTCGCCGCCTACCGCCGCGAGAACCCCAACGACTCCCCCACCCACTGCTGGTTCCGCTTCGCCACCGATCGCGACGCCCGTCGCAAAGCCATCCGCCAAGCCGAACGCAAACTCGCCCAAGCCCAAGCCGACGTCTTCATGTACCACTTCGCCTGGAACACTCCCATGCTCGATGGCCGCCTCCGCGCCTTCCACACCGCCGAACTCCCCCTCGCCCTGCGCCTCGTCCGCTACCCCGCTGCCGAGTCGCTCTCCCGCCACCTCGCCGGCGCCTGGGCCGCCTTCGCCCGCCGCGGCACGCCCAACGCTCCCGGTCTCCCCCCTTGGCCCAAATACACCCTCGAAACGCGAACCACCATGATCTTCGACGCCCCCGTCAGCGCCGCCCAAAACGACCCCGCCTCAGGCTCCCGCCGTATCCTCCACGCCGCCCGGGATTGACAACGACCAGCCCCGAAGTACATGATTCCATACATGCTCAAGAAGCTAACCGTCATCGCCCTCGTCCTGTTGATTGTGGTCGGCGTCGCCGCCTATCCCACCATCCAAAAACTCCGCGTCACCACCCCGCCCTATCAACCGCCCGGCGAAATCGTCCTCCTCGATCAAGGCTGGACCGAAGCCCAGCGCAACGAGTACCACCACACCGCCCAAGGCACCCGCCTCGTCCCCTATCGCTGGCTCCTGGCCCTCGAGCAGCCCTGCCTCTCCCCCTTCGGCTGCGAGCCCTTTGTCCAGCCGGAATACCTCGGCCGCTTCGGCTTCCTCGCCAGCCCGGCCTCGAAGCTGAACCCCCAATCCCTCCCCGTCGGCTTCGCCCTCCAGGAAGATTTCGCCGACCCCGACACCGGCAAGCAATACCCCGTCGTCGGCCTCAACTGCGCCGCCTGCCATACCAATGAAATGCGGTTCGACAAGTACTCCATCCGCGTCGAAGGCGCCCCCGCCATGATCCAGGTCACCAGCTTCCAAAAGGCCATGGGCGTCGCGCTGATCCTCACCGAACTCATCCCCTGGCGCTATAGCAAGTTCGAAGCAAACGTCCTCGGACCCACCGCCACCCCCGAGCAGAAAACCGAACTCCGCGCCGCTTTAGAGAAGTTCATGGCCCGCGCCAAAGCCGAAGTCGCCGCCACCGAAAAGGCGGGCATCTACACCCACGACGCCGGCTTCGTCCGCACCGACGCCCTCACCCGCATCGGCAATCAGGTCTTCGCCTCCGACATGGCCAACGACGCCAACTACGCCGTCTCCAAAGCCCCGGTCAAGTTTCCGCAGATATGGGACGCCTCCTGGTTCACCTGGGTCCAGTACAACTCCTCCATCTCGGATCCTCTCGTCCGCAACATCGGCGAAGCGCTCGGCGTCCGCGCCGCCGCTAAGCTCTACGGCGCCGATGCCAAAGAGTTCGCCAGCTCCGTCAACCTTCCCGGCCTAAAGAAGCTGGAAGACCTGCTCTGCGGCGACAACCCCTACTCCGGTCTTCGCTCCCCGCGCTGGCCCGCGGTCTTCCCTCCCATAGACTCTACGAAAACCGCCCGCGGGGCCGAACTCTATAAGAAGAACTGCCAGGGTTGCCACCTGCCGCCCACCGACGAACTCATCGCCGATCTCCGCTCCCCGAAGCCCATCTATTGGGTCACCAACAGCTCCGGCAAACGATTCCTCGATCTCCGCGATATCCCCATCGACGAAGTCGGAACCGATCCGAATCAAGCCACCGAGTTCAAGAAGAGGACCGCCGACACCGGGGCCCTCGGCAAGGGCCGCGTCTCCGCCTCCGATGGGCTAAAGCTGGTCACCGAAGGCATCCGCGACCGCTTCTTCCGCCAAGCCGGCCTCTCCGCCGAAGAGAAGCTCGCTTGGCAAGGCTACCGCGACGGCTCGATCCCCGCCGTCCGCGACGACCTCATCTACAAGGCTCGCCCCCTCAACGGCATCTGGGCCGCCGGCCCCTATCTGCACAACGCCTCCGTGCCTTCCCTGTACGAGCTACTGGCCTCAAAAGAACAGCGCCCCGCCAAAGTCTTCTGGCTCGGCTCCAAAAAGTTCCTCCCTGAAAAGGTCGGCTACGAGACCGCCGAAGCCGAAGGCCTCTCCAAATTCGATCCCGCCCTGCCCGGCAATAGCAACGCCGGCCACTGGTTCCAGGACGGCCCCAAAGGCAACGGAGTCGTCGGCCCAGCCTTGTCCGAAGCCGATCGCCTGGCCCTGGTCGAATACCTGAAAACGCTCTAACTCTTACGAGCGCATCCGCGTCATCATGTACAGTCCGGCCAGCAGGAATATCGCGTCCGGACTCCATGCCGCTACGGCCGCCGGAAGCTGGTTCAGGTTCCCGATCTGGACAAACAACTCGCCGACCGAGAAGTAAGCAATCGCAATCCCGAAGCTGGCGCCCACGCTCGCCATCGCGCCCCGCCGTCCGCCCATAAAGCTAAACGGGATCGCAATTACGGCCAAAATAAAGGCAAACAGCGGCACCGCGAACTTCCGGTGATACTGCACCTGCAGCCGAATCGTGTCGAAGCCGCTCTGCTGCAAGTCCTGTATGTAGGCGTCGAGCTGCTGGAAGTTCATCTGCTTGTACTGCTTCTCTTCAATCAGGAAGTAGTCCGGCTGCTCGTCAATTTCCGGGAACGTCTTCACCTGAAACGCCTCAAACTTCTTGATCCGAATCTCGTCCATATCGCGCGCCCAACCGTTCTGAAAAACCCAAGTCTTTACGCCCGGTTCCCAATGCGCCCGCTCGGCGGAGATATGCCGCTTCAGCCGAAACGTCTTCGGGTCCAACTCATAGATGTGCACCCCCACCATCATCATCTCCGCCGGTTCAAAATGCTTGTAGTAATAGATCCGGGAACGCTTCCCGAATATCCACTTCCGATCCGGCTGCAAGTACGTCTGCGGCGCCTTCCCCTTGATCTCCGCCCGGATGCCGTCCTGCACGAGATTGGCATCGGGCACCACGTAATGATCAAAGGCAAACAACGCCCCGCTCAGCAGTAACCCCGCCAACAGAACCGGCACCGACAGCCGGTACAAGCTAACGCCCGATGCCTTAAACGCGGTCACCTCGTTCTGCTTCGACATCACACTGAACGTGATCAAAACCGCCACCAGAATCGACAGCGGCGACGAATCGTAGATCAGCTTTGGCGAAAGGAACAGGTGATACCGCAGCACCTTCTCCATCGGAATCTGGTGCCGGATCACATCGCTCAAAAGCTCGAAAAACGTGAACACCTGGGTCAGCAGCACGAAGCTCACAAGCCAAACGAAAAAGTAGAACAGAAACTCGCTCAACACATATGTGTCAATCAACTGCGGCATCAACCGAATGCTTTTCCGCGGTGCCCGCCGCGCCATCCGCTCCCGCTTTTCTCGGTAGTGTTCGGCCATTCCGCTGAACGTTTCGAGTAACCATCCGCGGATCGCCCCAATCAGGTCCCGGTCGCCCGGATGCTCCAACCGAACCAACAAAGTCAGGCCCACCATCGCGAATAAAGCGTTCGGTGCCCAGGCCGCAACCTCGGGCGATAGGGTCCCCTGCTTGGCTAAGCCGATCAGACTAACCTGGGCCATGTAATAAAGAAAGGCGAGAAACACGGTCATTACAAAAGCGCCCGACTTACCCGACTTTCGCGAAGATACTCCCAGGGGAATCCCCACGAGCGCCAGTAACAAACACGCAAACGGCAGGGACAACCGACGCTGCAGCTCAATATTTGCCTCGCGGGAGCTCTTTGCCTCCACCATCAGCACGCCGGTTTCCATATCCGAATACGCCTTTGCCTGCTTCTCGGCCGGCTTCTGCGCTTCAAGCAACTGGTCCATCACCGGAAACGCCGTGTTGAAGTATTGGCCCTCTTCCTTGCCCACCTCGTGGTTGCTACCGCCGGTAATTCTCAGCTGAATGCGGTTGTGCGCGGAATCCGGCACGGCAATCGCCTCAGACGAAATTGTAATCCGCGGGGCATCCCCGGCCGCTTCCTGCGTGCTCCGCTTCCTTTGGTCCGGCGGGGTCATGTCCGCAATGAACACGTTGCGCCAGCGAGCCACCGGGCCCGGGATTACGTCGCCGATGTAGATCGTCTTGTTCGGGAACTGCTCGGCGAATACCCGCGGCTGAATCTCCGCCGTCATCTGATCGGCCAGGATCCGGTTGAACACCGCCACCGTCTCGCGGATCGAAAATGGCGTCAGGTAGAGCGAGCAAGCTGCCGTCAACAGCGTCCCCATCACCGCAAAGGTCATTACGGGGCCTAGGACGCGCCGCCCCGGCACCCCGGCCGCGCGCATGGCGATAATCTCGCCATCCGAGGACATCCGGCTCAGGCCGATCAAAACGCCAACCAAGAGCCCTACCGGAACCGACATCATCAACGTGAACGGCAGGGCCAGCAGAAAAATGTAACCCACCGTCGCGGCCGTCGCCGATCCCCGGACGAGTTGTTCCGACAGCAGGCTGATCCGCTGCAGAAACAGGACGAAACTGAACAACAGCGTGCCTAACCCGGCGCCGGCCACAATTTCGCGAAATATAGAACGGCTCAGCAGACCCATGGCACCGAACTATTTAGCGATTTCAATCGGAGGTGGCGGAACGACGGGCGCACTCGGACGCTCTTCTTGCGGTCGATCCATGTCTACCTCGTCGAACAACAAAGACGGAGAGACGACGGTTGCTCCGGTGACAAATCCACCGGCTCCCATCAGCGCCAACGGATAGGTGTTGACGAGTAAGTCGTATTGATGTGTCTCCGTGCTGGCCGCCAGGATGTCGCGCATCGCCCGAACCGCCAACCCGCGGAACCGCATACCGCGGATCAACTCCTCGCGACCGTCCGGATAGACCTTGTACGTCGCTAAGGGAAGGGCCACCGGTCGGGTGCCGCCTCCCGCTTGGAGCATCGAAGCCAACCGCCGAAACTCGCCAATACTGGCCGAACTCGGGAAGTCGATCTTCCGGACAATAATCCCGTACGGCTTATTCCGTTGTTTGATCGTCTCCAGCAGTTTCGCCTTCAGTTGCGCCAGCGGAACACTCTCGTTCGCTTTGACAATCAGATTGCTCATCAGCGCCGAACTCGCGCCAAACGATCCCGGCAAGCGTGCCCGTCCGTTCGAACCCTCAAAACCGCGCACGGGTTGCCGGGTCAAAAAGAAGTTCTTCAGCGTTCCCTTGGTCACAATCGGTAGCGCCTTTGGAATCACCCCTTCCATGTCGATCTCGTAGCAGCCAAACAGCCGCCGGCCCTGCGCATCCTTGGCAAACGGATCGTCGGTGACCTCAAAATACTCCGGCATGATCCGCGAACCAATCCGACCTTCCAGGTCCGAAGGGGGTAGATTCACCGGGCGTCCAGGCTCCGAGATCGGGGCCCGCAACGGAGACAGGTTCCCACCAAAGAGTTGTGCCAAAAGCTGTCCCGCGGCCTCCTTCTCAAACAACACCGGACCGCTGTAACTCTCTCCCAAGGGGGCGTCGCACAGATCCGTTAATCGCTTGGCCATCTCGTGGATCGCCGCCGTCAACTGCGCGTCCGAGGGCAGTCCTACCGCTTCGAAAGCGTGAAAGGTCAGGTAGTCCCGCAGTGGCGTCCCGTCCGCCGCCAAAGCTTCGGCCCGCACCCGCAAACTAACCAAGTTCTCCGGCGTTCGAGCGAAGGTCCCTTCCGTGTTGCCAAAATAGGCTGTTGCCAAGCCCTCTTCGTACTCGACTCGCGAGTCCAGAATCTTCGGATAGGCCGTGAAGAGTGCGGAAAGACTCCGCACCCGATCGTTGCTCCGCTTCTCATCGAACTTGAGCTTGGGGATCGGGAGGATCTTCAGCGCCGGTGCCTGCTTGGCGAAGTCGTTCAGCTTCTCGGCCTGATTGATGTTCTTCATCGCGGCGCGCTTCAGCGACAGGGTCTCCACCGCGGCCTTGTAGTTCCGGTCGGTCGCCAACCACAGGTCCTGGCGAATCTGGTTGTTGTCCGCCTCGAGCGGCCAGTTTTCGTTATCGAATCGGGCGCCCCGCACCATCCCGGTGTACACACAGTTGGTGTTGTCGAAGTCGTAGTTGCCCACCCGCACCTGCACCCGCGGCATGCGGTAGGACGAGGTCCGAGACAGTAAGAGTCCGCCCAGAGTCGCCGAGCAGTTCAGATTGCTCCCTTGCTCTAGCGCATACTCGATGTAATAAGGCGTTTCCCCCGCGATGCGTAACCGCAGAGACCGATCGAGTTCGTCGCGCATCGCCTCCAGGATCGGATCGTCCAGCTTTGCCTGGCCTTTCGCCACCGACGCCGCGCCCACCAGGAGCATAAAAGTTCGCCGGTTCATCATAGTCCACCGCCATTCGAAGGGGTCGGACGCCCCAGCAGAGGAGGCCGCTCTTGCGAGCGATTCTTCTTCTGAACTTCAATCTCGGAAACCAGAAGCGCCGGCGAAATCGCCGAAACCGGCACGCTGCCGCTCTCGGCCCCGCAGTACCCGTTGAACACTTGAGGCTGATTCCCGGTCGCCATGATCTTGCCGAAGCTCGCGAGCGGCGTGCCGACGATGTCGACCCCCCGCACGAGTTCATCCGGCTTCCCATCCGCAAACACGCGGTAGACGACCAGCGGGATCACTGTGAAGGCCTGTAAGCCGGCTCGACCGGTGGTCGTATAGCCGCCCGTCACGCTTTCAAAGAACAAACCATACGGCTTGTTCTGCTTCTTGATCTCTTCGATCAACAGCTCCCGTAACTTCGCGTCGGAAACGCTCTTCTTCGAAGTCACGATCAAGTTACTCTGCCGAGATACAACCTCCGCGCCCGCCTGCCGCCGCCCGTGGCCGTTTGAACGGCTGAATCCGGCGATCGGCGAGCGGCTCATCAAGAACGTCTTCAGGATCCCATCCTCCACCACCGGAACCTTGCGCGCCGCGACCCCTTCGTCATCAAAATCAAACCAACCATACAAGTCGGTTTCGGCCATCCGCTTCGCCGTCGGGTCAAACACCACCGAAAGAAACGAGGGCAGCACCGGACCATTGATGCTCTTGGTGAACGTCTGGCCTTCGCCCTCATCCTTCTGGCGATGGCCTTCGATGCGGTGGCCAAAAATTTCGTGGAAGAAGACGCCCGCGGCGCGTCCGGAGAGGATCGCCGGGCCGACATAGGGGTCTACCTCGCCCGCGCGGAGGAGTCCGCGAAGGTCCTTGGCAACCCGGTCCACCGCGGCTTCCACCACCTTGTCGGAAGGAAGTCTGGTCGGGTCGTCCGCCTCGATCGTCTCTGAGGTCGACAGGTCCATGCCGTCCGAAGCCTTCGATCGGGCCATGATCATAATCCGCGCAAACGTCCGGCCGTGCTGCAAACGGGTCCCGTCCGTATTGACGAACGTCTTAACCTCTCGCTGCGCGACCACCGTCACATTCGAACTCAAAATGTCGGAGTATTCAGCGAACTTTTTGGACCATTGCCGGGCTCGCGCCGCCCATTTGTCGGTATCGAAGCGAAGTTCAGGAGTTGGCTTAAACGCCACCACGGGGTCGGCGGGGGAGAAGTCGTCGGAGAGGTCCTTGGCTTCCACCTTTACCTCTTTGTTCGTCTTGATATTCAGCAGACGCTGGGACGCTGCCCGGTATACTCCGTCGGTATCCATCCAGAGGCGGCGCTTCAGGGCGTTTGGGTTGTCGTCGAGCGACAGTATCGACCCGTTCGTGAACGTGGCGAACTCCCGGCCGACGCGATGGTAGTTGTCCAATTGCGGGGTGCCGACGCGGACGGTCACGTCCAGCGATCGAGACTTCGAATAGTCCTTTGACGCAAGCATTCCGCTGGTCGCGGCGAGCAGATGAGCCTCTTGCTGGGTCACCGCATAGGCCATGAAGTAGGGCGCGGGTTCTCCCTTTGCCTTCAAGGCTGCGAAGTTCCGCTGCATCTCCGCGTCTAAAATCTGAACCAACGGAGGAGGCGACTGCGCGGCGGCAGAAACGAGCGAAAGGACCGCGATGGGGGCAAAATAAAACGAAGACCGCACTCCTAGCAGAATATCATGGGGTTGAGGCTGTCCCCGGTAAACATACCCGATGGCTCACACTAGCAGACATGCGCTACTGCCGTTTGGCCCTCGCACTGGCCGTCGTCCTCAACGCCCAGCAAGCGTTCCTCTACAACCGCGAAGGCGGGCTCGATCCGCTCACCGTCGGCATGAAGAACGACCAGCCCATGGCTATCGACTGGGACGAAGACGGTCGCACCGACATCCTGCAGCGCAACCTGTACTCCAGGTACCAAGAAGCATCCGCGCTATGCCGCCGCTCAGCGGCTCACCTTGAATAGCCAACCGATCGACGATAACTACGCCAGCTACCAGACCCTCGACTGGAACCGCGACGGCCATCCCGATCTGCTGAGCGGCATCGGCGCCGGGCCCCGCAAGGGGACCCTGCAGGTGTATCTCAATCAGGGCCAACGGGACCCGCAAGGCCTTCCTATTCTGACGGTCGGCCCAACGCTGACCTGGCCCAAAGACGGGGGCGACCTTGCCTACGGCATGAGGCTGATCGACGGCGACCTTTACACGCTGCATATGCGGGTTCAGTACTTCCCGACCCAGATCCTGGAGCACACCCTGTACCGCCACCGCGCGACCGTTGACGGCTTTGGAATGGCTGAACCGGTCGTCTTGAATGGCAAGACGCTCTACGACGAATGGCCGTCGACGCAGCGCAACGGCAAGTGGCTCGGGGCCAGTCGGGCGCGTCGGGGACCGTTGTCGAGCTGCATCGTGGAATGGGCCGATCCGTCCAAGCCACCGCGCTGCATTGCCGACACCAGCCCCGATGGCTTCTCGGTGCCGAGTGCGACCAAGGACGGCATCTTCGCCGCGACGATGGGCGGTTGGCTGCGCTTCCTTCCCAATCGGGGCAAGCCGCATATCGTGATGGCCGAAGGGATGCCGTGTTCGTTTGGCGGCTACAGCAGTGTGGAGGTGGTCGACTGGGAGGGCGACGGCGACCTCGACTTCATCGGGGGAAACGAGACCGGCTTCGTGCAGTTGATCGAGAACATCAGCACGCCGACGCGGACGCAGTTCAAGACCGCCCGGCAGATCCCGAACGTCTACGCCGCCCGGTGGATGTTCATCGACGACGAAGACCCCGAGCGTCCGTATGGCCAAGCCAAGCCGGCTTATGTGGACTGGGACAACGACGGTGATCTGGATCTGCTGGTCGGTAATAACTCGAACCGGGTCGCGTACTTTGAGAACATCGGCTCGCGCAAGCATCCGAAGTTTGGCAAGGCCGTGAAGCTGCGGCATGACGAGGGGGAGCACTTTTCGTTTCGCTCCCGTCCGGCTCCGGTGGACTTCAACAAGGATGGTTTGATGGATTTGATCGCTGGCTCGGCCGGGCCGCGGGACCGCAACGATTCGAAGGACATCGCGATCTCGTTGTATCTGCGGTACAGGGATGAGAAGGGCCAACTGCGGCTGCGGGCCCCGGCTCCGTTGAAGAACACGGAGGGCCGAGAGCTACGCACGCCGATCCCGTATCATCATGGGTTCGAAGTTGCCGACTGGGATGGCGACGGTGACCTGGACCTGTTCACGAACGAGAAGAGTCAATTGATCCTGTACCGCAACACGGGCAGCGGCTTCGCACGCGAACCGATCCTGTTTAACGGGAAGCCGCTGAGCGTGAGCCACCACGAGACGAGCATCAAGGCGGTCGATTGGGATCGAGATGGCCAGCTCGACTTAATCACGGGGGGAGAGTCCGGCTGGGTCTATTGGTTCCCTCGCGGTACACTGCGGTAGGCATGGGCCTTGCCTTCACACTCTTCCTCGGGGCCGTCTTAGGGACCATCTTCTCGGTGTTGGGCTCCGGGACGTTGGCTGGGGCGGCGGCGCTCGTGACGCGGAGAGTTCCAGAGGGTCGCCGCAAGGTCATTATCGCGGCTGCTGCCTTTCCGTTTGTTTGTCTCGGCTGGGGGGCGACATTGTTTGTCCTTCAGGGAATTGTCAACGAAGTTGTTCTTCAGCGAGATTTCGGACTCGGCGACACATGGCATGCCCCTGTTTCGAATGGCTATCAGATCCTTATGATCGACGATACCGATCAGGGTTGGGTTTACAACACACGGACGCAGTCGGGTTCCAGAGTAGTGGCTCAAGAAGATTCCGCCGAAGGCGTACGAAAGGCCCAGGTCGCGATGCCCTCCATCTTGGGGGCGACCGATAGTCAAGCCTTCGAGCGCCCGGATGGGGCGGGGAGTCGCGTCGATGGATACTTTATCCTCGATACGCGTATTGGAAAACAGAGGCGGTTTCAAGAACAGGCGCACTTCGAAACAGCAGCGCGAGCGATGGGTATCGATCTGAAGTTGCAACCAAGCTACGCGGTCTACTCCCAGTTTCGATTCGGCTGGTTCGACGGCCTTATCGTGCTGCTCTTGGTCGTTGCACCCTTAGTTGGTGGGGTCATACTAATTCGCAGGATCGTCAGGCTTAGGCGAACAGTTCCGCGATAGGGGTGCCGCGGTCGGTGATGGGGACGGGACGCTCGCCGGCGTAGAGGTTCTTGTGCGGGTCGATTCCCAGGGCGCAGTGGATCGTGGCGTGGAAGTCGGGGATCGTGACGGGGCGGTCTGCTACCGTCCGGCCTACCTCGTCCGTGCGGCCGATCACCTGACCGGTCTTCAACCCTCCACCCGCTAACACCATGCTGAAACCAGCCGACTGATGGCCGCGGCCGCCGCCGGCGTCGAAGTCCGGAGGACGGCCGAACTCGGTGGCGATCACGACCAAGGTCGTATCGAGCATCTTGTTCTTCTCCAAGTCGACGAGCAAAGATGAGAAGGCTTTATCGAGTTCCTCGATGAGCAGGTGTTGCTTTACCTGGCCGTCGTTGTGGGTGTCCCAGCCGGAGCCATTGAGGAAGTTCAGGTTGTGGGAAACCTCGACGAAGCGGACTCCCGATTGGACCAGGCGACGGGCGAGGAGACAGCGCTGGCCGAACTCTCCGCCGTAGGACTCGCGGAGCGTCGAGGACTCGCGGGCTAAATCGAACACGTTCAAAAACTTGGGGCCGGCGAGCTTGTAGGCCGAGGTCGTGATGGCTTCCTGCTGGAGGACGGTCTGGTCCTTCGGATGCCGTTTCGTGTACTCTTCGCGTATTTTGGCGAGAAGGGTTTCGCGGCGGTCTTCGCGGTTCAGGTCGACGTCGGGCGGACGGAGGAGGCCGGCCGGGCCGGTCTCGATTTGGGTCAGGTAGATATAGCCGTAGCGGGCACCGAGGAAGCCGGGGTCCCGGATGATGCTGGGGTAGCCCATGACGACGTAGGGCGGGACTTCCGCAGTCTTGGCGCCGAGTTGGTTCGAGACGATGGAGCCGATGGCGGGGTAGATCAGCGTGCCGCTGGGCTTGCGGCCCGTATGCACGAGATTGGCGGCGGCGGCGTGTTCGCCGGAGATGTCATGGGTGATGGAGCGGACGGCGATGGCGCGGTCCATGAGGGGGGCGGTGCGATGGAGGTGCTCGCAGACCTGCTCGCCTTTGATGGCGGTATTGATCGACTTGTAGTAAGACCCGGCGACCTTCTTGCCGTCGCCGAGAGGCTTGGGGTCAAAGGTGTCCATGTGGGCGGCACCGCCACCGAGCCAGAGGAAAATGCAGGCATCGGCCTTGCCCTTGGGGACGTGGGCCGCGGTGGCAAGAGTAGCAGTCGAGGCGGCGAGGAAATCACGGCGGTTCATGGCGGGATCCTTAAGGGAGCAATACGAATTCGGGGCTGTTGAGCATGGCCCAAAGGGCGTCTTCAAAGAGCACGCGGAACTCCGAGGTCAGGCGCTTGGTGGGTTCGGCGCCGAGGCGCATCTTCTTCTCTTCTTCCATCCGGATGACGGTGGCTTCCGCGCTGAGATGGTTCGACCAGGAGACGCGGTTATCGCTCTTGAGGGCGGCGTAGCCGGTTTGGGCACCGGCCACTTTGCGGGTGGCGTAGACGGGACGCAGGAGAGCCGCCATGGTAGCGGTCTCGGCCGCGGTGGGGGGGCGGGAGAGGATCCGGTAGAAGGCTTCTTCGACGAGCTTTTCGACGGGGAGATCCTTGAGCGCCAGGTCGGTGAAGGCGCTGTCGTCGGAGAGGCGCAAGATGCGGGTGCCGAGGACGCCGTTAGCGAGGATGAGCGTCTGCATGGGGGAGGAGCCGTCGTCGCGGATGGTGGTGGGGTTTTGGCGGGACTGGCGCCAGCCGTAGTTCGTCAGCACGTCGATCAAGGCCTGGGCAATGGGGAGGGCGAGGGCGGGGCGGTCGCGTTCGTTCGACAGGGCCGTCATCTGCCAGGAGCGGGAAGGCTTGCCCATGTTGAGGAACTGGGCGGGCGGACGGTCGCCGGCGGGGTTGAGGTTGAGGTCTTCGCATTCAAAGGCTTTGCCGACGGCGCGGTGGCGCGAGTCGACGAGTTGTTCGGCGGAGAGCTTGCGGCGGACGGGTCCGGCGAAGAGGCGATTGGCAGGGGAGAGTTGGGTGGCGGCGAGGGATTCCAGGGGGCGGCGCTGGTAGGCGTGGGAGGAGAAGATCAAGCGGGCGAGGTGCTTGAGATCGTAGCCGCTGGTGACGAACTCCTGCGCCAGGAATTGCATGAGTTCGGGGTGAGAGGGTTTGGCGAAGGCCCAGTCGTCGACGGGTTCGACGATGCCGATGCCGAAGTAGCGCTTCCAGACGCGGTTGACGACGACCTGGGCGAAACGCTCGTTTTTGGGCGAGACGATGAGGGCGGCGAGGGTGCGGCGGGATTCGACCTTACCTTCGGTGGGCAGGGCGCCGGTTTCGTCGTGGCGGATGAGATCGTTGAACGCCCAGCCGGGGTTGATGGCTTCACCGGCTTTAAGGGTGATTTGTACGGCGGGTTTGCGGTGGCCTTCACCGAGGGGGACGGTGCTGGCGACGGGGAGTTTGAGCGCCTTGCCGTTGAGCATGGCGGCCATGGAGAACAGGTCCTGCTGCTTGTAGGGATGGAAGGGGGCGTCGTGGCAACGGGCGCAGCCGAGCTTGGTGCCAAGGAAAGCCAGGCCGAGGATTTCAGCTTTGGCGGCCATGGGGGCGTCGTTCAGGGTGGCTTGGGAGAATGCCGCGGGGGCACCGAGGTGGACGCTGCCTTCCATCTGGACGAGTTCGGTGACGAAGCGGTCGAAGGGGATGCCGTCGGAGAACGACTGGTGGATCCAGTAGCGGAAGGGGCCGGTGTTGTTGAGATCGGGCTTGAGGATGCCGGGGTTTTCGGCCAGGACGTCCTGCCAGTAGCTGACCCAGTTGTCGGCCCAGTCGGGATGGTGGAGGAGGCGGTCGATGGCTTTGGCGCGGCGAGTGGAGGCGGGGAGGGCGAGGAAGGCGCGGATCTCATCGGCGGTGGGGATGAGGCCGGTTGTATCGAGGGACAGGCGGCGGAGGAATTCGAGGTCGTCGGTGAGGGCCCGGGGGGCGAGGGCGGCGGCTTTGAGTTTGGCGTTGAGGAAGTGATCGATGGCGTTGTTGGCTGGAAGGTTGGGGGTGGGGGCGGGGACGGAGAGGGGGCGGTCCTTGTAGAAAGCGCGGGCTTGGTCGTGGCGGGTGTTCCAGCGGGCGGCGACTTCGCGGGAGGCTTCCAGGCGACGTTCGCGGTCGGCTTGACGGTGTAGAGCTTCTTGTTGGGCGACGTGGGTTTCCCAGCCGAGGTCGGTGAGGCGGGGGGAGTTGTCGGGACCGAGGAGGTGTTCGAGTTCGCCGGGTTTGCCGAAGGAGACGGCGAGTTCGCCGGGGGTGGGCATGAGGCCTTTGCCGCCGATGAGGGCGAGGAGTTCGAAGGTGTGGAGCTTGCCGTCGCCGGGGAAGTTGACGAAGACGTCCTGGTGGGGATGGGTGAGGGGGCGGTGGCCGGTTTCGTCGCGGACGGGCGGTTCGGGGACGGGGTCGTCGCCGGTGGTGTTGGGCTTTTGCTTCGAGGTTTTGGCGACTTCGACGCCGTCGATGAGCAGGCGGGCGGCACCGCGGGCGCGGAGGCGGAAGCGGAGGGGGCCGGCGGGGATGAGCCGCTGATAGGAGGCGCGGAGGGTGAAGGGGACGGAACGATCCTGGGGGAGGGCTTCGGCGGAGTATTTGAGGGGTAGGCGAGCGAAGCCGAAGGCGGTTTCGGTGTATTGGTAGGCGGGGGGGCCGGAGGGGGCGAGTTCGGTGCCGGGGGGGAGGTTTTCGAAGATTTCGACGCGGACGGGGGATTGGTCGAGCAAGCCGGCGGAGAGGGAGGCGGCGGCGAGGGCGAGGAGGGAGATGGATTTGGGGAGCATCGCGAGTGTAACTGTTTTACTACGTCGACGCTTCGAGTTCAAGGGTTGGGGTCGGAGAGGGAGTCGAGACGGTTTTGTTCAGGTTTTTCGCGTGGTGCCCGATATGTCCAATGGGGTGTCTTGCTTGCGGAGAGGATTACAATGACTTGGATTCATGGATTGGAGTCGCGCTTCGGGTCGGTCCCTGTTGGCTTTCACGCTGGCCTTCAAGCGCTGCAGGCGGCGCTGTCCTCCGGATCCGGAAGGGAGAGTGCGACCGAGCGGTTGCAGCGAGTGATCGCGGACCTGGAAGAGTTGAATCGTTCGACCGAGTCGGACTTCCTGTTGATCAGTGGGAATCTGATGGAGTTCCTGGCGGGAGTGCACAAACTGCAGTCCCAGGTGGAAGGGTTTTCGGGGAGGCTGGAAGGGGAGCGGGAGAAAAGCACTGACGAGTTGATGGGGAGGGTGAGAGCGCGCGTCGAACAGATGCAGGTTCGATTGGGGGAGGGGAACCGGCTGTTCGGAAACGTGCAAAAGGAGACCAAGAGCATCCTGCGGGCTTTTTCAACTTTTGGAAAAGTTGCTTCGACCTTTCAAATTACGGCGATTTTGGCGCGCATCGAGACGGCCCATCTGTCGATGACCCAGGAGGATCTGAGCAACTTAGCGGACGAGGTGCAGCTCGCCAGCCAGGGGATGGAGGCGCGAGCCGGAGAGTTGCTGGCGGCGGCCGAGGCTTTGGGCGAGTGCATATCCCGGGCGCTGCGGGAAATCGCCAGTCTCAACGCGACTGAGTTGAAAAAGATCGAAGACGTTTTGGCACAAGTCGATGAAGGAGTGGCATCGTCCGCGGAACGGCAGCGAAACACAGCGACCGTGTCGATACGCCTTGGCGAGGAGTTGAAGGCGCTTTCCCGCGAATTGGGAACGATCGCGATGGCGATCCAATTTCACGACATTACCCGGCAACAGGTGGAGCATGTCGTCGAGGGGCTACGAGCGTCATTACCGCCCGTGCCTGGTGGGCCGCCCACGCGATCGGGGTTAGCCTTGATTCGACTGCAAGGGGCGCAGTTGGGCGACGCCGCGTTAGGTTTTACTCGATCCGCGGGCCAGATCGACGAGGATCTGGAAGGCGTCGCGGAGCGATTGGGGGAGATCATTCGTGCCTGCCAGTCGCTATCGGGAACGGGCGAGGGGGGCGAGATTGTGGTTGGTGCCGACATGCGGGAACGCTTCGATGCGGTGTTGGTCGCGATCACCGAAGCGGAGGCGATGGAGGGGGGAAGGGAATCGATCTCGGCCGAGTTGCGGGCGATCGGTGCTCGGCTCCGGAAGGCGATCGTAGAGATCCAAGCCATAGAGATCCAATTGAGTCGGCTTGCCGTGAACACGTCGATTACGGCGTGCCATATCGGGGAGGTAGGCAATCCGTTGATTGTGGTGGCAGGTTCGATGCAAGACTTGGGGGCGGACTGCTCCAGCCGATCGGCGGCGGCGGCGGAGGCGTTGGGCAGGATTCGAGCGGCGGTTGATTCGATTGCCGAGGTGGGAAGTCGTGGAGCAGGGGAAACCCAGTTGCGCGAGTGGCAGAGACGGATGGAGGCGATTCAGGCAGAGGGCCAAGCGAGCAAGAGGGCCGTGCGCCCGATTTGTGCGCTGGCCGACACGCTGGGTGGCCAGGCGCAACGATCAGGCGGCCACACGGCGATCGGCCAGCGGTTTGCGACTACGGCGGACCGGTGTCGCGCGGTATTGGAAGCGATGGTGGGAGAGTTCGCAAGCACCGCGGCACCCGACGAGAGAACGGGTTTGGAGGAGAAGAAATCGCTTGCCCGGTACACGATGAAATCGGAGCGTGCGGTGCATGCGGCGATGCTTGGTGGTCCGGTTGAGGAAGAGGGGACGTCAGGTGGGGCAGCTACGGAGCTGGACGGAGACGTGGAACTGTTCTGAGCGGGTCTGCGGAGGTTCGGGTGAGGTCGGCGGCCCCCACCCGGTGCCCTTAGGCGGCCGGGCGGGCGGCTTCGGCTAGGGCCGAATGAGCGAGCTTGTCGACATCGAGAATCAGGGCGATACTTCCGTCGCCGAGGATCGTGGCACCGGAGACTGCTTCGACCTGCTGGCAGAGGGGACCGAGCTGCTTGATGACGGTTTTGTGGTCTCCAATGACGGCATCGACGACGAAGCCGAAGTCACCGGAGGTGGTTTGCGCGACCAGGATTTGGGTGCGGATCCCCGGGCCGGAGCCGAGGCGGAAGAAGCGATGGAGGAAGACAAGGGGGACGAGTTTGCCGCGGACTTCGATGAACTCGCGGCCGCGCAGGAGCGTGTCGGTTTTGACTTCGAGGCATTCGATGACTTGAACGACCGGGAAGACGAAGTACTGCGCGGCGACGCGGACGAGGAGTCCATCAATGATGGCCAGGGTCAAGGGGAGTTTCAGGGTGAATACCGTTCCCTGCCCGAGTGTGGAGGTGACATCGATCGAACCACGGAGCGATTCGACGTTCCGCTTGACGACGTCCATGCCGACGCCGCGGCCGGAGACAGAAGAGACCGAGGCCGCGGTGGAGAATCCGGTGCGGAAGATGAGGGCGAAGATCTCGGATTCCGAAAGTTCGGCGCGGGGATCGACGAGCCCTTTTTCGATGGCCTTGGCGCGGACGAGGACCGGGTCGATGCCGTTTCCATCGTCGGAGACTTGAATCAGGACCTGCGAGCCGGAATGAGAGGCGGAGAGGACGAGCCGTCCACAGGCCGGTTTGCCGAGCCGGCGGCGTTGCTCGGGCGTTTCGATGCCATGGTCGACGGAGTTACGGATCAAGTGGACCAGGGGATCGGCGATCTGGTCGATGACGCTCTTGTCGAGTTCGGTATCGCCACCGACGGTGGAGAGATCGATCTGTTTGCCGAGTTCGCCGGCGAGGTCGCGGACGAGGCGCCGATAGCGCGCGAAGGTGGCCTCGATGGGGAGCATGCGGAGGCTCATCGTGTTGTCGCGTAGCAGGCTCGTGAGCCTTTCGGTTTCTTCGGCGATATGGGCGATTTCGATGTCGCCGGACTGGGTGGCGAAACGGGTGAGACGGGCCTGGGTGGTGACCAGTTCGCCGACGATGTTGATCAGCTCATCGAGCTTGGCGGCGGGGACGCGGAGACTGGTGGTGGCGGGTCGGGCGGCCGTGCCGGGGTTTTCGCCGGGCGGTGTTTCGACCGCTTCGTCGGCCGGCGCGAACTCCGGTGAGTCCTCTACGGCCGTAATCGTCAGCGACTCGCCGTCGTCGACAAACAGGAAGACGTCGCGAATCGCTTCCGGGGTGCAGGAGGCGGACAGGCACATGTTCCAGACGAGGTAACAGTGGTCGGGGATCAGGTCGGCCAAAGGGGGGAGAGCGGAGATATCGGCGTGGATGTCGAGGTCGCCGAGTTCGCGGAGTTCGTCGAATAAGGGCAGGAGATTGGATCCGCGCAGAAAGAGGTCTACCGGCGGGGCAAAGCGAATTTTGAATTCTTTCAGGGCGGCGACGGGGGCGGGCAACTCGACGGCGGAAGGGAGGGCGTCGCGGACGTCGACAAACTCACGGATGGCGCCGAGAATAGCCAGGCCGGGAGCTCGGTTCAGGGGGGTGTGGCCGAGCGAAGCTTCGAGCAGGTGCAGGATATGGTCGCGGGCGCAGAGGGTGAGCGAAATCAGCGCGGGCGTGACGGCCAGTTCGCCGGAGCGGACGAGGTCATAGGCTGATTCCAGGTTGTGGGTGAAGGAAGCGACTTCGTCGAAGCCAAACATGGCTCCAGAACCTTTAATCGTGTGGAGCGCGCGAAAGACCCGACCGATGGTTTCCGCGTCACGCGGATCGTTTTCGAGTTCGAGCAGGGCGGCTTCGAGGTCGATGAGGAGGTCGCGGGCCTCCTCACAGAAGGCGAGGCGGGGGTCGCCTATTCCGTTAGCGTCGATCATCCGAGCACCTTCTTGATCGTGGCCAGGAGTTGTTCTGGCTGGAAGGGTTTGACGAGCCAACCGGTGGCTCCGGCGGCTTTGGCTTCCAGCTTGCGGGCTGGGTCGGACTCGGTGGTGAGCAGGAGGATGGGGGTGTAGCGATAGGCCGCGGTGGCGCGGATGGCGCGGGTGAGCCCGAGACCGTCGAGGCGCGGCATGTTGAGATCGGTCAGGACGAGATTCACCGGGGGTTGGAGCTTTTCGAGGGCGTCCTGGCCGTCGGAGGCTTCGATGACGGTGTAACCAGCGCCACGTAGGGTGAAGCCGACCAGTTGGCGCATACTGGCGGAGTCGTCGACAGCGAGGATGGTTCTAGACATGGGAGTCTCCTAGGTGGAAGATGGGTGGAAGATCGCGGGATCGATTCCAGCGGCGCGACAGACCGATTCGAGGGGGAGGTTCGCGGCCTGAGTAAGGAGGAGTCGGCCTTCGCGAGCGGTGGCCAGCAGGAGTTGGAGCGCGGCGAGATCGATCGACGTGGTGGCGCGGAGGTCGAGGTGGAGACCGGCGGGGGCGGCGCGGAACTGTTCCAGCAATTCGGCGACGACCGGCAGAGTCAGCTCCGGGGGGGCGGTAACGGTCGGGCGGGTCATGCTTTCATCTCCCGGGCCAGTTGGATGAGGGCGGGCGCGATCCGGGTGAGCGGCAGAATCCGTTCGACGCCTCCGCGCTTGATGGCTTCGTTCGGCATTCCGAACACGACACAGGAATCTTTGTCCTGCGCGAAGGTGCGGGCACCGGCCTGTTTGAGTTCGAGCATACCGGCGGCCCCATCGTCGCCCATGCCGGTAAGAATCACTCCCACCGCGTTACGCCCGGCCTGCTGGGCGGCCGAACGGAACAGGACATCGACCGAGGGCCGATGGCGGGAGACCGGCGGCCCGTCGAGGAGGTCGACGACATAGCGATTTTGCTTGCGGAGGAGAACGAGATGGCGGTTACCGCGGGCGAGCAGCACTTGGCCATGCTGGATCTCGTCCCCGGCCGCGGCCTCTTTCACCGACAGAGCGGAGAGCCGATCGAGCCGGTCAGCGAAGGAGGCGGTGAAGAATTCGGGCATGTGCTGGACGATGACCATACCGGGCAGATCAGCGGGTAGGCCGCTGAGTAGGGTAACCAGCGCGTCGGTGCCGCCGGTGGAGGCCCCTACGACGAAGATGGGATCGGAAAGGGCGGCGACCCGGGTGGAGCGCGTCTTGGCCAGGACGGCGTCGGCGTTGAGCTTGGCGGCGACCGGGGCGGCGGCTCGGCGGGTTTTGACCGGAACCTGCGAGGCGGCGTAGACGATATCACAGATGGTATCGCGCGATTCTTCAAAAAACTGGCGGGTTCCCAAACGGGGTTTGGCCATGACCTCGACCGCGCCAGCGTCGAGCGCGTCGAGGGCGACCCGGGAGCCGCTTTCGGCCGCGCCGGAACATAGGACCACTGGAATAGGATGTTGGGACATGAGCCGCTTGAGAAACGTGATGCCATCCATCCGGGGCATTTCGACGTCCAGAACGATCACGTCGGGGATACGCTCCTGAATGCGGGCAGCGGCTACGAAAGGGTCCGAGGCGGGGGGGAGGACCGACAGGCGGGGATCGGAGCCGAGGATTTCCGAAAGCGCTCCGCGAACGAGCGCGGAGTCATCAACGATCAGGACCGAGACGGGAGGTTTCATACGTTTTGTTCCTTGGCGAGGGGCCGGACCCAGACGTCCCCTTTGGCGGTATCGAAGATCAAATGCAGACCGACGACCCCGGCTGTTTTCTGGGCGCTCGGGGCTAAGCCGAACGAAGCGAGAACCGTCAAAGCACAGCGCGAGTTGAGCGCTCCTACTGTCGGCCCCACCGGGGGGCGCTCGACACCGGGAAGCACCTCGGCACCCCCGAAAAGCTTCACTTCGATGCGACTGATCGGGACTTGACGGTCGGCAAACCGGGCGAGCATCGCGGGGATGGCGGTGTCGCAATATCGAAAGCGGGTGCCCTCGTCGATTTCGGCCGGGGAGTTGGGCAGGACACAGTGGGAGATGGCGGTTAGACCGGAGACAGGGTCACGGAGAGTGATCGAGACGCAGGAGCCGAGGATGGTTTCGACCAGTTCGGGGGAGGCCGAGAACCGAACGGCGCCGGGGTGCAGGAAGTAGCGAGTCACCGGGTGGAATCCTCCATCCGGTTTTTGTAGCGATAGGCGCTGGGAGCGATTGGCGAAAGAGCCGCGTCGTAGTTTTGCAGCGACTCGGAATGACCGACAAAAAGGTACCCGGACGGGACGAGGCTTTTGGTCAATTTACGGGCG
>JAPKZA010000179.1 GCA_026394015.1 Acidobacteriota bacterium
CGGAGAGGGACCATGGCGCAGACGGCGATGAAAAGGGCGGCGCGGTCGCTGATGGGGCCGACGGCGGGGGTGAGGAGCGGGAAGAGCTGTTGCTGGAGGACGTTGGAGAATTGGGAGAGTTGTTGGGGGAGGGTGAGTTGCATGTGGCTAAAACGGGATAAAGGCGGCTCTTTAGCGTTCTTTCACGGGTCCATTGTAAAGCATATAACTCATTTGTATTCAATAGAATAGAGGGTTTTCCGCAGGCGTCTTTGGCTTTGCAAGTGGCTCGCGTGAGGGACGTGCAAAACTCCGCGCAAAACGCTTGACAGGCGTGGTAGCGAGCTTCGGAAAGGTCGTTTCGGCGACAAGTACCGCCATTTCCGTCGTTGGGTCGTTTTCCGACAATACGGACGTAATGACCACCGACATATTTCCGTTTTTTGGGCGAGTTGTGTCGTCTCCAACTGGTGGAGCATTTTCACGCGGATGGGAACAGGCGGGCAGCATCGGGAGGCGATCGCGACGCGCCCGGCGCTGATTGAGTGGGTCGCGCAACGAACCGAACACGGGGTCTCGTTCGGGCTTCGGAGGAAAGGAGCGAACCGGATGGTCGATCTGTGTATCTGTCGTGCTTGGAGCGGGAGGACGGTTTTTGATGGGGCGGACGAGGTGGCCGAGCCAAAAAAGCGGGGCAAGATGCGGGTGTCGTTATTTCCCGATGCAAGCCTGAAGATGGGTGAGCGAGCGATGGGACCAAGGCTGGAGACGCTCCATTGCTAAGTGATGGGGCGGACGTGAATGCGTTGCCGCGGCGCGCGGGTGACGGTAAGTAGGCCTAGCGGGGAATGAGGGGATTGCGGGCGCGGAGGCCGGGGAAGCGTTGGAAGTCCCGGTCGGCGGTCCAGAGTTCTTTCACGCGGTGGAATTCGCAAAGAGCCGCGATGCGCGCGTCGTGGATCTGAGCGCCGGAAATGTCTCCGGCGGTGACGAGGCGAGTGAGAATTGGCCAATAACCGGAGCGTTCGGCGAGAAGTTGGACCGATGGGCTGGCGAACCAGAGTTCGAGTTGACGGAGGGCGATGGGGAGTGGTGTCGCGTTTTCGCGTTGAATTCGCTGGTTGGTGGTTACCGAGAGGAACTCATGAATACAGGGCGAGGGAACCGCCCAAGGGATCCGACCCTCGGCTAATGATCGAATCAGGTGGTTTGCCTGAGGATGCTGACGTTGGTAGCGAGGGCAATCACTCCGGCCATTGGAGACTTTCTTTGCCGTCCGAGCCGACTACCCATTCCGGGGAAGGATAAACGAAATCGCGGATATCGTCCCAGTGGTAGCCGCTAGTGAACTCAGGCTGGAGGCCGCCGGATCCATATGCGCCGTCTTGTAGCGTAACGGGCTCGGGGGAATCAATGCTGTCGATTGCTTTAGATGGCCCCATCGCGATGATCGTGTTCCATTAGTTCTGAGAAATACGCGCACAACGGACTCGCTTCGGCCCGGCAGGGTGGGCGAGTTCCTCGCCCGCTCGAGCCGAGCCTGCGCGGCCTGTGCGCTTCTATGGTAACCCGGATGGTGGTGGGTTTTAGTTGGCGGCGACGACTTCCGCGGGGGCGGAGTTGGCGTAAAGGAGGGCGAGGGAGGCCCAACTGGTTCCGGCGGCGGCGATCCATTGGTGGTGGGCGTAGGGGAAGCCGCTTTCGAAATAGGGCTGCAAGGGGTGGGCGTGGGTTTGGACGTACCAGCTTCCGTCGGGGAACTGGGTCTTGAGGAGCCAGGCGACTCCTTGCTGGTAGGGGGGCGCGGTGGGCTTCATTTGGGCGGCGGTGTGGAGGGCGTAGAGAGCTAAGCCCGTCGCGTAGGCGTCGGGGGGCATCGCGGGGAGTTGGGACCAGCCTCCTTCGCGGTGTTGGCTCGAGAGGAGCTCGTTGACGGCGGCTTCGAGGGGCAGGTTGGTGGCGGCGAGGCCGAGTAAGCGCATGGCTTGTTCTTCGACTCCGTGGGCGGGATTGGATTGGAGCCAGGTGCCGGCGTTCTTGAGGCGGACGGCGATTTCGGCGGCGCGGCCGGGGGTGTGATAGGCCTTCAGGGCGGTGGCGGCGAGGGCGGTGGCGGTGACGTAGGAGTACTCGCTGGGCGGGCGATAAGTACGGAAATCCCACTTGCCGTCCGGGTCCTGGCGGAAGGCGATTTTGTGAAACGTCGCGTCGGTGAAACGGTTGGCGGGTTCGTGATCGAAGCCGAAGCCGGAGAGGATGTAGACCGGGCCGCCCATGACGCCGAGGCCGTTCAAGACGCCGGGGAGGTTGCCGGAGCTGGTGGAGATGGTGACGCGGCGTTCGCGAGTGGCGGCGGGAGAATCGAGCTGGAAACCCTGTTGGCGGGCCAGGGCAGTGACCATGTCGGGGACGGTGTTGGAGTGGCAGGAGACGCAGCCGCGGGTTTTCCACACCGACGGGGCGGTGGTTTGGAGGAGGGGGAGGGCTCGTTCGACGGCGTGGCGGGGGGACTTGGCGGGGGCGGCGGAGACGGGGATGGGTTCGGGGGCACCGGGGGCTTTAGCGAGACGGAGGGCCTGGACGATGGGGTCGGCGGGGCCGAAGCGGTGGGCGAGGGTGAGGGCGGTGTGGCCGTTTTCTTCTTTGAGGTCGGTGCGGGCTCCGCGGGAGAGGAGGAGGTTGACGACGGCGGGGTTGCGGTCGTAGGAGATCGCCGCGCGCATGAGGGCGGTGTAGCCGCGGGCGCATTGGGGGTCGAGGGGGGCACCTTGGTCGAGGAGGAGGCGGACGAATTCGAGGTTTTGATAGGCGGCGGCGTTTTGGAGGGCGTTTTGGCCGCGGACGCCGAGGGTGGCGACGTCGGCCCCGGCGGAGAGGAGGATGGGGGCGCAGGCGAGGCAGTTGACGACGGCGGCGTTGACGAGGGCGGTGGATTTGGCGGGGAGGGTGGCACCTTTCTTGAGTAGGGTGACGAGCACGGAGGGTTCGCCAGTAGCGGCGGCGGTTTCGAGGGCGGCGGGGGTTGGGGTGGCCCCGGCGGCGAGGAGGGCGTCGACGAAGGGCTGTGCTCCTTTGCGGGAGACGGCGATGCGGAGGGGGGTGAGGCCGTTTTTGGCGGTGGCGTTGGGGTTGGCGCCGGCGGCGAGGAGGAGAGTGGTTTTTTTGAGATCGGAGAGGGCGTAGTGGAGGGCGGTGTAGCCGCCGGTGTTGGTGGCGTGGGGGTCGGCTTTTTGGCGGAGGAGGAGTTCGACGATGGCGGCGTCGGCGGTGACGACGGCGGCGTTGACGAGGGCGGTGGATTTGGCGGGGAGGGTGGCACCTTTCTTGAGTAGGGTGCCGAGCACGGAGGGTTCGCCCGTAGCGGCGGCGGTTTCGAGTGCGGCGGGGGTTGGGGTGGCTCCGGCGGCGAGGAGGGCGTCGACGAAGGGCTGGGCTCCTTTGCGGGAGACGGCGATGCGGCCGCGGCAGTACAAAAGAATCAACACGA
>JAPKZA010000129.1:0-1396 GCA_026394015.1 Acidobacteriota bacterium
GATCGCTTGGTATTTCAATCCCTCCCCCAAGCTGCCCAAGGACGGCAGTTTCTACAATTTCAATGATCTGCTGCACGTACGTATCTGCGGCGACATAGAGGTCAAGGTGACCAACCCCGTGCGCCCGGACGAAGGCTACAACACCGCGCCCGCCTTCGGCGAACTCATGAATGGGTTCCGCGCCCGCTACGAGATTGGCTTCAAAGGCAAACTAGGCACGGCAGATCGCTATTTCGCCGATCCGCTGGCAGCGGAAATCTGTGCGCAGATGATCGACGCCGGTCGCCCCGCAAAGGAGCACCCGGATTTGCAACGCGATATCGCTGGCGCGCTGTTCTTCCGGCTCGAAAAGGTCGCCTGTCTCTCGCAGATCCCTGCCGCCGGCGAGCCTTTCGAGGTCGCCAAGGACATCGCGCCCGGCAATTTTGATGCCTGGCGCAACGGCCCACCCAGCTTGATCGCGGAATTCACCAAGTTGGGGATCGATCTTGGCATCGGCTTTGTGCCGGTGATTGGCGATGCCGTCGATTTTGCCGATGGGGCCGTGAGGTGGCCGATTGGGAAGTGACGCTGATGGGCCTTTCTGCGATCCCGGCGCTGGGCGTTATCTTTCCTTTGGTCAGAAAGGGCTTGCCGCTGTCCCGGTCGATGCTGGCATCGCTTATCCGCGCGTTGACCTGACGCGCGTGGCGCGCAGGATCAATAGGCCTGTTTGTAAGGCAGTAAGCCGAGCAGCCTCACCGCCAAATCGACCACGGTTTCATATTCATGACCATAGGGCATTAGCTTCGCCTTAACCGGCAAAGCGACGCTGCTGGCCTTGACCCCAGCCGGGCTTGCCTGTTCCACCCCGATCGCCACGAGATTTTCCGCGCCCTTGAAGTTTTTGAGCCTGCGCTGGGCGTAGACGCGAAGCTCTTCTGCCTTTTCAGCAGCGCTCAGATCGCCCTTTTTCGCCAACTCCTCTAACCGCTTCCATACCGGTTCGGTTTCCTTAACGACAAACTGACCATCTTCGAACACGGCGCCCGAAAGCTTGATGACATCCTTTGCGTTCACTTGTGTAATGTTGCCCTTGGCATCGACTTTCAGGACGGTGCGAAATCCTAGCGCGATCATCGTCTCGATATCCTCCTGGGTCTTGACCATCTGTTCGGCGATGGCCTCGATCCCGCGGCCGGTGACCTTGCATTCGTGGATCGCTCGGGCAAAAATCCCGTTGCTGAAGGTGGCGATAATGCCGTCGGTGAATTCCTGTCCGATCTGAATCTTCGTCATTGCCTCGGCCCTCTCGAGCTGCTCTGCGGCGCGCAATTCTGCCTCGTTCGAGAAGGAGGCTTTTCGCCCAGATCCGGCGAGCGCGGATCTTTTGGCCTTGTCGGTCGAGGTGCGCAAC
>JAPKZA010000129.1:1401-1794 GCA_026394015.1 Acidobacteriota bacterium
CGTCCCTCGACTGCTCAGCGGCCATTTCCGCGGCGCGCTTGTGCAAGTTAAGGAAGGATAGCAATTCGCCCAGCGGGCCCTGTACCGCGCTGCGATCGGCCATTCGAAACAGGCGCGTCGCGTGCGCCGCCGGAATGTCGGGCAGCTTGCTGAGCGCCATCAGATCCCAAAGGCGCCTTGCAAAATCGGCGGCATCATCGCCTCCTGCCCGCGCGCCGCTTTTCGAGACCAGCAACTCCAGAAACAGCGCATCGCCTAGCAGCGCTCGCGCCTTCTTAAGGGTGTCAAACACCGCCTGCATCTGCTGGGGCGACGATACAGACATGTGGTCGGCAAGGCGGATCAGTTTGTTGGACAGACCCAGCAGGTGCCCTTCCTTTTCGGCCGCGATTA
>JAPKZA010000097.1:0-648 GCA_026394015.1 Acidobacteriota bacterium
GTTCTGGTACAACGTCTTGAGGACGTGCAAGGCCCACCCCACCGCCCCGCTGTCGGCATCACCGTGAAGAACCGCGGCTACCACAAAACTGGGCTCCCCGTCGAACACCCCCTCCTCCAAGGTGAAGGTTGCGATGCCCGGGAACTCCCGGTTGAGGGCCTCGACCGAGAGGTCTAGACCCTTCCGGGTGGCTAGTGGGAACTTGGATCTATGGGTCATCATGCCCCTCACCGTTTCGGTTGACGCGCCCCGCTTTGCACCGTGCGGAACCCGAGGCTGTTGGTGCAAAGCAACCGAGACACACTCCCTCGGCTATTTGCACTAACATTGGGGGCAGACGTATAGCCCCAAGAACCCCCTCTTACAAAGGCGTGCCCGTCTCGGGTAGTCACGGGCTTCACCCCCCTCACAGTTCGATCTCCCGCGATAACTCCCGGTCAATCGCAACCTTCACCACGTCCCAGTCCCCCCGGTGCAACAACCAACAAGTACCCAACATCGGGTACCCGTTGAGCGCACGGCCCCCCACGGCGTCCCGGTGGTAACCGTAAATCACCCCGAGGTTCGCCTCCAAGGACTTCTGGTGCGCCGCCGCGCCCAACTCCCAAGCCGCAACCTCACCCGACATACCCTCGCACGCCGTGCGGT
>JAPKZA010000097.1:778-1893 GCA_026394015.1 Acidobacteriota bacterium
CAAGGTGGCGTCGGCAACCTTCTCCGCATCCGACAAGGCGTCCGCAAGGGCGTCCCGGGCAAGCTCGAAAGCAACGCGGGCCGCGTGAACCTCGGACTCACCCCCCTCGCCCCAACGGGCACGGAACTCCGCACGGGTGAGAACCTCACGGGCTTCGTCCATCGCCGCCTCGCGACCCGCCTTCGCCGCGCCGTAATCGGGCAACGGACGCTTCGGACGGGCAACACCCCGTACCGGCTTCACCGGCTCCGGGGGGAGAACCGGCGCAGCAACCCCGTAGGACAACGCCCCCATCAGGATGGGAAAGAACACCATCCCGACCATGTGCGGGGCGCGGATCTCGGACGAGAACAAAACCTGACCCGCGACGTAATCGCGGACCAACTGCTTCAAGTCTTCCTTGGTTCTACGAGGGATGTCCATGATGACCGTGCGCTCCTGTGTGGGTGTGGGTGTGAACCGTTACGCCCCCGGCACCCGCCCGGGGTGCCGGGGGCAAAGGGGTTTGGAAACCAAGGCCCGAAAATTTCCCCAGGAAGGGAACCCCTAGAGACGGGAACGGGAGGTACCTTGACCTTGACCCGGCGCGGAGCGCCCCGTCCCTCACCCGCAAACGCATTTTGCTTTTGGGCATCGGAAAATCAATGCAACTCCAATATGGCTATTTCGGCCCGTAGCACCGCCCCGGGTAGTTTATTATACGGTTCTAGGGGGTTGACCCGGCGGGGGGGTGCCCTCCCCCCTCCCCTTACGGTAGGGGGGGGGCACCCGTAGGGGAGGGGGGGGTTCTAGGGGGAGGGGGTGAAGTCCCAGACTTCGACGGTGGCGTCTCCCTCGGTGCCGTAGTAGGTGCAGCCCGCGAAGGTGACCGAGTGGCCGACTGCCGTGGAGACGGCGGCTTCCACCTTGGCGATGGGGTAGGACTCACGGACGGTGTAGTCCGACAGGTCCACCCCGGCGGGGTAGTTGATGGTGGCGGTGGTGCGGTCCTCACGGGTGGTGTCCCGGAGGGTGACCTCGAAGGTGAGGTCGGTGAGGTCGGGGAGGCGGTGTGTGATGTGGAGGGGGTCGGTGGTGTGGGTCACGGGGTGGTCTCCTTGGTGTGTGTGGGGCGG
>JAPKZA010000335.1 GCA_026394015.1 Acidobacteriota bacterium
ACCCATATCGCCATCCTAGCAAGGGTGATAGCTTATCTTCGTGCCTCTTACCTTGCTGTTTCTCCTCGCCCAAATCTTACCTCCAGGCACCGGCGTAGAACGCACCATGTCCCGCCTGGCGACCGCCACCCCCGCCAATCCCCAAACCACCCGCATCCTCTTCTACGGCCAGTCCATCACCAAACAGGCCTGGTGGCGCGACGTCGCCGCCGACCTCCGCGCGCGCTACCCTCACGCCGACCTCCGCATCGAAAACCGCGCCATCGGCGGCTACTCCACCCCCTATCTCATCCGCACCATGGAAGCCGATATCCTCCCCTTCCACCCCGACCTCATCATCTTTCACGACTACGGCTCCCCTGAAGTTTACGAACAAATCATCGCCTGGATCCACACCCACACGACCGCCGAAATCCTCCTCCAGTCCGACCATGTCACCTGGCTTCCCGGCGAAGAAGATCCCACCGGCGCCCGACGCAAATCCTACGACGCCCAGGAAAAACACAGCTTCACGTTTCTCCCCGCCCTCGCAAAAAAATACCGCCTCGGCCTCGTCGATATCCGCGGCGGCTGGCACGCCCATCTCCAGCAATCCAAACTGATGCCCTCGGCCCTCCTCCGCGATAGCGTCCATCTCAACAAACCCGGCGAAACCCTCTACGCCGAACTCACCAAAGCCTATCTCCTTGCCCCCGCCCGCCCCTTACCCAACGAGCGAATCAAAGAGGTAACCCTGCCGGTCAAAAAGAACGTCTCGATGTCCTCATCGATGGCCACCGCCCCACCGCCTTCTACCACTCCCGCCCCACCAACACCTGGGACGCCGACTGGCCCACCGTCCTCCGTGTCGGCTCCGAAAAACCTCTCCAAGCCGAGGAATGGACCCTAAAAGTTACTCGCCGAACCCCGCCCGGCCTCCAATTCGAATTCGAGCTCTACGGCAGCCGCACCGGCTTCGACGGAACCGGCTCTTCCCAACTCCCCTTCGTCTCCCAAAGCGGCCGCGTCACTCTCAACCCGGCGGACTACGACGTCGAGCGCTCTTACGGTATCCACAAAATCCCGATGCCCGCTGACTGGCAGATCCGTTGGAGCACCCTCCCCCGTTTCCTCGATCCAGTCCATCCCCAACCCGGCCCCCAAGCCATCCTCTACGGCCTTCCCAACACGGCTCACCGCCTTACCCTCCAAGCCCCTGCAAACCAGCGTCCCAAACCGTTGAAGCTCCGCATCTACCGGCCTCCAAGCGAGTAGATGCGGAGCTCGCTCTTAAGCTCGCCGCCGACGCCAAGCGCCAAGCGCCAGCAACCCGCCTCCCAACAGCCAGTACGTGGATGGCTCCGGGGTCTCAGTCACCGTGAATACGTAAGCCATCGGACTCAGTCCGAACAAGGTCTGCGAGTAGGCCGGTCCCAGTTCCGGCACGAAAAAGGTCACCCCTCCGCTCGACTGCCCCGTGCTTGCCGCCAGGATGCTCGTCGCCCGTGCCAGTACGGAAGCGTCTGTATCCGAACGAGCTCGCAGCCGGCCGCTGCTAAAGCCGTTGCCATCATCTAAAACAACGTCCCAAGCTGCCAACTGAAGCGCTGCCGCTTCCCATCCTTGGGTGACGCTAGCCGCATAGGTGGAGTACATCCAAGCCAGCCGCGGGCCGAAGCTCAGCCCGCTTGCCGGTACCGGTGTCACCGTTACCGCATCACTGCGCAACCAAACGAGCGGGTCGGCGCAAAACAGCAGCGCCGGCGAACCATCATCAAATCGTACGCCGATCTGCCCGGCGTAGTAGTTAGTCGAGTTACCGTCCAACGAAAGACCGATCACTTGATACAAGGACGGAATCGAACCGTCCGCGGTCATCGTAATTCCAAAACAGGGGGAGAGTGCGATCGCAATCGCAAACAATACTTTCATGCTTTGTCCTGTTGCAAATCACTTACCAATTTACAACCCGTTGTTTATCAACAGGTTAGCCATGCAATTCCCCCCTTCAAGCCCTCGATCCCAAAATGGTGCACCATTACCGAATCCCACACCTCCAAGCAGCGGACGCTTGCATTCAGGAATTCACAGGAGTATCATCTTAAAACTTTCAACCTAATACCTGCGGATGCTCCTGCCAACGAGCAACCGAATGGCTCTTTCCAACTACCAACCAGGAGTTGCTGCTATGCCTCCCACCACCGTCTCTCACTTTGAGTTGCTCGAAAAGCTCGGGGAAGGTGGTATGGGCGCTGTCTACCGGGCCCGGGATCGCAAGCTCAATCGCATCGTCGCTCTCAAGTTCCTTTCCCCGAAACTGATCGGTTCCGCCGAGCAGCAAGAACGGTTCAAGCGCGAAGCCCTCATCATCTCCTCGCTGAGTCATCCTCACGTAGCCACCGTCTTCGAAGTCGATGAAATCGACGGCAAACCGTTTCTCGCTCTCGAGTTCCTCGGCGGCGGCACGCTGCAATCCCGCATTCGCGCCCACGGTGGCCACCTCTCTGTATCCTCCGTCGTCGCTTGGGCCATCGGTCTCGCCGAAGGCCTCGAACACGCCCACCGCCATAGCGTCATTCATCGCGACGTCAAAAGCAGCAACGCCATGTTCGATGCCGAAGGCCGCATCAAACTCACTGATTTCGGCCTCGCCCAAAGTCCCGAAGAGGCTCGTAGTCAAGCGCCCGGAAAAATCGAAGGTACCATCGGATACCTGCCCCCCGAACAATGGGAAGGTGCCCCTCCCGATACCCGCGGCGACTTATTCTCCTTCGGTGTCCTGCTCTTCGAAATGGCCACGGGAGCCCTGCCCTTCCCTGGCAAGGACCTCCAGGAAATCATCGGTAAGCTACTCTCCGCCGACCCTCCCCCCCTCTCCTCCTTCCGCGCCGACCTTCCCGTTGCCTTGCAAGCCATCGTCTCTCGCCTCCTGCAGAAGAAGCCGGAAAATCGCTTTCCCAGCGCTCACCAAGTCGCCCGCGCCCTCCGCGCTCTCCATATCCCCTCCGCCGACAGCCTTCCAACCCAGTCGATTGCCCTCTCCCCTCCTCCCGTTCCACCCTTCAACCGCCGCTGGTTCGCCCTCGCGGCCCTCCCCATCGTCGGCGGTGCCGGTTGGACTTACGCCGAAACCCTCCGCCGTTGGATCGCCTCCTCGCGCCTGCCCGACCGTAAGCACGTCGCCGTCCTCCCCTTCCGCAGCATCGGCGGCGATCCCGGCCAACAAGCCTTCTGCGACGGTCTCACCGAAACCCTCACCACGGCTCTCACCAAGCACGGCGGCTTCTCCGTCGTCCCCTCCGCCGACGCCCGAAAGCTTCAATCATCCGGCGATGCTCGCCGTGAGTTCGGCGTCAACCTCGTCATCGCCAGCAGCATCCAGCGCCGCGGCGACGAATTCCGCGTCATCCTCACCCTCATCGACGCCGTCTCTCTGCGCCAGATCGACGCCGAGACCATTGACTGGCCCGTCCGCACCCTCCATGAAATGGAAGACAGCGTTATCGCCCGCATCAGCAACCTCCTCAACGTGGCGGCCACCCAACCAGTCAACCCCCTACTCGCCGGCGCCTCCCAACTCCCCTCCGCCTACGACGCCTACCTCCGAGGCCGCGGCTTCCTCTATCGTTTGGACAAAGCGGGCAATTTCGACCGCGCGAAACAGCAATTCCAAGCCGCCATCCAAGCCGACCCTCGCTTCGCCCTCGCCCACATCGCCCTGGCAGAAACGAACCTCGGCCTGTACCGCGTCCGTCGCGACCCTTCGGATCTCGCCGCCGCCCAAAGCGCCGCCGATCAAGCCATCCAACTCAAATCCAGTCTCGCCGGCGGTCACATCGTTCTTGGCGCAATCCTCGCGGAACTCAATTCCCCCGAAAAGGCCACCGCCGAACTAGAACTCGCCCTCAAGCTCGACCCCCGCGACCCTTCCGGCTATCGCGAACTCGCCCGCCTCTACCGCTCGCAAAAGCGTCACCGCGAGGCCGAACAAACCTACCAACGCGCCATCGCCATGCGGCCAACCGATTGGATGGGTTATAGCAACCTCGGTTTCTACTACTTGACCCGTCAACGCCAGGCGGAAGCCGAAGTCGAACTCCGCAAGGTCATCGAACTCACCCCCGACAATCACCTCGGTTACCGCAACCTCGGCACCGCGCTCCTAGGAGCCGGAAAGGATCCCGCGCAAGCCGAAGCGATGATGCGAAAAGCCGTCGAACTAAACCCCGGCGGGCGAAACTACAACAACCTGGGGGCTCTTCTCATCTTTTACCAGCGCTACCGCGAAGCGGTTCCCGTCATGGAAAAAGCCGTCCAACTTGCCGCCGAGGAGGGAGCTAACGACTACAAGGCCCTCGGAAATCTCGGCGACGCCTACTGGCTCTCCGGCCATGTCCCCGAAAGGTCCAGGCAAGCCTGGCAACAGGCTCTTGCGATCGTTCAGAAGCGAAGTAGCGCCAAGCCAACCGACGCCGAACTACTCGTCACCCAAGCGCTCTATCAATCCAAGGTCGGCGACACCGCTGCCGCGACTGCGGCCATCGCAAAAGCCGTGCTCCTGGCACCGGAGAGCGCAACCGTTCACTACATCGCCGCCCTCGCTTACGCAACCGCTAAGCTGGACCCCCTCGCCCTTGACGAAATCCGCACCGCTGCCCGCCAAGGCTACTCGCGCGACGAGATCCGCCGAGCCCCCGAATTCAGCCGGTATCAAGAGTTACCGGCTTTTGAGCAGGCGCTAAACCCACCTGCTTCGCCGAATCGCCGTTAAACAATTAGGAGAATTGCCATGCCTATCGAGCATTTGATTACCGTGAGACGAAAAGACCCAAACGTCGCTAATGTGTTCCTGTATGTCCACACCGTGAATGTTACAGGGGGTGACCAGGGCGACCTGGACAAGAACAACGCATTCAAGATGAACTCTGGGGAGAGGGTACAGTGGACCACCGATCTTGGGAATTTCGCTATCATCTTCAAGGACCCAAAGAACTCTCCTTTCAATGGTGGCGTCGTCGCTTTCGCGTCGGAAAAGGGTGGCAGAACGTCAGCTCGCATCGCCAAACGTCTGAAGACCGCCGCCACCGCGGGCGCTTCAGTAAAGCAATCCTTTGAATATTCCTTTGCCGTCAATGATGTGAGTGTGTTAGCCGATGGCGTCACCGCTTCGATCGAAGATCCATTGTTAGAAATTGAGGATACCGGTGGCGGCACCGGAACACCTGCTGAGCCTCGGAATGGTGGTTGATCCCCTCCTATCTGACGCTTCCACGGTATTCGCTCGGCGGGGGCTCAGCGTCCACGCCGAGCGCTCAAGATAAGCCGCGCGCTGTGCTGGAAACTAGAGAGATCGTCTCTCGACTCCTTCTCGAGATAGGCCCTTGCCTTAACGGTACCCACCACTCCAAGGCCCGCCAGCGCCGCGGACCTCCAATTCCTGATGTAGTGGGCTAACGCCGAGTCGACGTGTGCGTCGTCCGTCCGATCCAACAGGAGCCAAAGTTGGTCTCTCCCTAGGCCTGTTCGATCTGGCTCCTGCTTCATTCGGCCCAGCAATTCCCGTTGACTCCGCGCCAGTTGATCTTGCTCTTCTTGGGGCGGCTCCCCTTTAAACGCAGCAATCAACGCTGGCGTCAGTCGGTCTCCTAAGCGTCGCATCTCCCTTTCGAGATCGTTCCGTTCCCCAACGCTACAACTCTTCGTCAGCCAAACCCTCAAGACCACTTCAGGTGCTGGCCGACCCGCCGGAAACACTGGGTGCAAAGGCCGTTGCCGATAGCATCCGCTCAGGAGGACCAATGCCACCCCCACCATCACCTTCACTTGGGGTCCTCTCGCAATCGAACATCCAGGGTCGGGCACACCGGCTCCGCCACCTTACGGTCCTCGCATTTTCCGACTCCCTCTCTCACTTTAAGCTGTAGACAGGGCTTGCTGGCGGTTTTCTCAATGCACCAGTTTGTCAATGATCGATCATCGAAGTGCATCACGTAAACCTCTCCCTCAGATAAGTACTTTCGTTGGACGCTATCAGGATGCATAATGTTCAATTTGCCATACTTGCTATGCCCTTCAGGGACACTGGTAAAATCCGAATGGTCCAGGTTGTGGAGATGCCCAATCTCATGAGCTATTAATCCTGCGTCCGCGCCTCTGCCAAACACCGCTACGTTCTTATGCAAGGCGGCACATGTGTCTCCTTGGCCCTCGCGGTTACTGACCGTCCTAACGAAATAGAGGTTCAACGCCTTCGTGTCGAACATGTCGAGCTTCAGATCTGCGAAAGCCTCACATTTAGTTTTGGCGTAGGGCTCGAACTCTTGAAACCTCGTCTTTTTCGGATCGGCCTTTTTGTCTTCAAAGAGAAGTTTGCGGTTAGTAAGATCCATTCGAATCCCGGCTTCCTCCACCGCGAAGAGTGTGTTGGCCTTCCCTAGTAGACGCAGTAGGTCGTCCTCCTCATCCACTGTCAGCTTTTCCGGCTTGCAGATTTTGGCACGGCAAAGCACCCAAACCCTCACCGGAATCGAAATAGTCGGAGGATTCTCAACTTCCAAAATCGGACGTGGGCCACTAGTCTTCCACGTCGCCGTCGCATACCCGGGCGCTCGCCCGTTCGCAAACGTCGCAACCTTGCTATGTTTCGCCCCCGGCTTAACGTCCCCAATATTCACCACCTCCTCCTGACCCCGAAACTCCTTAATCAACTTCTCGCCGTCATAGTTCCCCCAAACCAAAACCCCGTTCGTCCCCGCCGTCCCGTCCCTCACCTTCACGAACTGATCTTGGATCTGATCTTGCGCAAATCCCCCCGCCATCCCGAACGACAGTAATAACAAGAATAGAGATCTCATAACGTACCACCGCGGACAATATCCCCTCGAATAGTCAAAGTCAACCCCCCTCAATACCCCCCCTCAACGCCGCAACTGCTTCAAAATATACTTCCACACCTCCACCTCCGAAGGCCGATGCGGATGCGTCTCCCGCCGCGACTCCCCATCATAAAAGTGCCGTACACACGCCAATAACTGCGCCTCTCGCGAAAACCGCTCCGACTTCGGATGCTTCCCCTCGTCATACCGCACAAACGCCCGCCCATCAAAACAGATACTCGTCCATCCCTCCTTATGCGAACTGTGAAACGAATGCCCCGCCCGCAATCCCGCAATCACCGACTTCTGCAACGCCAGAACCGTAGCCGGGTCGTCCCTCTGGCCCCCCGCCTCCTTCGCAATCGCCACGCTCTCCTCTCGCACCTCGCGATACCGCTCCCACGACGCTCTCTCCCAGGTAATCTCTCCGCTCGGAACCTCCAGCCGCGCCCTCCACTCCCCAAACATCCGCTCCGCCCCCGCCAAAAACTGCTCCTCCGTCCACCACTTCTGCGAAGCCTCACTTTGGACCTGTAAAGAATACAACTTTCGCTCCCCAATCATCGCTTCAAACCGCAGTCGAAACGCCCTCCCTTCCCCCACCGAACTCGTCCGCCCGCTATACGTCAGCAACGCCTCGTCCTCCGATACCCGATCCAACAACACCCCCATCATCTTCTCCATCGCGTGCTTCACCGCCCACGGGCTCCGATCATGCCAAAAATACGTCTCCCGCGAGTCCAACCACTCGCCCGTCAAGGCCGTCGGCTCCACAAACTTACTCGGCTCTCGCTTACCCATCGAAACTCCTCTCAAATCCCCAATGCGAAAAATCCGCCCCGTTTCGCTCACCCTCCAAACGGAAATTTCAACTGTTCTCCCGAAAGGGATACCATGGAGACCAATGTCTGCCCCGCCAGAAGACGCGGCCCCCGCGGCCGTCACCCAACTTCTCATCGATTGGAAGAGCGGCGACAAAGCCGCTCTCGATCTTCTCACCCCGCTCGTCTATCAGGAATTGCATCGCTTGGCCGACCGTTACCTCCGCTCCGAGCGCGACATGGCCACCCTCCAACCCACCGCTCTCGTCCACGAAGCCTACCTCCGCCTCGTCTCCCAAAAACTCCCCGACTGGGAAAGCCGCGCCCACTTCTTCGGCGTCGCCGCTCACCTCATGCGCCAAGTCCTCGTCGACCAAGTCCGCAAACGCAGAAGCGCCAAACGCGGCTCCGGCGCCGAAAAACTATCCCTCGACGAAATCGTCAGCTTCGCCCCCGCTCGCGGTCGCGATCTCGAAGCCCTCGACGACGCCCTCAACTCGCTCGCCCGCCAAGACGCCCGCAAAGCCAAAATCATCGAACTCCGCTTCTTCGGCGGCTTCTCCCTCGATGAAACCGCTCTCGCCCTCGACATCTCCATGGCCACCGTCGGCCGCGAACAACGCCTCGCCGAAGCCTGGCTCCACCGAGAAATCTCCCGCATCCCAACCACCTAGCCATCATGGATCCCCAACGCTGGCAAAAAGTCGAAGCCCTCTTCAACGAAGCCCTCGAACTCCCCGCTCCCCAACGCAAAGCCTGGCTCGGCCGCGCCTGCGCCGCCGACCTCGACCTGTTGAACGAAGTCGAATCCCTCCTCGATAGCGATTCCCAAGGCGCCGGCGAAATCATCGTCTCCCAAGTCCAGCACGCCGTCGTCGCTCTCCACACAAACGAAGATTCCACCGTCGAAGGCCGCCGCATCGGCCCTTACTCCCTCGTCCGAGAACTCGGCCGCGGCGGCATGGGCGCCGTCTATCTCGCCTCCCGCGCCGACGAACAATACGAATCCCAAGTCGCCATCAAACTCGTTAAACCCGGCCTCGATACCGAGTTCATTCTCAAACGCTTCCGTCGCGAACGCCAAATCCTCGCCCGCCTCCAACACCCCAACATCGCCCGCCTCCTCGATGGCGGCACCACCCCCGAAAACGTCCCCTACCTCGTCATGGAATACATCGACGGAGCCTGGATTACCAAACACGCCGAAGCCCTCAACTTAACTACCGAAGACCGCCTCCGCCTCTTCCTACCCGTCCTCAGCGCCGTCCAATACGCCCATCGCAATCTCATCGTCCATCGCGACATCAAGCCCGGCAACATCCTCATCGACCACGCCGGCGCCCCCAAACTCCTCGACTTCGGCATCTCCAAACTCCTCCTCGCCGAAACCCGCGAGTCCTCCGAAACCCAAAGCATCGGCATGCTCACCCCGGATTATGCCAGCCCCGAACAAATCCTCGGCGAAACCATCCGCATCGCCTCCGATATCTACTCCCTCGGCGCCGTGCTCTACGAACTCCTCTCCGGCTCGAAACCCCACCAAATCGACCAAATCACCCCCCTCGCCCTCCAACGCGCCATCTGCACCGAAGAAACACTCCCCCCCAGCGCCGCCGCCTCCCGCACGAATCGCGCCCTCCCCAAACGCCTCGCCGGCGACCCCGACATCATCATTCTGCGCGCCATGCAGAAAGATCCCGACCGCCGCTACGAATCCGTCGAAGCCTTCGCCGAAGATATCCGACGCCATCTCGACCACCGCCCCATCCTCGCCCGTCCCGATTCCCTCTTCTACCGCATCGCCAAGTTCACCCGCCGCAATCGCGTCGCCGTTGCCTTCGGCGCTCTCGCCGTCGGTGCCATGATCACCGGCACCATCATCTCCGTCCGCCAAGCCCGTCTCGCGCAGCAACGCTTCGACCAAGTCCGCAAACTCGCCACCACCATCGTCTTCGACGTCGAACGGTCCATCCGCGAACTCCCCGGCTCTCTCAGCGCCCGCCAACTCCTCGCCAAAAACGGCATCGAATACCTCGACAACCTAGCCCGCAGCTCCGCCAACGATTGGGAGTTGAAACGCCAACTCGCCGGCGCCTACCTTCGCATGGGCGAAGTCCAGGGCGGCAGCGTCAATGGCAACCTGGGGAATCCCACCGCTGCCCAAGCCAGTCTCCAAAGGGCCCAAACCCTCTTGGACGACGTCGTCAAGCACGATCCGGCCAATCGCGACGCCCAACTCGAACGCCTCATGGTCGTCACCCGCCTCAGCAACATACAACGTCAAACCGGAGCCCGCGCCGCCTCCCTCGCCACGGTCGAACTCGGCCTCCGCGACGCCGATGCCCTCGTCGCTCGCCTCCCCAACGATATGGAAGCCGTCGAGTTCTCCGTCGTCTTCCATCTCGACCGCGCACGACTTCGCCAACTTGCCTCTGACCTTCCCGGAGCCGCAAACGACACCGCCGCGGCCCAGACCCTTTTGAAAAGGATGGTCGCCGCCGACCCCGATCGACGCGAAGTCCATAGCAATCTGGCTGCTGCTTATGCCCGCATGGGTGCCATCCAAAGCCAACTCGGAGCCCTCGATAAAGCCATCGCCAATTACCGCTCTGGCGTCGCCGAACTTGAAGCCCAAGTCGTCCGCTTCCCCGATCGCGAACATGCCAAGCGAGAACTCCTCCTCGCCTACGCTCATGTCGGCGATGTGCTCGGCAATCCAGCTTTTGATAACCTCGGCGATACCGCCGGGGCGATCGACGCGTACCGCTGCATGGTCGCCTTGGCCGAAGAAGTCTATCGGGCCGACACCGCCAACGCCCGCGCCCTCAGCGACTTAGGGATCGCCCTCCTCCGCCTCGGCTCTCTCTTGCCCGACCCCGAAAAGCGCCCCGTGCTCGCCCGGTCGGTGGAACTACTGTCCGTTGTCGTCTCCAGGAACCCGAAAGATCTCGCCAGCCTTACGCACAAAGCTTGGGCCGAAAGCGAACTAGCCGCCACCTATCGCGCGCCGGCGGAACGAGGCAACGCCCGCAAAGGCTTCGAAGCTTCCATCGCCTCGGCGGAGCGAGCGCTCCTTCTCGATCCCAAGGACGCGATGACCCAAACTCGTCTCATTCGATCCAGTCTCGGTCTAACGCAAGAACTGCTCCACCTCGGCGACCGCCCCGCCGCCCTTGCGGTCCAAGAAAAAATCATCGCGTTCACCCAAACAGCGCCAGCCAATCCGCCAGCGAAGTCCATTCTGGCCCAGCAAGTCATCGCCCGCGCCTGGGAGGCCACGGGGCTCATCTACGCCCAAATCGCCAGCATGGAACGCGGAGCCCTCCGCGACAGCGACCGCCAAACCGCCCTCGCCGCCCACCGCAAAGCCGACGCGATCTTTAAAAACACAGCCGCTCTCCCAGGCTTCAACGGCCAACACCGCCGCTTCATGGAAGCCAACGCCAAAGAGCTGGCCGAACTCGAAAAACTCCCGTAACGCCTGCTCCGCCAATACAGGAATCCGCTTATGATAAAGGAAGCTATGCCTGCAGTTGTCGAAAGCCATCCAGCACAACTTCCGCCCGGCGTCCGGCGGCGGCTCACCAGGGCCGATTGCGCGGCCTTAGAGGCGGCGGGCCTGCTGGAATCGGAGCGGTTCGAACTGATTGACGGGGAGTTGATACCGAAAGTGCCGAAATCTCCGCTGCATTCGTTCGCCCTACTTTTGTTGATTGAGTGGCTACGCGAAGTTTTCGGATCAAGGCACGTGTTACAGGAAGTCCCCATCGAATTGGGTGAGCATCTGAGCCGAACCAACGAGCCGGAGCCGGACGCCATCGTATTGCGCCGTTCCGCCGCATCGTTTCGCAACACGAGCCCCGGGCCGTCGGACTTGCTCCTGGTTGCCGAAATTTCCGCTACCAGCCAATCCTACGACCTTGGTGCGAAGGCTGCCTTGTACGCCAGTGGCGGGATTCCTGAATACTGGGTGCTCGATTTGCGCGACATGCGAATGATTGTGCACCGGAACCCCGATGGCGAAAAATATAGCTCGATCGTTGCCTACGCTGTAGACGAAGCGGTTTCTCCCCTGGCGGCGCAAGCTTCTTCGATTCGGCTCCAAGACTTAATGCAATAAGGTGGTGGCGTCCGCCCCCGCCCCCCCACTCCGTCCATAACGGCCCAGTGCCTCCGTCGCTATGTTCCGCCGAGCACTCCGCCTCACCCCGAACCAACACCCCCACCCCGACGCCCGCACTTCGTGCAGAGCAAATCCGCCCGCGGATTCTCAAACTCATACCGCTC
Source organism: Acidobacteriota bacterium (assembly GCA_026394015.1). Lineage (GTDB taxonomy): Bacteria > Acidobacteriota > Terriglobia > Bryobacterales > Bryobacteraceae. The sequence continues at coordinate 11,963 of JAPKZA010000335.1, forward strand.
CGGCTGATAACGCTCTTCGTAAACCACAAACTCAGGCAGCTCCGCCAACCGATCAATCCGGCACCTCACCGCAATCACCGGCCCCCACTCCGACTCCGGCAATCTCCGCACCTCCAACCCCGCCCCCCGCATCGCCCCCTCCACCACCGCCAAGTGCTCACAGATCTCCGCCGGCCTCCCGGGCATCACGGTTGCCACCGGTGCCACCGCCCTCCCTCTCCGCACCGGCAAAGCGCACAGGCCGCGCAGGCACGGCTCGAACGGGCGAGGAACTCGCCCCTCCTGCCGGGCCGAAGCGAGTCCGTTGTGCGCGTGTTCCTTAGACGAATACCCCAGCCAACGAAGCCCAAGCCCCAACCCGATCACCCCAACCGCCACGCCACCGACCACCCCCCATTCCGCCCCGGGCTGCCACCAAAACCCAATCCCGAGCACCACCCCGAATCCCACCGCGACGGCCATCATGCAAAAAAGCAAATTCCGCATACCCGATCATACTCGCACCTCGATCACGCGGCTCTGCCCGTCATCCACCAAAATAATCTCCGCCCCGCTCGCCCCGATTTTCGGCTCCCCGCCGTTCTTCACGACAATCCGATATTCCGTGCTGCCAAAGCGAAACGTCAACTCAAACCCCGGCCAATCCGCCGGAATCACCGGCTCCATCCGCAGCCGTCCCCCGCGCAGCTTGAACCCCAATACCTCCTCCAGCCACACCCGGTACATCCAAGCCGCTGACCCCGTGTACCAGGTCCAACCCCCGCGCCCCTCCTGGCCCGCCAATGAATACACATCCGCTGCCACCACATAGGGCTCCGTCCGATACACCGCACACCCCTCCACCGTCCGCGCATGTTCAATCGGGTTCAGCATCTGCAACAGCTTCACCGCCCGCTCCCCATCCTTCAGCCGCGCAAACGCCATCGCCACCCACAGCGCCGCATGCGTATACTGCCCGCCATTCTCCCGCACGCCCGGCGGATAACCCATGATGTATCCCGGGTGCGGCGTCGAATGGTCAAACGGAGGCGTAAACAGCAAAACCAACTTCTCCTTCTCTTTCACCAAATACTGCTCCACCGCTCCCATCGCCGTCTCCGCCCGCTTCGCCTCCCCCGCCCCGCTGATCACCGCCCATGCCTGGGCAATCGAATCAATCTTCGCCTCCTCATTCGTCTTCGCCCCCATCGGCGTCCCATCGTCGAAAAACGCCCGTAAATACCACTCCCCGTCCCAACAAGTCCGCTCCACCGTCGCCGCCAACGCCGTCGCCCGCTCCCCGTATGTGGTCGCCAACCCCGCCGCGCCCCGCGCCGCGCACAACTCCCCGAACTTCTTCAAGACGTCAATCAAAAACCACGCTAGCCAAACACTCTCCCCCGTCCCCTTCTCCCCCACGCCGCTCATGCTGTCGTTCCAGTCGCAGGTCCCCATCAACGGCAGCCCATGCGGCCCCGCCGTCGATCCCTTCTCAATAGCCCTCCGGCAATGCTCAAACACCGACACCTCATCCATCGATACCGTCGGCAGCGAATACACCTCGCCCTCCTCCGGCTTCAGCAGCGCACCCTGCAGAAACGGCGTCTTCACGTCCAAAATGCCCACATCCCCCGTCACTTGCACGTACTGACATACCGCGAATGGCAGCCACAACAGATCATCCGAACATCGCGTCCGCACCCCCGCCCCGGACGGAATGTGCCACCAATGCTGCACGTCCCCTTCCGGAAACTGCCGCCCCGCCGCCGCCAGAATCAGCTCCCGCGTCACCGCCGGCACCGCATACACCAGCGCCAGCGAGTCCTGCAGCTGATCGCGAAAACCATACGCCCCGCTCGATTGATACAGCGCCGTCCGTCCCCACACCCGGCAACTCAGCGATTGATACAGCAACCACCGATTCAGCAGAAAATCCACCGACAACACCGGCGTCTTCACCTGAATCGTGCCCAACGTCGTATCCCACCACCCCCGCGTCTCCCCCAGCGCTGCCTCCGCCGCCGCCAACTCCCGATACCTCACGCTCAACCTCTTCGCCTGCTCCGCGTCGTCCCCCTGCCCCACCACATACACCACCGTCCTCTCCTCGCCCGGTCCCAACTCAAACTTCGTCTGTAGCGCGCTGCACGGGTCCATCCCCGCTCCTGTCCGCCGCGATAGCGCCTCCCGCTGCATCCCCGCAGGCGTCTCCATATTCCCGTTACGCCCCAAAAACAGGGTCCGATCGCCCGTATACGAAGTCGGCTCCGGCGTCATCGCCGCAAACGCCACCCGGCCCCCGTAGTCCGCGTGGTAGCCGTTACGCAGCGTCATCACCCTCGCCTGCTCGTCCCACGCCGAAACTACATGCATCTGCGTCGTCTCCCGCTCCCCGCCCAACACAAACTCCGTATACGCCGTCACCGACAACCGCCGCCGCCGCGCCGACCGATTCTTCACCCGCAACCGCTGCACCCGCACCGGGTCCGCCCCCTCCGCCCGCACCGGGACAAACGTCAACAGCGTCTGCTCCAACCCGTGACTGTTGTGCTCCGTCTCGGAATACCCCTGCCCATGCCGCGTCCGATAAGCGTCCAGCTCCCGCACCGGCAACGGCGTCGGCGTCCAAAATACCCCGCTCTCCTCGTCCCGAATATAAATCGCCTCACCCGCCGGATCCGAAACCGGGTCGTTGCTCCAGGGCACCATCCGGTTCGATTGGCTATTCCCATACCAGCAGGTGCCGCTCCCCGCCTCGCTCACCGTCGCTCCAAACACGGCATTCGCCATCACGTTGATCCACGGCAGCGGCGTCTGCGCCTTCGGCCCCAAATAGATCAAATACTCCCGCCCATCCGCTGCAAATCCCCCCAACCCATTGAAATAAGGCAACTCCAAAAACGGCAACGGTTGCGAAGGCTGCTCCCCACCCGCCCTGATCCGCAACTGGGGCGGCAGCAAAACCCCCTCCGGAGCACTGCTCAACTGCTTCGCTAGCGTTCCCCGTCCCGCTCCCAACGCCACCTGCGCCACCGATAAAATCAAGTTCAAGTCCTCCGCCGGAATCTGGTCAGCCTTCAGCAAATAACAGCCTCCGGCCTTGTGCATCCCCGTATGCAGCGAATGCCCCTCCACTAACCGCAACAACTGCTGCTGCAGCGGCTGCTCATAACTAGCCGGTTCCCGATTCAAAATCACCAGATCCGCCCTCAGACCATGCAAGCGCCAATATGTGTGCGCCACCAACAACTCCCGCACCAACCCTAACCCCTCCACATCGTCCACCCACACCACCGCCATCGGCATATCGCCCGAAATCCCATACGCCCACAGCCTCGCCTGCGGAAGTTGATTCCGCCGCAAACGCTCCACCGGCGCTCGTAGCCGGGAATTCGGATACAGCAGGTGGCTCGCCAACTCTCCAAATCGCATCGCCGCATCGCTCCCCATCCCGAGGTACCGATACTCCAACTGCGCATGCGACCACGCCAGCTCAAACGCCCGCGTGCAAACCGCCAAATCCCGGTACTTCCCCACCAGTCGCAGTACCTCTTCACGCGTTCCCGCCGCCATCGTCACAATCGATACCTGCGTCCGCTGCCGCGGCGCCAGCGTCAACCCTTGCCTCATCACAAACAGCGGATCCAGCACAAAGCCGTCCGTCTGGTTCAATGCCAGCAGCGGCGCCCGCCATGTCCGCCCTCGACCCAGGCACCGCGCCCGGTCCGTCTCGTACTCAAACAAACCCTCGCCAACCGCACTCTGCACCATCATCTGCGCCACAAAAATCGGTGCGTCCGTCGTAGACCGCGGCCGTCGCCAAGCCAAAAGCGCCTGCAACTCCGGACGCGCCTCCGTCTGAATAAACATCTTGCTAAACGCCGGATGCGCCCGGTCCGCCGCATGCGCCGCCAAACTCAGCTCGGCCACGCTCGTCACGCTGATCTTTCGCCCCCGCGCCCCCTGGTTCACGAGCGTGATCCGACGAATCTCCACATCGTCCTCCGGCGATACCGTCACATCCATGTGGCTCTCAATGCCCAACTTAAGCCGGTTGTATTCAGCCCGGTCCGCGCTAAACGTCGCCGTGTATCGCGGGTCCTTCACGTTCAACGGCTGGTGCGTCGCTGCCCACAGGGTGTCGCTCTCTTCCTCGTGGAAATAAACAAACATCCCCCAGTTGTCCCGCGTCGTATCCGCCCGCCAACGCGTGATCGCAAACTCCCCCCACCGGCTATACCCACCCCCCGTGTTCGTCACCATCAACGAATACCGCCCGTTGCCCAGCAAATGCACCCGCGGAATCGGCGTGGCCTCATCGAACACCCGATACTCCGGCGTCGAAGGCTCCGTCGCCAACCGCGCCACCCCCACGTAGTCCGCCTGCCGATGGACCAACATCGAAGGCACCGGCGGAATCCGTTCAAACAGCAGCGGCTCTACCGCCTTAATCCGCCTATCGGAATGGAACCGCTTCTGCATCACTTTCTCGTGCAGCACGTTGTTTAACGCCACCAGGCTCATCCCTTCGTGGTGCGCCATGTACGCATAAACAATCACCCCGTTCCCGCCCTGCCGCTCCTCTTGTCGGCTGTAGTCGAGCGCCTCATAAAACCCCATCTTGCCGTACATCCCCACCTTCACCAACCGCTTCAAATTCTGAATCGCCTCTCCCGCGTCCACGAGCAATGCCAGCGCCGTCGCATACGGCGCAATCACCAAATCGTCCTCCAATCCCCGCTTCAAACCCAACGAAGGAACCCCAAACGCATGGTACTGATACGTCCGGTTAACATCCAACCCGCTATGCGCCGACTCCGAAATCCCCCACGGCACCCCCTTGTCTTTCGTATACGCAATCTGCCGCTTCACCGCCTCCGCGCAAGCATTCTCCAGCAACGAATTCCGAAAACTCCGCATAAACAACATCGGCATCAGATACTCAAACATCGTCCCGCTCCACGACAGCAGAACCTGCCCGTCCACTGACGTATAGGGCCGCCCTAGCGCCAGCCAATGCTCCGCCGGCACATCTCCCTTCGCAATCGCCACCAAGCTCCCCAGCCTCGCTTCACTCGCTAACAGGTCATAGTGCGACTTGAAACTCACCGGCCCCCCAACCTCGTATCCAATCGCAAATAGCCGCCGGTGGTCGTCGTACAAAAACCGCATATTCATCCCATCCGCCAACGCCTCGCACCGCTCTCCTAGCCGCTGATACCGGCCCAATAACTCCTCTGCTGCTCGCTGGGCCTTCTCGTACTCCCCCCGCAAATCCGTTACCCAAGTCGCCAACTCCGCTGAGATACCCGCCGGTATCCTCAACTCCGCCAACGTCTCGCTCAACAACCCAATCTCCCGCCGCGCCACCGCGCCCCACGATGGAAGTTTCAACAAAATCTGCCGCCGCTCCGCCAATACCTGCGGACCCAATGGTTCCAAAAACTCGTCCGGCGGAGCCGCCAAAACCTCCAACCAATGTAAATACTGCTCCCCGTGCCGAATCCAACTCTCAATCTGCCCCACCAACCGCCGATACCAATACGCCCGCTCCCCGCGTGCTCCGTCGCTCCATCGCAGCGACTCCGTCAATGTCCGCACCGGCTCCACAGCCAGCCGGATCCGCCCCAATACGGCAATTCCTCCCTCCGTCGCCCCCTCTTCAAACAGACTCCGCAATACCCCCAGCGGCACGCCCGTAATGTGATCCGGAGGAAACCGTTCCGTAATCACCGCCAACGTATCCGCCAGCCCGCTCAAAGCCCGCCCATCCAACTGCGGCTCCCCGTCCACCTCCTCCACCGCCTGCTCCAATACCCATAAACACGCAATCAAGTTCCCACTATCAACTGTCGATACATACCGCGGCGCCAACGGCAGCAACGTCCGCGTGTCGTACCAGTTCAATAAATGCCCTTCGCAAGTCTCGAGCTTCGCCAGCGTATCCATCGTCCCCCGGCATCTCTCCTCCAGCCCGCACAACGTCAAATACCCAAAATCCCGCGCCGACACGGCCGACATCAGCCACAACCCAATATTGGTCGGCGAAGTCCGATGCGCAACTTCAATATGCAACGCCTCCTGCGAATTGTCCGGCGGTAGCCAGTTCTCTTCCGCACTCACCAAATCGTCAAAATATCGCCAAGTCTCCCGCGCCATCCGGCGCAAAAATCGCTGATCCCCCCCCTCGATCCGTCCCGCCAACCGCACGCTCCGCCGCTGTGCTCGAATCCAATACTGCACCGCGGGCGCCGAAATCCAAAGCACCAAATACGGAGACCACGCCGGCTCAAAAAAACTCCCCCGCAACTCCAGCGCCAAGCTAAACAACGCCGAAAACCCGTAAATCATCAGAAAATGCGCCCGATAAGGGTCCATATGCAGCCGCGCTGCCTCGTCGGAAACCTCAGCCGTTTGCCACTCCAGCAAGTTCCGCTTGCTCAATCGCAACCGATAAAGCACCCGCACGATCGCATCCACCGAAAGATATGCCTGATGCGGCAAATACGCCGCCACCACCACCGCTCGATTCAGGTCGCTACTCGCCTCCCGCCAAGCCTGCGTGTCGCCCCGCCAACGCGCAATCGCTCGGTCCACAATCTGCAACACCAGCGGCACCAGCGGCACCAGCGCCACCAACCCGCTCGCCGCCGTCGGCGCCGCCCGCCAACTCCAACTCAACACGAGCAGCAGCAACGAAGCCGCCGGCACCAAACTCCGCCGCAAATTGTCAAAAATCTTCCAACGGTTTATCAACGTCAGCGGGTTGGCAACCAACCCCCCAGCTCCCGGCACCCGCGGCCAAATCCACGACGCAATCTGCCAATCCCCCCGAATCCATCGGTGCTGCCGCTTCCCGTAACTCGTGTAATCGTTCGGAAACTGCTCGAACAACTCCACATCCGTCGCCAGCCCCACCCCTACGTAACAACCTTCAATCAAGTCATGGCTCAGCAGCCGTTGCTCCGGGAACCGTCCCCGCAAAATTTGATCAAAGGCCGTAACATCATAAATCGCCTTCCCGTGATAAATCGCCTCCCCTAATAAATCTTGATAAACATCCGAAACCGCCTGCGAGTAAGGATCGGTCCCCCGCGCATCCGTATACAATCGCGTAAATCGAGTCGCCGTCGCCGAAGGCAACGTAATGCTCACCCGCGGTTGAATAATCGTGTAACCCCGCACCCGGTCCCGCCCATCCGCCGTCAGTTCCACCCGGTTCAACGGATGCGCAATCGTCTCCACCAGCCGCCGCGCACAGCCGTGCGGAAGCTGCGTATCCGCGTCCAGCGTAATCACATAGCGAATATCCGTCGGCAACTCCCCCACCCGCAGCAAATCGCCCTTCCCGCCCCCCTCGGCCAGCAACTGGTTCAACTCCTCCAGCTTCCCCCGCTTCCGCTCCCAA
>JAPKZA010000254.1 GCA_026394015.1 Acidobacteriota bacterium
GAGGGCGAGGGACACTTCACATTATAAGCGGTCTCTTTCGCTTTTTCTAGTCATTTAAGGCTATTATGATGAAAACACGAAGGAAACCGAACTCAATGCTACAAGCATGATAGCGATTTCTGGACGGGCTCTAAATACAACGGCACCCCCGCCACCCGCTCCGGCCGGAAGTTAAACGTCGCCCCGTTGATCACGCTTCGCGAATACACATCCACCGGGAACGACGACTGCGCCCGCACAATCGTATCCACTCCCCAATCTCCCACGATCTTGCCCATCACCCCGCCCCGCGCCTTCCCCGGCAAATCCCAACTCACCGCCCCGTTCACGTTGTGCCGCACGTCGAAATCCGAACTCCCCCGGTTCGCCCCCGCTCCCCCTGTACCAAAAATCGCCGGGTTAAAGCTCACGTTCTCCGACGCCGTGTCGATCGCATGCGCCCACGTATACGATCCCAACAACTGCAAACCTCGCCGCAACGGCTGCCGAAACTGCGTCTGCCACGAATGAAAATCCGAATCCGCGTCCGCCCGTAACACGCTAAATCCGCGGAACAGCGATCCCCGCGTCCCCGCGTAGGAATCTCGCCGCTGCAACTGCCGCCCCATCGCGCCCACGTAGGACATTGTCAGCACCCGGCCATTGCCCAAACCCTGGTCCACCGTCACGTTATACTGCGCCGTCCGCGACAGCCGATATCCATTCTCAAACGCCGCTACATCGTCGTACGGCGGCTGCGTCGATATCGGCAGGGGCGCCGCTTGCGCCTCCGGCAGCGGGATCACCGTCCCGGACAACCGTCGCGTCCGCCGATACGGCGGGTTCGAACTCAAACTCTGCAACCCACCCAACGGCAGGTCATAAAACAATCCCATCCCCGCCCGCACCGTCGTCTCCCAGTTCCGCTGCTGCCGCAGTTGATACGCCACCCCCAACCGCGGCGCCAGCGCATTCCATTGCGTTGCAAACAACGGTGCCCCCGGCGCCGATAGCTGCGCCGTCAACGGGTCCGTCGTGGTCGCCGTGTACAGCGGTTGATTCACGCCCCGCAACGCCGGATTAATCTCCCATCGCACCCCGAAAGTCATCGAAAGCCGCGCCGTCGGCCGCCACGTATCCTGCGCAAACAACGACGTGTTATGAATCACCGCCCGCAGGTTCTCAAACGCCGTCAAAATCGTCGTCGCGGTCCGGCCGTTCAAAATCCCCACCGGCCCCTGCAACCCGACATACACCCCAAACTGCTGATACAACGGCGATTGAATGTCCGGGCGCAACTGCCGATAGTCCCCGCCAAACTTCAACTGATGCCGACCCACCATCGCCGAAAAACCATCCACCACGTTCCACTGCCGCTGCGCATTCGCCGCCAGCGATCCCACCGCAAACCCCTTTAATCCCTGCGGCAAAATGCCCACGCTGCCCGTCTCCGCACTCGCAAACGTCGGAAACAGTTGCGCCGCCGTCAAGGGCTTGGCCCCTCCCAGGTCATCCATCACCGCGGTGAAGGCCCCCTTGTTCTGGCTCCAATTCACCCGCACTTCGTGAATCAAATGCGCCGTAAACGCCTGCGTTGAACCCAACGTCACCATCCGCGAATCGCTCAAATTCCGGCTGACATTGTTCACGCTCAAATCGTAGGACTGGAAACTTCCCCGGTTCCCCGTCTCCGAAGGCGCTTCCACAAATCGACCCCACACCGATACCTTATTCGACAGCCGATGGTCCACCCGCACCCCGGTCGAATTCAGCGACGACGGGTTCGAATACGTAGCCGCAAACCGCCCAAACCCGCCGCCCAGGTCTCCCTGATTCGGAATCGGAAACGCGTCCACCAACGCCCGGTTCGCGGGCGTTGCCTGCGCCCGCGCGGCCAACGTCGGATAGGCGTCGGAAGCAAACTGCGGCTGCCGCAACCGCAGCCCCTCATAGGAAACAAAGAAAAAGGTTCGATTCTTCCCGTTGTACAGCCCCGGCAGCCGCACCGGCCCCCCCATCACCCCGCCAAAGTTATTCTGCCGAATCGGCACTCGCTGCAAACCATCTCGTTTCGCAAAAAAATCGTTGGCGTCCAACTTATCGTTCCGAAAATAGTTCGAAGCCGACCCATGTAAATCGTTCGTGCCAGACCGCGTCACCACCGAAATCTGCGCCCCCGGCGTCCGGCCAAACTCGGGCGCAAACGTTGACGTCTGCACCTGAAACTCCTGCATCGCGTCCATCGAAACCAAACTGTTCGTCCCGCCCGTCGAGGTCAGCGCCGGCAACGTGCCGTCAAAACTCCCCGCCAACGCCGGTGCCGCGGGCAACCCGAAGTTCCCGCTCACCCCGTCGATCGTCAAATAGTTACTCGCCGTCCGCTGCCCGTTCGAAGAAAACTGCCCCGGATTCCGCGCCGTCGTCGTCGTCTGCGCCACCCCCGGCGTCAACGCGATCAGGTTCTGAAACGTCCGCCCATTCAACGGCAGATTCTCCACAAACCGCTGGTCCACCACCGTCGCCACCGCCGCCGTCTCGATCACCCCGCGCGACTCGTCCACCACGGTCAACGATTGCCGCTGCCCCAACAGTTGCAGCGTCACGTCCAAACTCCGCCGGTCGCCCACGTTCACGACAAGCTGCCGAAACTCCGTCACCGCAAAACCATCGGCCGAAACTCGCAACCGATACACGTCCGGAGTCAACCCATTCAGCAAATACTGCCCTGTCTCGCTCGTCTTCGTCTTCCGCTTGTGGCCGCTCGACAGGCTCTCTAGCTCCACGACGCCGCCCCGAATCACTCCTTTCGATTCGTCCCGCACCGACCCGGTTATCTGCCCGTCCGGCAACTGGCTCCAAGCGGACTGCGCCATCAAGAGGGCGAAAAAGAGAGAGAAAAAGACCTTAATGCTCACTCGCTCAATAATCGCGCAATCCGCAATTCAGTTGCAACAAAAAGCTGCTAGTTTACAGGCGTTCGAGTCGCGTCGTCGCGTCCCCAAACTGATCCAGCTTCACCCCGAACCGATCCATGAGCGACAGATACAAGCTGCACATCTTTCGCTTCTCTTCGCTTTCTTTCAGATAGTTCAGCGCCCGCCCGGTCTCCAGCGTCCCGCCCAGCCCGCCTGCCAGCACCAGCGGCAACCGGAAATTGTCGTGCTTCCGGCCAATCCACAGGTTCGAAAGGAACATCAGACACGTGTTATCCAACACGGTCCCGTTGCCTTCCTTCATACTGTCCAACTTCGTCGCCAAGTACGCAAACTGGCTCACGTGGAAGCGCGCAATCCGTTCGTAGCCGTCGGAGCTATTGTTATGCGACGCCGCGTGATGGCCTTCCTTCACTTCCAAAAACGGATAGTACATCGCCGAGAGATCGCGCGAAATGATCAACGAAGCTACCTTCGTCCGGTTCGTTTGAAACGCAATCGCGATAATGTCGCACATCAGCCGAGCATGGTCCCGCAAATCTTCCGGCAACCCGTTCGCCGGCCGATCCATCGTCGCCGCCACCGCGTTCTTCGCCTTCGCGGCGTCCTCGGCCCCGTCCTTACTCTTCCGCATCCCCTCCACGCGCTTTTCCACTTCTCGCACACTCGTCAGATACTCGTCTAACTTACTCTTATCCGTTGAAGAAATCTTCTTCGTTAACTCTTCCGCCCGGCCCTTCACCCGGTCCAGCACGCTGATATTCAGCAAACTCCCCCGGTTGTCGAACAGATTGTCCCAAGCCAGCGATGGGTAGACCTCCACCGGCACCGGCGATTCCGGACTCTGCCACGAAATATGCGAACTATACGCCATCGAGAAATTCGTCTCGTGGTAACCCGTCATCGGTTGCTCGCAAGCCAGCACGATGCTCGATTGCGGCGTGTCCCCGCCCGTCCGATTCGCGATCATTTGGTCCACACTCGTCCCCGAGTGGATAATCGCGCCCCGTGAAATCTTCGCCCCGGAAAGCAAGCTCCCCGTCTGGCCCGGATGAATCCCCTGGCCCGTCAATGCCTTGATGAACAGGCCATCAATCACGTTGATCTTCTGCTTCAACGGCTCCAGCGGCTGCAGCGTCTTGCTCAGCTTCATCTCCGCGCCCGCGCCCGACGCACTCCAATGGTCCTCGTTGATCCCGTTGCCCAGGAACATCGTCCCAAACCGTTTGGGGAACGCCGAAGCCGGAGGAATGTCCGCCAGTGCGTGCTGCGACTCGAGCCACGGCAGCGCCACAACGCAACCCGCCCCGCGCAGAACCGTGCGGCGTGAAATCGAATTCTGAGTCTTGGTCGTTGATCGGGACATACTATTCGCCTTTCCTCTGTTGTACTTGGAGCGCTTCCGGCTTCCGCCGATTCAAAAACTGCGGGCTCGCCACAATCGTCTCAATAATCGATTGAAAGCGAAACTCCCGCTTCGGCAGCGTCGCTTTGATCTGGTCCACCACGGCCTCATCCGAAAGCTGTAAGGACCGATTCAACGCGTAAGCCACCAACTTCCTGCTCAAATTATCCACGAAATCCGGCTGCCGATGCTGACGGATGTAGCTGATAATCCCCTCCACCCCCGATCCCTCGCTGCCGCCCGGAAACACCGCCTTCGTGTCCACCGGCCGCCCGGCCAAGTCTTTCGTCCGCGCTTCACCCACCGGTCCATACCCTTCCAGTGCCAAGCCGAAAGTGTCAAAACGAGCATGGCAACCCGCGCACAATGAGTTCGCCCGATGTTGCGCCAATACCTCGCGCAGCGGCGTATCCGACTTCGCCTCGTCATGCGGCAACTCCGGCACCACCGGCGGCGGAGGCGGAATCACCTCGCCCAGCACCCGCCGCACCACCCAATACCCCCGCTTCACCGGACTCGTCCGTAACCCCGGCGAACTCTGCGTCAAAAACGCCGCCATCGGCAGCAGTCCTCCGCGCTGCTGGCTCGCCGCGTCTTCGGCCTTCACCCAGGTCTCGTCCGTTCCCTTCACCTCTGCCATGCCGTAATACTTCGCCAGCGTCGGGTTCACAAAGGTGTACTTCCCATACACTAAGTCAAAAATCGGCAGGTCGTTGTTAATCACGTTCTGCAAAAACCGCACCGGCTCCTGAAACATCGCCTCGCGCAGTTGGTTCGTGAACTGCGGAAACCGCTCCCGATCCACCGTATTATTGTTTTCAAACCGGCGGAAATCCAGCCAGTTCCCGCCGAACTCGGTCGCCATGCCCCGCGCCCGTTCGTCTTTCAACATCCGCCGCGTCTGCCCGAGTAATACCGCTGGCTTCCGTAAGTCCCCCGCTGCCGCATGTGCCAGTAACTCATCATCCGGCATGCTCGACCACAAGAAATAACTCAATCGGCTAGCCAGAGCATAGTTCGATAAGGCCTGCGCCGGAGCCCCCTTCGACGCGACCGTCCGCACCGTCGGCTCCACCAGATTCAGCCGGTACAAATAATCGGGCGACATCAAAACGCTCACCACGCAATCGCGAATCGCGTCTTCATGCGTCAGCCCGTTCTTCTCCCGCAACTTCTGATAATAGGCGACCATTCCGTCCCGCTCCGCCTTCGTCACCGGCCTCCGATAAGCCCGCGCCGTAAACCGGTGCAGCGCTTCCATCTGCTTCGGCTCGCCCTCGGCCCGCATCTTCTCCAGGCGCCGTAACGTCGCATTGATCCCGTCAAAATGCTCCCGAATCGCCTGCGGCGCCACCGGGTCATTCTTCGGGTCCGCCGCCGCTTTGGCCAGATAGGCGTCTCGCATGCGGCCAATCACGGTCGGGTGGAGCATCGGATAATCCACCGGTCGCGGCGACGCCGACTCGGCACCTTTGCCGTCCACCTCGCCACTCTGATTAAAGAAATACTGTACCCACGTCCGGTCCGTAAATTGCGCAATAAAGTTGAACTCGTCCCACAACGCGTTCAGCTCCCGATGCGCCTTCTCGTCCAGAATGAGCTCCGACAACGGAGTATCGTCCCGATAGAAGCCCAGCACACTGTGGTAACCCGCACTCAAAAACCGGCCCTTATCGGTCGTCTCGTCCGGCCAGAATCGACCCCGCTCCCGCACAAAGAACTTGTCCGGAAACACCGTCGCCAACCGCTGAAACGCCGCTTCATAACGAGCCCGCTCCGCCGCCGGAATCACCAAATCGGCATCACCGATCCGTGCCTTCGCCGTCACCGCCGCCCAGCGCGGCGCCGCTTCCTGGTGCAACCCCGCAAATCGCGGAATCGTCGGTGCCACCGCCGGCGGGTCCGTATCCAACACCAAATACTTCGGCTCACTATCCCGATGGTGCAGCGAAAACTGCTTCAGCTTCCAGTTCAACAGCGGCTGCGATCCCGCCGGCAACCCCTTCACCAGCGGTGCCGCAAACTGCATCGCCGTATGGTTCCGCATCCGCACCACAAAATCTCGCATCGCTATACACTGCTTCCGCACCATTTCCGGCGTGTTCGCCGTCGGCGCTGGCAGCTCTCGGAACATCTTCTGCAGCTTAGCCACCGGACCCACCGCGTCCTTCTCGTTCAGAATCCCCCACACCATCGGCAGATACTTCGGGCTCAGCTTCGCCTCCGCCGCCAGCTTCGCCAGCGTCGCTCCTTGCTTATGTTGAAACCGCCACGCCGCCTGAAAATAATCGGCATAGTCGGTCGGTTGCCCGTCGTAAAACTTCAAAAGCTTCTGCACCGCGTACTTCTCCCGATCGGTCTCCACCTGCATCGGAAACGGCGCAAACTGCATCCCCTCGGGCGTCAGCACCATATGGCTCGCCACGCCCCGCGCCCCCTGCAAATACTTGTTCAGCAACGCCGGCGACATCGTCAGCGATTCGCCCGAATTATCAAACCCCGCTTGGTTCGCCGGGTCCACCGGAAACTCCCGCGTCGGCTGTAAGTTCTGCCCCGTCAAATCCCGAACCGTGTAGTTATACTCCGAGTTACTCAACCGCCGCGCCAGCACGAGGCCCGGATCCCCCGCGCTCTTTCGTAACTCCTCTTTCCGCAGCGCCTGAATCCACTCCATCACTTGATGGCTGCTCTCTTCCGGCGGCTGCGCCAGCGGCTTGGGCGGCATGTCTTTTGCCTCCAGACGCTCCAGTACCAATGCCCAACGCGGATAATCCCGCGTCACCATCGCCAGATTCGTGTACCCCTTCAAATCGAACTGCGCGGCGGGTGTCGCCCCGCTATGGCACCCGGCGCAGTGCTTATTGATGAAGGGGCGTACCGTCTGTTCAAACTGACGGTCCAGGGGCAGCGGAGCCGCGATCGCTGCCGAAGCAGCAGCGATCGCCAGAAAAGCAGGCCAAAGGCGATTGAGCATTCTCGTTAGACCAACGCCTTGCCGTAAAGCGCGAGCAAACGCGCCCACGCCTTCTCCGCCAACGGTTCGTTATAAACCCCCGAATCCGGTGGGCACCAGCCATGTGCCGCGGTAGCATAAACCTCAATCTCCGCCGCCAGCTTCGCCTTCTCGAACGTCTCCTTCAGAACCACCTTGTCATTCGGAGCCCGCTTGTCGTCATTATCCGCAATCGCCACCAGGAACTGCGCCTTCGTCTTAGCGGCCTGCAAATGCGGGCTATTCGGCATATCCCGCGCCAGTCCGCCGCCGTGGAAGGAAGCCACCGCGCCCACGCGATCCGGCATCGCTGCCGCCGTCCGAAACGCGATCGGCCCGCCCATGCAGTATCCCTGCGTACCCATCTTCTTATTCTTCGCTACCGACTTCTGGCCATCCAGCCAAGCGATAAACGCCTTCGCATCGGTCATGTGCGTCGCTTCGCTCAAGGTCTGCGCCATCGGCATCACCTGCGCAATCGGCGTTGCCGCCCCTGCCTCGGCCGTCGGAGCCTTCTTCGTTCGATAGAACGGATTTACGACCAGCACGGAGTAGCCTGATTCCGCCAGCCGCTTGCCCATCTGCCGCATCGCCGGCCGCAGCCCAAAAATATCCGGCCAAAGTAGAACCCCCGGTGCCGTCCCCGTCGCCGGATGCACAAAATAGCCATCGGCCGTTCCGTCCGGTGTCGTGATGGTGACGTCAGAGTCCACTACCGTCGCGGCGTTCGCCACCCGCGGCAGCATCATCGAAACGCCTGCGCCCAGCAGTACGCCGAACTGCTTCCGCGTCACCAGGTGCCGAGCTTCAAACTCCTTCCTGTCTTCCTCAAAATGCACTTGATCACACATAATCACTCCTCGCAGAACAGTTTACACCCGTGCTTTAGTTGCACCAATTCGGCGGTGCTATCCTGGCGGCGGTGCTATCCTGGGGACAACCTTCAGGATCTATACATGACGTTCAAACTACCGCATCTCGTTACCTGTGCTCTCTTCACGGCTGGCCTCGCCTTTCCTCAGGCCTCCTCCCAACAAATCTCCGGCATCGTTCGCGATCCCTCCGGCCTCGCCGTAGGCAGCGCCAAGGTCACGGTCCGCAATACCGCCACCGGCTTTGAACGCGAAGCCGCCGTCAACGAAAGCGGAGCCTACGCTGTCACCGGCATCTCCATCGGCCTCTTCGACATCGAAACTACCGCCGCCGGCTTCAAAAAGAACATCCGGAAAGACGTTCGCGTCGAAGTCAATGCGAAAGTCGCCGCCGACATTCTGCTCGAAGTAGGGGCCGTCACCGACAGCATCACCATCCGCACCGACGCCGCCACCGTCGAAACCACCAGCGGCGAAATCGGTCGCGTCATCACCGGCACCCAGGCCACCCAACTCCAACTCAACGGCCGCAATTACATCCAACTCCTCGCCCTCATCCCCGGCGTCTCCACCAACTACTCCAGCAGCTTCGGCCTCGCCGGCGGCTTCGGCACCAACGCCAGCGGCCAGTCCGCCAACGGCGGCCGCTCCGACTCCTTCTCCTGGAACGTCGACGGCGTCGACAACAAAGACAACGGCGGCGGCGGCAACAACTTCGTCAACGTCAACCCCGACGCCATCGCCGAGTTCAAAGTCCTCACCACCAACTACAGCGCCGAATACGGCCAAAACGCCAGCGCCATTATCAATCTCGCGCTCAAATCCGGCTCCCGCACCTTCCACGGCAGCGCCTACGAATTCGTCCGCAACGACGCCTTCGACGCCCGCGCCTTCAACGCCGTCCAAAAACAAAAGCTCCGCTTCAATAACTTCGGCTGGAATCTCGGCGGCCCCATCTTCATTCCCAAGAAATTCAACACCGACAAATCCAAACTCTTCTTCTTCTTTAGCCAGGAATACAAGCGCCTCCGTCAAGGGGCAATCAATACTTGGGTCGTCCCCACCGCGGTCCAGCGTACCGGTGACTTCTCCGGCCTCGCCGCCGCCGCCCAGCCGCGCGACATTACCACCAACACCCCTTTCCCGAACGGCATCATCCCCGCCAGCCGCATCAACCGCAGCATGGCCGCCCTCCTCCGCAACTACCCCGCCCCCAACTTCGTCGGCGCCGGCGGCAACCTCATCTTCCCCACCACCACCCCCTCCAATACCAACCAGAACATCCTCAAGCTGGACTATAACCTCAGCTCCAAGGATCAGATCTCGTTCCACTATCTCACCGACACGTTCTATCAGCTCCAAAACCTCACGAACCTGGTCTTGTTCGATCGCAACATCCCCGGCAAAAGCTACAAAATCCAACACACCCGCATCATCAACGCCTCCACCGTCAACACCCTCCAACTCTCCACCTCCGGCAACGTTATCCGCCAGGATGGCTACCGCCCCAACCCCACCTTCACCACCGACACCACCCGCCGCGGCTCCGGCTACACCGCCCCTTCCGTCTACGGCATCACCAACGATCTGCCCACCCTCTCCATCGCCGGCTTCAACGGCCTCAACGCCGCCCCCCGCCAGTTCAACAATTTCAACCGCATCATCAACATCAAGGAAGATTTCTCCAAGCTCATCGGCAGCCACAACATTAAGGCCGGCTTCCTCTTCCAGCGCAGCCGCAAGAATCAGGACAACATCCCCGCCATTAACGGCACCTTGAACTTCCAAACTGGCCACGCCTTCAGCTCCGGCAACGCCCTCGCCGACACCCTCCTCGGCAACTTCCAGCAGTATCAGGAAGCCAACACCAACCGCGAAGGCTGGTACCGCTTCACCCAACTCGAACCCTACATCCAGGACGATTGGAAGATCAACTCCCGCCTCACCCTCAACCTCGGCTACCGCTTCATGTACATGGGCCCCCAGTACGCCGCCCTGCAGAACACGACCTCCTTCCTGCCCGAGTACTTCAGCGTCGCCAACGCACCCACCATCCTCGCCTCCAACGGCTCCATCGTCCCCAACTCCGGCGACCCCTTCAACGGCCTCGTCCTCGGCAGCTCCGGCTTCCCCCAATCCGCCCTCGATCGCATCCCCTCTTCGATCACCGGTGACGCTCGCGTGAAGGCCCTCTTCCGCGGCATCCCCCAAGGCGGCGCGAACACCCCGTGGGGTACCCATGCCCCCCGCATCGGCTTCGCCTACGACATCAACGGCAAACAGAAAACGGTTCTCCGCGGGGGCTTCGGCGTCTTCTATGAACGCACCCAGGGCAACTTCATCTTCTCCGCCATCAACAACCCGCCCTTCATCCAACAGCAGACCATCCAGAGCGCCAACGTCGACAACCCCACCAGCGGCACCGCCGCCGCTTTCCCGGCCTCCATCACCAACTCCCACCCTGTCGATTTCAAGGTCCCCCGCATCCTCAACTGGAGCTTCGGCTTCCAACATAAAGTGGATAGCCTCACAACTCTCGACGTGGCCTACGTTGGCTCCTCCGCCGCCAGTCTCACCCGCGCGCTCAACATCAATCAGTTGCGCCTCGGCACCCTCCAAGCCAACCCCGGCATCAATGTCAACGCCCTTCGCCCCTACCGCGGCTACGCCGACATCCAGCAGTTCGTCAACGGAGCAAACTCCATCTATAATTCTCTCCAGGTCCAAGTCCGCCGCCAGATCAAGGGCGGTGGCCAGTTGAGCACCTCCTACACCTGGTCCAACGCCATCACGGACGCCAGCGGCTACAACGAGCAGCCCATGGATAGCTACAACGCCAAGCGCGACCGCGGCTTCACCGCCTTTGACCGTCGCCACAACCTCATCATCAGCTACGTCTACCCGCTGCCCTTCTGGCTCAGCGGCGCCGAATGGTACAAGAAGGCCTTCGGCGGTTGGCAGCTTTCCGGCATCACGACGTTGAACACCGGCCTGCCCCTCAACCTCGGCATCGCCGGCGACCGCGCCGGCACCGGACTCGGCAACCAGCGTCCCGACGTTGTCGGCGACTGGCAGCAGAACGCCGGCACCCGTTTCCAGTGGTTTAACCAGTCGGCCTTTGCGCTTCCCGCGCTCGGCACGTTCGGTAACCTCGGCCGCAACATCGTCCGCGGCCCCGGCACCAACAACTGGGACGCGTCCATTCAGAAGAACTTCCGCGTCAGCGAGAAGTTCACGTTGCAGTTCCGGACGGAGTTCTACAACGCCCCGCACCACTTCTCTTGGCTCGGCGTCGGAACCACTTTGGCCGCCGGCAACTTCGGCCAGATCACCAGCGCCTCCGACCCCCGCAGCCTCCAGTTCGGCCTCCGCCTGGACTTCTAATCCTCTCTGGCTCGTATATTCTTAAGTGTATGAGCCAGATTCCCAACCCACTCGACGAGAAACGGCCGCTCGTATGGCCCCCGGAAGTCCTCGCTTCCTTGGGTACCTGGGACGATGTTCCGGAACTTGAGGCACTTCGTGCCAACGACCCGCCTGATTCCCATCGCGAGGACTGGGACTAGCGTCTCCCGCTCGTCCTGCGTTCCCGCGTATGCCATCATGGATGCAGAGGTCGCCCATGAAAGCAGTGGAATTCGAAACCACAATGACCCAGGAAGGGCAGATCCATCTGCCGGTCGAGTTCCTCACGGACATCCCTTCCGGCCAGCACCTGAAGGTCGTCGTAATGTGGGAGTCCGAATCGGCTGACTCGTCCTTTCGAGCAACCGGGCGGATGAGATTCGAAGAAGCCTACTGCGCTGAAGACTCTGTCTATGAGAAGCTCCTGAATGAAGCTCCGGCTCTCTGAAGTTGTCCTGATCCAGATGCAGTTCCTGCGGGCCCAGGGCTCTAAGGTTCGTCCTGCGATGGTTCTACTCGATTCCGGTGACGATGACTTCGTCGCCGCACCGATCACCTCTCAACCCAAGGCTGACGAGTTCGATCTCAAGATTACGAACTGGTCTGCCGCTGGCCTCAACGTGCCCTCGACGGCCCGAGTCCACAAACTTACCGTCTTGTCCAAATCCGAAATCGTGCGCCGCCTCGGATTCTGTTGCGATTCTGATCGCGCACTCCTTACTGAACTCATGTGCCGCATGTTCTGTCGGTCTAAACAGAATCCATAGGGGCCAATCGCATCCGCCGCTGATCCTCACCCGGTCGAGATATTGACATGTGCCCCGCATCTTCCTACGCTCAAAGCATGGCAAAAAAGATTCAACTCCGGGACGTCCAGGATGCGCTCCATCGCACTCTCAAAGCCCGCGCCGCCCGCGAAGGCATCAGCCTCTCCGCCCTCATCAAGCGGCATCTCGAACACCTCGCCGAACGCCCATCCATGCGCGAGTGGCTCCTACAAACCCAGGCCATCAAAACCATCCCCACCCACCGAACACCCGCCCAAGTCATTCGCGAAATGCGCGACGAACGATAACCGTACTAAACGTCACCTCCCTCTAATGACCCGCCCCACCACCCTCGCCCTCCTCCTCGCCTCCGCCGCCCTCGCCCAATCCCCCAACGTCAAATCCTACGTCCTCCAAAACCAACCCGCCATCTTCCGCGAATTCCACGACCTCGTCGCCCTCCCCAACATCCACGGCGACCTCCCCAGCCTCTCGAAAAACGCCCAACACCTCCAAACCCTCCTCGCCCGTCGCGGCCTCAACCCCCAACTCTGGGAAACCCCCAACGCCGCCCCCCTCGTCTTCGGTCAAAAACTCGTCCCCGGTGCCACCCGCACCATCCTCTTCTACCTCCACTACGACGGCCAACCCGTCGACCGCCCCCGCTGGCACCAACCCGACCCCTTCACCCCCGTCCTCCGCGATGGCAGTCTCGAAGACAACTCGAAAACCATCCCCGACTTTCAAAACCTCAAAAACTTCCCCCCCGACTGGCGTCTCTACGGTCGCGCCGCCGGTGACGACAAAGGTCCCATCATCGCCTTCCTCGCCGCCCTCGATGCCATCAACGGAGCCCCCGCCAGCAACATCAAGCTCATCCTCGACGGCGAAGAAGAAGGCGGCGGCCTCGGCCTCTCCGCCGCCCTGCTCACTCACCGCGCCGAACTCAAAGCCGACGTCATGGTCTTCCTCGACGGCCCCCAGCACCCCTCCGGCCGTCCCACTATCTACTACGGAGCCCGCGGCGGCACCCGCCTCGACCTCACCGTCTACACCGCCAAAACCGGCATGCACAGCGGCAACTACGGCAACTGGATGCCCGATGCCAACGTCCGCCTCGCCCAACTCCTCTCCTCCATGCTCGAACCCTCCGGCAAGGTCGCCATCGAAGGCTTCTACGCCGACGTCCTCCCCCTCCCCCCCGACGCCTGGATGCTCATCGACTCCGTCCCCGACGACAGCGCCTCCATGCAAAAACTCTACGGCGTCGGCAGCACCGACGGAGCCGCCCGCTCCCTCCAGGAAGGCCTTAACCTTCCCACCTTCAGCGTCCACATGCTGAAGGGCGGGGAAGTCGGCGGCGTCATCCCCGCCTCCGCCTCGGCCGAAATCGCCCTCCGCCTCGTCAAGGAGAACTCGTCCAAAGCCATGCAGGACCGCATCATCGCCCACATCCGCAAGCAAGGCTACTTCGTCACCGATACCGACCCCGACGTCGCCACTCTCGCCGCCCACCCCAAAATCGTCAAGGTCAAGCGCAGCCCCCTCCCCAACGCCGCCTGGCGTACCGATCCCACCCACCCGCAAGCCGTCTTCCTAACCGAAGCTCTCCGCAGCCAATGGGGAGACCGTCTCGTCCGTCTCCGCACCCTGGGCGGCAGCCTCCCCGCCATGCCCTTCATCAGCGCCCTGCAACTCCCCGTCATCGGCATCGCCCTCGCCAACTACGACGACAATCAACACACCGACGACGAAAACCTCCGCCTGGGAAACCTGTGGGACGGCATCGAAACCCTCGCCGCCATCCTCTTACGCCAGTAGGGTTACTCCCCAACCCAACGGTGCAACGTCTCGGCCAACTCCGTCACCCGAATCGGCTTCGATACGAAATCACTCATTCCTGCCTCGGCGCAACGCTCTCGATCTCCTTCCATCGTATTCGCCGTCAACGCCACAATCGGAATCATCAGACCGGCCAACCGCAGTTGCCGCGTCGCTTCCCACCCGTCCATTCGCGGCATCAAACAGTCCATAAAAATCATCCGGTACTCGGTCGTCGTCGCCAAGTCCACCGCCACCTGGCCATCTCCCGCCACGTCAACCAGACACCCCAATTTCTCAAGCAATACCTTCGCCAAACGCTGGTTCACCAAGTTATCTTCCACCACCAGCACCCGACACCGCTGGACCGCCAGTGGCTCTACGGCAGGGTCAACGGGCCCCATCGGCTCTACCCCGTCGACCAACTTGAGCAGCTCCTCCCGGAGACGCTCCGGTCTCGACCACGGTCTGCGCAAGCGGACCCACGGCAACTCAGGGCGGTCCGGCGGGGCCTCCAGGGCAATCACCACCACCGCCTCCCCTTCGCTGACGACCGTCCAGCCCCAATACTCCAACCACTTTTGGGCCGCCGCCCGGCTCTCCGCCACCTCGTCCAGCAGCAACACGTTACGGCCGCCACCTTCGTTCTCTGTTCGCGATCCCACCCCCGCATCCCGGCGCGGCAGCTCAAACCAAAACGTGGATCCCGCCCCCAACACGCTGGTCAGTCCGATCTCTCCGCCCATCGCTCGAACCAAATCCCGCGCAATCGCCAAGCCCAATCCCGTGCCCCCGTACCGACGGGCTACCGACAAATCGCCCTGATCGAACTTCTCAAACACCCGGTCCGCATACTCCGCCGCAATCCCCGGTCCCGTATCGGCCACCGCAATGTGAAGTCTCTCCTCGCCCTCGTAACTCACCTTTACCGTCACGCTCCCCGCCTCGGTGAACTTCACCGCGTTCCCCGCTAAATTCAACAGCACTTGACGGACCCGGCCCGCATCGCCCACCTGTTCCGCCACCACCCGCGGATCCCAATCCAACACCAAAGTTACTTTCCCGTCGGCCACCCGCGGAACCAAAAGCTCGCATACCCCGCCCGCCACCCGAAGTAAGTCGAACGGCACCGCTTCCAATTCCAACTTACCCGACGCCGCCTTCGCCACGTCCAGCAGGTCGTTGATGATCCGCAGCAACGCTTCGCCCGAATCCTGGATCGTGTCCATGTATTCGCGCTGCACTTCGGTCAGTTGGGTGTCCCGCAGCAGGGCCGCGAAACCCAACACCCCATTCATCGGCGTCCGCAACTCGTGGCACATATTCGCGAGAAACAAGCTCTTTGCCGCGTTCGCCGCCTCCGCCGCCACCTGCGCCCGACTCAACTGTAACGCGGACTGTCGCGCCTGCCGCTCGGCCGAAAGTAACTCCGCTTCATACCGCCTCCGCCCCGTCGCCGGAAACACAACCACAATCTGCTGATCGCCCTCCGTTCGAATGTTCAGCAACGTCGGCAGCTTTCCCCCGTCCTCGCGCAGCAGATCCACCGCCGCTTCTTCCACTTGCCCCTGCAGCCGAACCAACGGCGCCACATGCGTCTCGTAAAAGATCCGCGACCCGATCGAAAAGGTCCCCTGTAACGTCTGACCCACCGCCCCGCGTTCCCCCACCCATTTGCGAAATGCGGGGTTCGCTCGCACAATCTCCCCTTCTTTTGTCGTAACCACCAGCCCGCAAGGTGCTACCGAAAATAGGTCAATCTCTTGACTAGCCTCCTGTCTCACTCTTGCCCTTCTCCAGAAACGCCGAAATTACCGCGATCGTCTCTTGGGGTGCACTCAAATTCGGGCAGTGGCCGCGTGCTTTCAAATAAACCAGTTCACTGTTTGGCAGTTGCGCGGCGGTGTATTCTCCCACCGCTAACGGCGCTATCGCATCCTCGGTGCATTGCACTACCAACGTGCGGGCCTTTACCCGCGGCAGAATCGAGCGGCTATCGCGCGCAAACTGCGCCGCAATTCCAGGATCCATACGGCAAAAGCTCTCCCCCAACTCCTCCCCGTACTCCGGACGATCCGGCCTTCCCATGATCACCGGTGCCATCGTACGCGCCCAACCCAGATAGTTAGCCTCCAAGGTCTCCAGTAATTCATCCAGATCCTCCCGCTCAAACCCGCCCCGATAGTCACCCTCACTCGGTGAGCGCGATGATCGGGGCCGAGGCGGCGTTACTCGCTCCGGAGCGGATCGGTGAGTTAGTGATGGTGGGTCCTTCGCCTTGCTACCTGAATGAGGGTGACT
>JAPKZA010000238.1:0-22529 GCA_026394015.1 Acidobacteriota bacterium
CCCTCCACCAGCTTCATCGCCAGCCCCAGCAGCCCGTCGTCCTCCAGCATCTCCCGTTCGGTCGCATCCGTGAAATCCGACAGCAGAGAGTACCAAACGTTCTCCTCCGGATTCGAAAAATACCGTACCTCTAACTTGTCCACCTCCCCCTGAATCGAGTCCGGAGTCAGTAACATCATCGGTACCACCACCAGCGTGCGGCAATCTTCCGGAATCCCCTTCTCAAACGACATCTTCGGCAACACCCGGGGCGGCAACATGCTCGTCAAAACTAGGTGCAAAAGGTAAGTCGCCAGCTCACTCGCCGGGAAGAGCGCCAGAATTCCCAGCAACAGCAGCACCCCCTCCGACGCCAACCCCGCCCGATACGCCACCACGCCGAACGCCGTCGATAACCCCGTCGTCAACCCGACCAAAGTCCCGATATAGACGCAAGTCGGGTAGCGCCGTAAAAACCGTAACCGCCCCTCCCGCCAAGTAACTTGACTCTCTAGCCGTGCCTCCAACTCCAACTTCCCGGCATCCAGCAAGTAGTAACCCACGCACCCCTTGCTGCTGCCCTCCTCCCCGCCCCGTGCCAATTGAACCGCCGCCCGCGCCACCTCCAACTCCGAAGCCTTCGAATGCCGCGCCACCGTCTCCACCGCTTGCCGACACCGATCCCGCGTCGCAAAGTCGCTCCGCCCGTGAATCCCCGCCGGATCCTCCTGCAGAATCCGCTCCATCCGGCTCACCGACTCCACAATCCGCGGGTACTGCAACTCCGAAAGCTCCCGCAAACTCCCAATCGCCCCCGCAATCAACAGCAACTCGCTGGCCTCATCGGTCTGCTCCAGCCGAATCACATCCACCAACCGATGCCCCGTCTTCTCCTGAATCCAGTTCTGAATCGGCACCAGCGCCGTCTCCTCCTGGTGCAGCTGCTCCCCCAGCCTCTCCATGAAATGCGGGGTAATCGGTTCGCCCCGCCGCCCCAACTCCGCCACCATCTCGTCAAAATCCGGCACCGTTCGCTCCGCCGCATTCAAAAATCGATCCGCCCAGAAATCAGCCGACTCCTTCTGGTGCTGCCGCAAACTCGCACGCTCCGTCAGCCGCCGCAGCCTCTCCGCTAGCACCAACCGCAACATCAACGGATACACCCAAAGCTCCGCAATCGTCAGCGGAGACTCCTCCTGATACCCGTTTAGGAAGTTGACGATACACTCCTCCGTCAGCCGATGCGCCGTTCCGTCGATCAGCTCCGCCGCCAAATGATAAACACGCAGACGCACCGCACACCGATCATCCTTCAACACCGGCAAAATCTTATTGTGGTTGTCCGGCAAACCATGCCGAATATCCGCGATGTTCGAACGAATCAAATACGCATTGTCCAGCAGCCACTCCGCCGCCGGAGATACCCCATACTCCAACCGCGCCGCCTCCGCCAAGTCCGCCCGCGACTCCTCGATCACCTCCTCGCACTCCCGCAACAGCGGCAGCAGCGACCGCGACCGCGTGCTCTCCTCCACCTCGTGGCCCGTCGCCAACTCCGACCCGCACTCCCCCAGGCTCGCGACATTCGTCGGCTCCCGCCGTTGGCCCAGCCCCGTCGTCGGCGTCGTAAATCGCAGCCCCGGTCGCATCGCGAACACCGACGGGTGGCCCGTCCGCCGCAGCACCGCCATCACCTCCGCCGCTCGCCCCTCCTTCGTCTCCACTACCACCAAGCTCTCCCCCGGCAGCACGAACCCTCGAAAGCCCCACAACACTCCCCTGCGCAGCCCCAAACCCAGCGGCAAGGTCCCAAACCAACCCACCAGAAATCCTACCACCGTCGCCAGCCCCATTACCCATTCAGCCGCCCCCAACGCTAGCCCCAGCACCAAAAACAACAGCGCCAAAGCCGCCCCTAGGGCCCCCCTCTCCCTTGGCCCCGTCCCCATATGGGAAAACCGCAATTCCCCGTCTAACGTCCGGTGAATCACCCCAGAACGCCGGAAGCCACTCGACTTCGCCCCCCCCAGAGCATCCGCTCCGTGGTCCTCACTCCGGTAAAATCCAAAAATAAAGCGGGATACTCGAGGTTTCCCCGCCGCACGTCGCAAAGAAGCCATGTGATAGTCCTCTTAGAGAGAGGACTATCTCCCAAAAACTGTTACCGCCTACCGAATCGTCATCTTCCCGAGCCCCTCGCCTCCTGCCCCTAACTTAACCTCGCCCGCCTTAAATCCATTCAAATCTAGAATATAAGCCAAAATATCGGCATAGGTTTCTCCCGCCAACGAATCCGGAGCCGCCGGCGGCATCGTCTTCCGCGCCTTGTCATAAAACGCCTCCACCGTCCGCCCCGTCCACTTACTCTTAAAATACTCCCCCGCCAACGGCGTCCCAAACGTCCCGTTCGTCATCGAACTCCCGTGGCAAACCGCGCAATTGGAGTTGTACGCCGTCTTCCCCGCCGCGCTCTGTGCCGCCGTAAACTGCGGCGCAATACCCCCCGCCACCACCTTCGGCCCCTCTTCCTTCACCTCACTCACCACCCGCGTCTCCTCCGGTGCTACCCCCGTCCCCTCGCCCACATAAGTGAACGCCAAAATCGCCCCCGGGTTCGCCATCTTCGTCGTCGTCCCCCCCGCCATCGTCCCCGCCAATCCACCCGGATCCGTCGCCACAAAAATCGTCTTTCCGTCCGGGCTCACCGCCGTATCCCGAAACCGGTTCTCCGATTGGAAAAACCGCGAAATAAACCCCGCCGCCGACTTCCCGTCCGCCTTCAACGGCACCACATACAACGACCCCCTCTTCAAAGCCGTCACCAGCAACACCCGGTCCCAACCCTTCACCCCCGTCCCCTTCGCCTGGTAATGTTCCACGCTCGATACCGCCACCGTCGGCCAGCAGATAAAGTCGATCCCCTTGCACTTCGGGTCCGCAAAATTGAAGCCCGTCGGCACCGTAAACAGCGTCGCCAGCGGATCCTGCATCTTCGGCTTAAACGCCGATTCCGGCTCCCGCGGCACCGACGGATGAATCGCCAAATCGCTGAATCGCAACTGCGCACAAGGCGTCTTCGCCTCCGCCCACCGCGCATACTCAAACCCCTTCCCATCCCGGAATCCCGCCACATTCGGCCAACCATAGTTTCCACCCTTTTTAAGGATGTTCACCTCGTCATCCGTCTTCGGCCCCTGTTCGGACTCATACAGCGTCCCGTCCGGCCCAAAATCGATCCCCTGCGGATTCCGATGGCCATACGTAAACACGTGGCTCACCACCCCGTTCAGCTTCGGATTATCCTTCGGCACCGACCCGTCCAAATTGATCCGCAGCGACTTCCCCACATACGAAACAAAATCCTTCGCCGCCAACTCCCGCTGCGTCGGCAACCGCTGCGCCTCCACGGCTAGGCAGACATTCCCCAGCTGATTGTTCCCTTGGTCCCCCAGCGTCAAGTACAGCTTCTTATCCGGGCCAAACTTCAGCCGTCCCGCCACGTGGTCATTGCCCGCCGGCAACCCGGAAATCACCGTCACCGGCTCGGCCAGCGTCCCCTTCGCCGCGTCATATTTCAAACGCAAAATCTTCGCGTACAAAAACCGATACCGGCTCTTCAGGTCCTTCACGCTCGGATCCGGCCCCTTAGCCTCGTCCACGTAAGTGTACGCAACATACACAAAATCATTCCCCGTGCCCTTCAAAAGCTCCGGATGCAAAGCCATCCCCAGCAAACCGTCCTGCCCGCCCGGAGCCGAAACCTCGTCGATCGTAATCGCGACGCTCTTCTCCCCCGTCGTTGGGTCAACGCGAGTCACCCGTTTCCCGGTCCGCTCGGTCACCCAAAGCTTCCCGTCCGGTCCCCAGGTCACCTCCCACGGCCCAGCCAACCCCGAAATCACGACGCGTTGATTGAACTCTTTAGTTCCGCGAATCGCCGTTTCCGGCCCATTCTGCGCCCAAACAAGTCCAAAGGATCCCAAAGCCACCAGGGCCAAACAAGAAAGTTTCAAAAGCATATGCTTCTTGATGATATGCGCTCCCAATCCCGCCCGTAAATTCAGAGTCCGCGGGTCACTCCCCAATCGGGCCCAGGCCGCCCCATCGACCAGACGATGGAGTCAATCGTCGGTGGCGTCGCCCCCAACTCCCGCAAACGACGCAGGCACTGCCCCCGATGGTTCTGGCCGTGCAGCACCACCTGGGTCAAGGCCTCCCCCAGCGTCGGTAGAGCTTCTGAGGCGAACTGAATCGAAATCCTTCGCTCCCCCAAATCGGTGTCCTCCAGACCCGCCACAAAGGCAGCCAACGCCGCCTCTGTCCGCCGATAAGCGGAAACCAACTCCTCGAACGAACTCGGTACCAATTGTTCGGCGTCGATAGCGAATGGCTCGTCCAAAAATTTCGCCAGAAAAAACCGTTGCACCATCACCGTATGGTGCAGCGTCCCTAGCAATTGCGCGTCCTCCGCCGCTCCCGATTGCGCCCGCACCGCCAGTAAGAGCTTGGCGTCCGCCCAACACTGGTAACGAAACAAATCTAGAATCAACGGCAGCATCCCCCCACATTCTCGCAGACCGTCCCGATTCCCCCGCCTTGGCATCAGATAATAGTGGACATGGAATATCGTCCTCTCGGCTCCACCGGTCTGCAAGTCTCCAAACTCGCCCTCGGCGGCGCTCAACTCGGCGGCGGCTACGGCGAAATGACGTACGACAACGTCGTTCGCATCGTCCGCGGCGCCCTCGATCAAGGCATCAACCTCATCGACACCTCCCCCTTCTACGGCGTCACCCGCTCCGAGACCGTGCTCGGCCAAGCGCTCGCCGGCGTCCCGCGCGACCAGTACATCATGGCCACCAAGTGCGGCCGTTACGGCGACGCGGATTTCGATTTCTCCGCCGACCGCCTCACCCGCAGCGTCGACGAGAGTCTCCAGCGTCTCGGCATGGACTACATCGACGTGTTCCAAATTCACGACATCGAATTCGGCTCGCTGGAGCAAATCGTCAACGAAGCCTTGCCGGCCGTCGAGAAGATCAAACAATCCGGCAAGGTCGGCTTCATCGGCGTCACCGGCCTGCCCTTAAAGATCTTCGATTATGTAATCCCCCGCTTCTCGATCGATACCATCATCAGCTACACCCACTTCTCCCTGATCGACACGACGCTCACCCGTCTCCTGCCCCTCGCCGCGTCGAACGGAATCGGCGTCATGAATGCCTCCCCGGTAGTTTTGGGGATGCTGAGTGAGAAAGGCCCCCAGCCCTGGCACCCCGCCCCGGCCTCACTGAAAGCTTTTGTGGCGGAGGTAGTCGCCAAGTGGAGCGCCAAGGGAGTGAGTTTAGCCAAGCTGTCCCTGCAGTATTCGATGGCAAATCCCCAGATCGCCAGCACCGTCTCCGGTATGGCCACTATGGCGGAGCTAGAGAACTCGATCGCCGCCGCGAACGAACCCCTCGACCCCGAACTCCTAGCGGCCGTCCTCGCCGACTTCGCCCCCGTCAAGGACTCCACCTGGCCTTCCGGCCACCCCGAAAACAACTAACCCCTAATCACATGAAGAAATCAACCCATATTGCCCGGCGGGGAACCGCTTTGGAACCCAGGATCGGCAAAGGCGACACGGGGGAAGGGTCCGTTAGGGATGGAGAGATCGTCGCTAGCCCCGCCTACTCCCTACTCGAACTCGTGGATCACATCACCCCAGAAAACCGACATGGCGAAACAGACTGGGGCAAACCTTCAGGGCGCGAGCAGTGGTAGTCGAGCCTTACGTCCCCGACACGGGCGTACTTTCGATCCTGGCGCGCTCGCAACGCCACGTTCGAATCCAAGGCTCCCCTCGACTTGGTTACCGAGGTGCGCGAACGCATGGGGCCCCTATTGGGTTTCTATCGCTCCCCCGGCCGAGGTCAGCATCAAATCACTTTCTTGACATCAACATGCAGGTATCGCATCATATCAATAACGACGATGCGAACGACACTCGAAATCGACGATGATGTTCTGGCCTCTGCCAAGGCTCTCGCCACCGCCCGGGGCGGATCGATCGGCAAGGCGCTCTCCGAACTAGCCCGCCGCGGTCTCGCGGCCCGGACTCCATTGGCCGCCCGCCACGGGTTTCCGGTCTTCCAAATTCCTCTAGGATCCCAAACGTTTGGCTCCGACGACGTCGAAGCTGCGCTCCAGCAAGACGACCTGGAACTCGCCACAAATTTCCTTGATCCCGTCAAATAGCGATGTCGGCCTTTCTCTTGGACGTCAACGTACTGCTCGCCCTAGCTTGGCCGACCCACCTCCATCACGGCTCCGCCCATCAATGGTTCGCCCAAAACCAAGGCAGCGGCTGGGCCACCTGTCCCCTAACCCAAATGGGTTTCGTCCGGCTCTCCATGCAACCGGCGGTCGTGAAGGTGCCCCTCCACTTCGCCGACGCCATGGAAGCGCTCGCGCAAATCGTGGCGAGCCCGCAACATCGCTTCTGGCCCATGGAAACCGGCCTTGCCGCCATCCAAGAGGACATCCGCCTCCGCATCGCCGGCCACCACCAACTAACCGACGCCGCCTTGCTCGATCTCGCCCTCCGCCAAGGAGGCCGTCTAGCCACCCTGGATCGCAAAGTCGCCGCCCTGCTCCCCCCGAACTCCCCCCATCAATCCGCCCTCGTCACCATCCCGACGTAGCTCAGCGTCCTACGATACTCCCTGCCAGCACCACCTCCCCCCTCACAAAAAACGAAATCCCCGGACTCACCCGCGGCAGCCCCGCCCTTGCCGGAACCCACTTCCGCCCCCCATCTTCAGAATAGAATATCCCCTCCCCCGCCCCCGCAAATACCCTCCCTCCACCCGCCCCTAACTCCCAAACCGGAGCCTCCCCGCCCACTTCGCCCGTCCCCTTCCCCCAACTCTTTCCCCCGTCCTCACTCCAAAACAGCCCCCCCGGATTGTTCCCCGCCACCAAAGTCCCCCCCACCGACGCCAACTCCAACGGAGAAACCCCCTCCACCTTCACCCACCGTCCCTCCCGTTCGTTCCATGAGTAAAGCCCCTTGGCATAGAGCCCCGAAAACACGGTCTCCCCCACCGCCGTCAGCGCGAAAATCTGCGCCTGCGCCGGCAACCCCGCCGCCATACCCGTCCAAGTCCGTCCCGCATCGCCCGACACAAACACCCCCTCCCCCTCCGTCCCCACCAACAATCGCCCCCGATCCGCCAACAAACTCCGCAACCGCTTCACCGGCAAACCCGAACCCTGCCAGCTCCTCCCCTCGTCCGAAGAAACGAAAAGCCCTCCCGATCCGTCGCTGCGAACACCCGCTCCCCTACCGTAGCCAACCCCACAACCCGCCGCGTCGCCCCAACCACCTGCCGCCAACTCCGCCCGTCATCACCCGATACATAAATCCCCGCATCCGTCCCTGCCAGCACCGTCTTTCCGACCGCCCCAAACGCATTCACCCGGACATTCCCCATGTCGGTCCGCACCCAACTCCGCCCGCCGTCGGTCGACCGAAAAACCGCATGAACCCCCGCACCTTCAGCCGCCCGCATCAGCAGCAGCGCCAAAACCAACCGCCAACCGCGCCCGAAGTAGTCCATAAGCTCAGCTTACACAAGAACAAATCGCCAGCACCCCTGGCGCTACAATCAAAGCATGGCGACGACGCGATATGTCTATTGGCAGGACGGCAACCATTGGCTCGGATACATCGACGAATTCCCAGACTATCTGACCCAGGGTGAAACGCGGGAACATCTTCAGGAGCACCTGAAGGATCTCTATCTCGATTTGAACAGCGGCGACATTCCGGGTATCCGACGCGTCGCTGAACTCAGCCTCTCCCAGTAAATCAAAGGAACGTTATCCCAACCAGCTGAGAACCGCCGGTCCCAGCTCGATGCACCACCGTGTAACATAGTTCCCATGCCCGCCCTCACCCGCCGCCACGCCCTCGGCCTCCTCGCCGCCCCTCTCCTCGCCCAACCCCCCCCCAAGCCCAACTTCGTCTTCATCCTCGTCGACGACATGCGCTGGGACTCCTTCAGCTACGCCGGCCACCCCCTCATCAAAACCCCCAACATAGACCGCATAGCCCGCGAAGGTGCCCAATTCCTGAACGCCTTCGTCACCACCCCTCTTTGCTCCCCCAGCCGCGGCACCTTCCTCACCGGCCAATACGTCCAAACCCACGGCGTCGTCGGCAACACCCCCGCCGGCACCCCCATCAGCCACAAACTCGAAACCTTCCCCAAACTCCTCAAAGCCAGCGGCTACGAAACCGGCTACTTCGGCAAATGGCACATGGGCAACGACGCCTCCCCCCGTCCCGGCTTCGACCGCTGGGTCTCCTTCAAGGGCCAAGGCGTCTACAACGATCCTCCCCTCAACATCGACGGCCAGGAATCCAAACCCACCGGCTACATCACCGACATCCTCTCCGCCCACGCCGCCGATTTCATCGAAAAGCCCCGCCAAAAGCCCTTCTGCGCCTACCTCGGCCACAAAGCCATCCACGGTCCCTTCACCCCCGCCGAACGCCACAAGGACCTCTTCAAAACCGACCCCATCAAAATCGCCTCCAACTCTGCCGACGACCTCAAAGACAAGCCCGCCCTCAAAGAAATCAAACCCGGCGGCGGCAGTCAAGACGAGCTCATCCGCAACCAACTCCGCTGCATCGTCTCGATCGACGAAGGAGTCGGCAAAATCCTCGCCTCTCTTGAAAAGACCAAGCAACTCGACAACACCGTCTTCGTCTTCACCTCCGACAACGGCTACTTCTGGCGCGAACACGGCCTCGGCGACAAGCGCTGGGCCTTCGATGAATCCATCCGCATCCCCCTCCTGATGCGGTACCCCAAACTCTTGAAGCCAGGCACCAAAATCCAGGCCCTCGTCGCCAACATCGATATCGCCCCCACGTTCCTAGACCTCGCCGGAGCCCCCATCCCCGCCCAAATCCAAGGAAAATCGCTCCGCCCCGTCCTGAAGAATCCCAAGGCCAAAGTAAGAACCGAACTCTTCTGCGAGTACTTCCTCGAAGCCCAGTTCCCCAAAACCCCCAGTTGGCGAGCCATCCGCACCGAGCGCTACAAGTACGTCCACTACCCCGAACTAAAGGGAGCCGACGAGTTCTACGATCTCCAGAAGGATCCCGGCGAAATGAAAAACATCATCGCCCATCCCAAAGCCAAACCCTTCCAAGCCCGCCTAGCCAAACCCGGAGTTCCCACCGCTTAACCTAACCGGCAAGCCCGGAACAAGCCGACAGGATTGTAAGCAACTCGCTCGCCGTAACCTGCGGACTCCCGGCTAGATCAAACTCCGCTCCGTTCCGTCAGCTTCCAAATGGGAATCAGAGTCGGTTCAGGATCTCTAAAAGCGCGCTGGGTTTCAGGACGCGAACAGCATACCGACGACAGAAGGCCATCGCCGCAGCCTTGTAAAACCCGCCGTCATTGGTGCATAGGACATCGGCATTGCCATCAATGGCCGTACGGAGCACCATCCAATCGTCTCTGTCCGTAAGGGGACCTGCCATGGTCGGGCCGAGGTTTACGAGTTCGGCAACATCAGTTAACAGGCTTAGGTATTCGCGAATCTGTGCATCAGTCAGGCCATTAAGCTTCCGGATCCGCGGATAATGCAGAACCTCCTCCAGCTCATGGGGATGGTTTGAGACAGCACAAGACGATGCTGGCCGCGCAGGATTTTCAACAGAAGCTGTCGCCCCTCGCCTGAGCCGGGACTATGGCCGCTCATCAGGACGTTGGTGTCGAGCGTGATTCTCACCGCAGAGGTGTGTAGCCCGGCCGAACGCTACGCATCGCTTCATCAACGGCACTCTCGAACTCGCCTTCAGACACTGCTGCGTGCTGTCGGTCGATTTCGCCGAAATATTGCTCCAAGCGATCGGCAATCTCTGAGGCCCGATGGGCGTCTACTCCTTCCTTTTGAAGAGAGATAGGACGAATACTGAATGCCTCATTTTCCGCTAAAGGCCGACCGATCAGGGTTTCAACTACCCCCCGCGCTTCCAACGGCAAATCACTTACCTTGTGCAGCATCTCCAAACTCCAGTCCTCACCTTCACCATACGCCGCACGCCAGGTTGTGTCAACGCTTCCCACGGTTGGACTGGCAGCAAGATCCTCACCCTCCCCGCCGCGGCAGCCGCAAAACAAACCGCGTCCCCCGCCCACTCGACTCCGCCAGCGTCAACTCCCCCTCATGCACCGTCGCAATCCATCGCGCAATCGATAACCCCAACCCCGACCCGCCCGCCTCCCGAGTCCGCGCCTTGTTCGCCCGGTAAAACCGCTCAAAAATATGTGGCTGGTCCTCCAGCGGAATCCCCGAACCCGTGTCCGCCACCGCAACGCACCAACTCCCCGGCTCCGTCGTCAGGCTCACCGTCACGCTCCCGTCCGCCGGCGTATGCCGAATCGCATTATCCAGCAACGCCACCAGCAACTGCCGCAGCAACCCCTCGTCCCCCTCCATCGGCGCTTCCCCGTCCGCTTCCACCCGCACCGCCACATGCAGCGGACTACTCAAAATCCGCGCCGCCCGCACCGCCTCCTGAATCAACTCCTCCAGATAAAAGCTCGTCACCCTCGGCTCAAACGCCCCTGCGTCCACCTGCGCCAACAAAAACATATCCTGCACAATGCGCTTCAAACGCCGCATCTGCTCCACTACAATCCGCAGCGCCTCCCGATACTCCGCCGTCGGCCGTGCCTCGCCCTCATAGGTCACCTGCGCCGCCGTCAGCGCCACCGAAATCGGCGTCCGTATCTCGTGCGAAGCATCCGCCATAAATCGCCGCTGATCGTCAAACGAAGCACGCATCCGCCCCAGCAATGCATTGCAAGTCATCGCCAGTTGCCCCAACTCATCGCGCGGGTTCACCACCGGAAGCTGCTGGTGCAGATTGCTCGACGTAATCCGGTTCACCTCGTAAGTCAAAGCCGCAATCGGGGCCAGGTTCTTCCGCGCCAGAAAGTAGCCGCCCACCGAAGCCAACAGCACCCCCAGCGGCACACAAAAATACAAAATCCGTCGAAAGCCAGCCAACTCCTCCTCCAGCGGCGCGGTCGATTGGCTCACCAAAATCGTGTACGTCGCCCGCAGCGAAGGCACCGGCGTCCGGAACACCGCAATGCGATACGCGCCCTGGTTCTGCATCCCCTCCGGAAGCCCCGGCGACAAGTCGCCCAACCCCTCCGTCCCCGCCTTTGAAGCCACCCGCCGCCCCCCCTCATAAACCACAATCGAAGGCCGCGGAAAAGAAACCTGGTGCATCGTCTGCAACACCAAACCAATCGACGGCTCGCCCGCCTCCCGCCCCTGATGCTCTTCCAGCTCGTGGTTCACCGAAACCGCCGTCACCTCGCCAACCGACCGCAGACTCGCGTCGAACCGCCCCCGCCCACTCCGCGCCAGCAACGAATACACGCCCACGCTGAACACGATCAGCAGAACCGCCAGCGCCCCCGCCCACCACAACGTCAGTCGAAAACGGAACGAGTTAAGCATCGGCCTCCGGAGCATGCGCCAAGCGGTAGCCCTCCCCCCGCCGCGTATGCAGCAGTCGAGGCACCCCCGGCGTATCGATCTTCCGCCGCAGCCGCTGAATGTAAACCTCAATCAGATTCGAAAACGCGTCGTAAGCCTCGTCCCAAACGTGCTCGGAAATATCCTCCCGCCCCACCACCGCCCCCTGCCGATGCGCCAGATACGCGAGCAACGAGTACTCCTTGCCCGTCAACGCAATCGGTCGGCCCCCGCGCTTCACCAAATGCGTATGCGTATCAATCTCCAAATCCGCCACCCGCAACACCGTCTCCCGCAGCATCGGCGCACGCCGCAGCAACGCCCGCATCCGCGCCAGCAACTCGTCCAAATCAAACGGCTTCGCCAAATAATCATCCGCCCCGGAGTCCAGCCCTTCAATCCGGGAACCCATGTCCACCCGCGCCGTCAGCATCAGAATCGGCACCGCCGACCCGCTCGCCCGAATCTCCCGGCAAACCGTCACCCCGTTCTTACCCGGCAGCAGCAAATCCAGAATCACCAGGTCATACGTATTGACAAACGCCTTCTCCACCGCGGCGTTCCCGTCCGCCGCCACATCCACCGCAAACGCACGCTCCCGCAAGCCCCGCGCCAGCAGCGCCGCGGCGTCCGGTTCGTCCTCAACCAATAGGATTCGCATCCGCTTCCAGTGTACGCGCCCGCCCGCCGAACCAAGGATAAAGTAGCGGCAGCACGTAAAGCGTCAGAATCGTCGAAGTCACGAGCCCCCCAATCACCACCGTCGCCAGCGGCCGTTGCACCTCCGCCCCAATCGCCGTCGAAAACGCCATCGGCACAAAACCCAAGCTCGCCACAAACGCCGTCATCAACACCGGCCGCAGCCGCATCGAAGCCCCAATCGCCACCGCGCTCTCAATCTCCATCCCGCTATCCCGCAGCCGATTAATGTAGCTAACCATCACGATTCCATTCAGCACCGCCACCCCGAACAGCGCAATGAAACCAATCGACGCCGAAACATTCAAATTCAGCCCCCGCAGCCACAGCGCCGCAATCCCGCCCACCAGCGCAAACGGCACGTTCATCAGAATCAAAATCCCCTGCGAAGCCGACCCAAACGTCGCATACAGCAGCCCGAAAATAATCGCAATCGAAATCGGCAACACAATCACCAGCCGCCTTGACGCCCGCTCCTGATTCTCAAACTGCCCGCCCCACTCAATCGAATAGCCCGGCGGCAGCTGCAACTGGCTGTTCACCGCCGCCTGCGCCGCCGCCACAAAACTCCCCAAATCCGTCCCCCGCACATTCGCCTGCACCACAATCCGCCGCTGCCCCTTCTCCCGCGAAACAATCTCCGGCCCATGGTCCACATGGATGTCCGTCACCTGGTTCAGCCGCACCTGCTCCCCGCCCGGAGCCTGCAGCATCAAATTGCCCAAGCTCGTCAAGTCGTTCCG
This sequence comes from Acidobacteriota bacterium, assembly GCA_026394015.1. Taxonomy (GTDB): domain Bacteria; phylum Acidobacteriota; class Terriglobia; order Bryobacterales; family Bryobacteraceae. Next base: position 12,984 of record JAPKZA010000238.1, read on the forward strand.
ATAGCTCGCCGGCAACCGCACCGCCACCGGAAAACGACGCTGCCCCTCAATCAACTCCGTCACCGTCACCCCGCCCGTCGTCGAATCCAGCAACTGCTGCACATCCGAAACGTTCAGCCCCACCCGCGCCAGCGCCGGCCGATCCACCGCCACATGCAGCTCCGGCACCCCAAACAGAATCTCCGCCTGTGTATCCGCCGCCCCCGGAATGTCGTTGATAATCGCCAACGCCCGTGCCGCGATCTGCTCCAGCTGACGGGCGTCCTCGCCGAAAATCTTAATCGCCACATCGGCCTTAATCCCGGAAATCACCTCGTCCAACCGCATCGCCATCGGCTGCGTGAAGTTGTAAGAAACGCCCCGAATCCGCGCCAGCCGCCCCGCCATCTCGGTAATCAACGCCGGCTTATCGTGCGCCGTCGTCCAATCCTCCCGCGGCTTCAACATCACATAAACATCCGCTTCGTAAACCCCCATCGCCTCCGTCGCCAAATCCGGCCGACCCAACTTCGTCACCACCCCCGTCACCTCCGGAAACTCCAGCACCGCCTTTTCCACCCGCTGGCTAAGGTTCACAGACTCCGTCAGCGAAATCCCCGGCAACTTCCGCGTCGTAATCAGCAGCGAGCCTTCATCCAGCCGCGGCATAAACTCCGTCCCCAAATAGCTCAGCGACCCCAGCGCCACCGCCACACTCGCCGCCCCCGCCACCAGCACGTAAGGCCGGAAATGAAACGCCCGGTGCAGCGAATGCAGGTAGCCCTTCCGAAACCGTTCATACCAACCCCCATGGTGCTCCGTCACCTTCCCCCGCAGCGCGTACGTCGCCAGCACCGGCACCACCGTCAGCGCCAACAGCAGCGAACCCAGCAGCAACGAAACCACCGTAATCGCCATCGGCCGGAACATCCGGCCCTCCAGCCCCTCCAGCGTCAAAATCGGCAGGTACACCGCGATGATAATCAGCACCGCAAACACAATCGGCCGCGCCACCTCGTGCGCCGCCGCCCGCACCGTCTCCAGCACGTTGTGCTTCTTCCCGTCGCTCAGGTGCCGCACCGAGTTCTCCATCATCACCACCGCCCCATCCACCACCATCCCGAAATCAATCGCCCCCAGGCTCATCAGGTTCGCCGAAATTCCATACGCGGCCATCCCGATAAACCCGAACAGCATCGACAGCGGAATCACCAGCGCCACCAGCAGCGCCGCCCGCACGTTCCCCAGGAAAAGCAGCAGCACCACAATCACCAGCGCCCCCGCCTCCGTCAGATTCTTCCCCACCGTCCGCATCGTCCCGTCGATCACGTCCGACTGATCGTAAAACGGTACAATCTTCATCCCCTCCGGCAACGTCTGCGCCGCCAGCCGGGCCTTCACCCGCCCAATCACGTCCCGGCCATTCTCGCCCTTCAGCATAATCGCCATGCCGGAAACCGTCTCGCCCTTCCCGTCCCGCAGCGTCGCCCCCTGCCGCGGAGCCCCCGCCGTCGTAATCGTCGCCACATCCCGCACCAGCACCGGCGTCCCCGCCCGGGCCAGCAACACAATCTGCCCAATGTCCGCCCCCACCTCAATCCGCCCCATCCCCCGCACCGTGTACTGCTCCTCCCCATGCTCAATAAAGCCCCCGCCAAAGTTGCGATTATTCTCCTGCACCCGAGTAAAAACGTCATGCAGCGTAATCCCATACCGCTGCAACGACCGCGGATCCACTTCAATTACAAACTGCTTCGATTCGCCCCCCCACGTGTTCACCTCATTCACCCCCGGCACCGTCCGCAGTTGATACCGAATCACCCAATCATGCAGCGTCTTCCGGTCCATCAAGCTCTGCCGGTCGCCCTCCACCGTGTATTGATAAACCTCCCCGAACACCGTCGCCACCGGCCCCAGCGTCGGCTCCAACCCCTGCGGCAGCCGCGTCCGCACCTCCTGCAGCCGTTCATTAATCAGTTGCCGCGCAAAGTAAGTCGGCACCGAGTCGTCGAAAATGATCGTGACAATCGAAAGCCCCAGCTTCGAAATCGAACGAATCCCCTCGGTCTTCGGCAGCCCCATCAGCGCCGATTCAATCGGGAACGTAACCAGCTGCTCCACCTCCGTCGGCGGCAGCGAAGGAGCCTCCGTGATCACCACCACCTGGTTATTCGTCAAATCCGGAAACGCTTCCAGCGGAATCCGCAGCGCAATGAAGATGCCCACCCCCGCCAGCACCACCAAGGCGCTCAGCGTCAGCAGTCGGTTGTCGAGCGAAAAATTAATGAGGCGTGTCAGCACTGTAGTTCCCTATTCGTTCGCGGATTTGAGCAATTCGCTCTTCAACAGAAACGCGCCGTGGACGACGATCGTCTCGCCGGCCTCCACCCCACTCATGACCTCATGGAAGCCCCCCGCCGTGGCACCCAGGGTCACCTTACGCGGCTCATACCGACCCGCGGCGGTTTTCACAAACACCACCTTGCTCCCGTCCATCTCCTGCACCGCGGATTCCGGCACCGTCGGCACATTCGTCGAAACCGCCGCCGCAATTTCTGCCGTCGCAAACATCTCCGGCTTCAAGCGGCCGCCTGCATTCGGCACCGCCACCCGTACCTGCAGCGTCCGCGTCACGGCGTCCAGCTTCTCGCCCAGTTTGATCACCCGAGCCGGAAACGTCTCACCCGGATAAGACTTCACGTTCACCGCCACCGCCTGGCCCGCCCGCACCCCGGCCAAATCCGCCTCGTTCACCGCCGCCAGCATCCAGAGTGTCGAAAGGTTCGAAATCGTAAACACATGGTTCCCCGCGGTCACCACGGTCCCCAGCGTCGCCATCCGGTCGGTCACGGTCCCCGCCGCCGGCGCGCGAATCGGAATCAGCGCCTGCGTCGTGCTATCCACCGGCACCTCCAGGAACTCGGTCAAGTGCGTCTTCTCCTTGGCGATCTCGATCTCCGCCGTCGCCATCGCGTGTTCGGTGTTGCGCAGCTCCGTATCGGCGGCCTCCAGCTGTTCCCGCGAAGCGGCCTTCAAATCGAACAGCCGTTGCGTTCGGTCCCGCACCCGCCGCGCATGTTCGCTCAGCACTTTCCGCCGCTCGAACTCATCGATGTTCTGCCGATAGGCGGACCGGGTGTTGTGGACGTCATCGCTATGCATCCAAGCCAAAACCTCGCCGGTCTTCACGAAATCGCCGGTCTTCGCCAGCACCTGCATAATCTTCCCGGCCGTCAGCGCCCCCACCAGCCAAGTCGCGTCTTCATTCACTACCAAGTGGCCATTAGCTTGAATGGCGCTCGCCCGCGCCCGGGCCGTCACCACCCCGAGCTTGATCCCGGCTTCCCGGTCGGTAGCGGCGTCGAACTGCACGAAGTGATCTTTTTCCTTCGGCGGCGCCGCGGCCTGCGGAACCGGCTTCGGGCTGCACGAAAGCAGCAAGGCCGTGGCGAGTAGCGCACAGGCCGCGCAGGCACGGCACCAATGGGCGAGGAACTCGCCCATCTTGCCGGGCCGAAGCGAGTCCGTTGTGCGCGTTTTAATTAAAAGAGCAAGGGTCTTCATCGTAGTGTTCCTTGGGCGGATCGGAGTTCGACCACCGAGATGTGGAAGTCAGTCAGGGCGCGGACATAAAGCAGGTCCGTATCAATGCGGGCCCGCTCCGCATCCAGCAACCGGAGCAGATCGGCCCCGCCCTCGCGGTAGGCGGCCCCTGAGATGCGAGCGATCTGCCGCGCCCGTTCCCGAATCGCCGGCAGGGTCGTGGCCACCAACGTGCGGCGAGCCTCGTAGGCGGCGAACGCGGCGTCTACCTCGCTGCGGGCGAAGCGTTCGGCGGTGCGTTGCAAAGCTGTGGCGGCATTCACCTCGGCCAGCGCCGCGGCGATGTTGCCTTCGTTGCGATTGCGAAACGGCAGATTGATCTGCACCCCAACGATCAGGGTGTCGAACCCGGCCGTGCGCTTGTAACCGCCGAGAACTTCCGGATCGGGCCGAGCGTTGGCTTTTTGCAAATCAACATTGGCCCCGGCCTGTCGAATGCCCTGTTGGTAAGCGGCCAGGTCGGGCCGGGTCGTCGGAGCGACGTCCCGCTCGACGACCGGCAGTTGTTCGATCGGTTCTGTAAACGCAGCATTTGGCTGATCAGGCATTCCCATTTCGCGAAACAGTTTGACTCGGTTCACGATCACGTCTTGTTCGGCGGAGCGGAAGGCGGCGCGGAGTCGTTCGGATTCGAGTTGAACGCGGAGCAGGTCGACTTCGGCCATGGCGCCTTCGCGAACCCGATCTTGGTGATATTGCACGGTGAGGTCGAAGTTGCGAAGGCTTTCGGCGAAGGAGTCGCGGTAGTGAGCGGCGCCGGCGGCGGCCCAGTAGGCGCTGGCGATGCGGGCGGAGAGTTGCCAGCGAAGGGTATCGCGGTCTGCGACGGACTTTTTCACCGAGGCATCGGCTGCGGCGGTTCGCAGGGAGCGTTTCTGGCCGGTTTCGATGACTTGGGAGGCATAGAGGAAGGAGTCGGCGTCGCGGGGGTAGGAGAAGGAGGGGTTGCCGCCGAAGCGGGTGTTTTCGGATTGGAGGAACAGTCGGGGATTGGGTTTTAGGGAGGCTTGGGTACGAAGGCCTTCGGCTCCGCGGGTGCGGGCCTCGGCGACCTCGAGCAGGGAGTGAGCGGAGAGTCCTTGATCGAGCGCTTCTTGCAGGCTAAGCGCGAAGGAGGAAGCGGTGAAAAGAACAAAAAGAGCGAGGCGCATAATCACGACAGCCCCACGTTAACCGAAGCAACCTAAACAGAACATGAACGGCCGTCGAGCCAACGAACCAGTTGGACATCCGGTGATGTGGAATGGTGGGCGTCGGCCTGTACCGTTATCCCGGCAACCCGGTAATCTGAAGAGAGAAGGAGGCCCAAACGATGACCATTGAAACCGATGTCGAGGCATCGATCCAAAAACACATGGAAGCCGGGGCCTCGCCAGATACCAGAACCGGCTCTGACCTAATCGCGGCCCTGCAGGCGTGCCCTTATCCTGAAGTCGATCTCGAACCCATCCGCGTTCCTTCGCCTGTGCTGAGAGACATTTCGGTCTAATGGCCTGGTTCCTTGACACCAACGTTATCTCGGAACTCTACGTTAGTACCGTCAGCCTGGCGGAGATACGCTATGGCATCGAAGTAAGTACTCATCTATCCCGGTTCCCCCTTTTTCCACCAACTGATTGCTTTTAGAGGCGCTGATTGATCGATCCCCTTGCTCGCTTCTCCTTGAACCAACAGCGGAGTCAGTAGTAGACTGTGTGAATATTTATGCCCCTGCGGCTATTGCGCTTCCCAATCGAAACCCCCTTTGCCAATGCCGTATGCTTTCACGACGACTTCTTTGACTTGCGCCGCGGCCGCGATCATATCGCAATCGACGTCGGCGCCCTCGAAGGTGCACCGGTTTGCTCCACCACCGGAGGCAGAGTCCTCACCAGTTGGATGTCTGGGGAAGGCTCGAGAACGGGTGCGGGCTGGTCGGAGCCGGGCGGCAATGTCGTCGCGATCCTCGATAACAACGGGTTTGTCCACTATTACGCGCATATGTTGCAGCTCCCGGTCGTTCGATCGGGTGAGACTGTGCATGCAGGAAAACGTCTGGGCTACGTAAGCAATACCGGCTCAATCGCTAGGGGCAGCTCGCCCCATCTGCATTACCAGGTTTGGCCGCTTGGCGGGAGTCGCACTGAGGAACAGGAGAGCGGTATCTTCACCAGACGTTTCGCTCCAGCCATCAATCCCTATGACGAGCTCGCCCGGCTTGTCGTAGCACTCGGCGTTCGCGTTGGTTCGAATTCCTCGGTGAGCTTTCCGAAATCCACGCCTTAAGGCGAAAAAGGCGACAGACGCCTTAAATCCCAACACTGCTGAGCAAAGAGGTCAGACGCAGTCAAAAGCGCACAGGCCGCGTCGTGCTCAATGCCCGACCCTCTCAGTAATGTATGCTAATGAGTCCAAGGACCAAAAACTCGACCATGAAACTCATTCTTCTCTCGCTCTCGACCGTACTGATCGTCACCGCCCAAGCACCTGCCGACTACTCCTCCGCAACCGCTTACGCCCGCACGTTCCAGGCGACTCTGCACCGCAACATCGAGAAGTCCGCCGATAAGCTTCCGGCCGAAGCATTCGGGTTCCGGCCAAGTCACGACGTACGCACGGCTGGCGAATTGTTCGGCCACATCGCCAATGCGGAATACAATTACTGCGCCATCGTGGCGGGCGAACCGAATCCCAACAAGATCAGCATCGAGAAAGAAAAGAAGACGAAGGCCGAACTCATCGAATCGCTCAAGGCGGCCTTTGCTTATTGCGAGAAAGCCTACGCTGGTGTCAGCGATGACAAAATCGGCAAGAAGGTCAAAGTCAGCCAAACGGAACGCAATCTCTTAGGCCTGATGTGGTACAACAACAGCCACACCAACGAGCATTACGGGAATCTGGTCACCTACCTGCGCGTCCGTGGAATCGTCCCGCCTTCCAGCGAGCGCTAAGCGAACGGCCAAATTTTCGACCGGACACTCTTTCCTTTCGCGAAGATTGTGTCGGCTGCGACCTTCGCCCCGGCATCGTTCAGACGATCTCCCAAATTGACCCTCGCTGGCTGCCGCCCTTTGGCGTGAAGCAGCCAGCAGCTAGTGTTCGTATCCGACCGGCATCAGCGCACCCTTCCAGCCAAGGCCGCGGGTCACAGCCGAAACGCCGATGCAAAGTGTCTTCCTCGTGCGTGATCCGTTGACGGTGCAAGCTGACCCGGTCCAACCCGTCGGACCGGACAATGCCAGCCCCCGGAAAGAGAGGGGCCAGGTCAATCGTGGTGGTTCCCTCTACGACCGCAAACAGGTCATAACCACCGGAAAAGTCGGGCACGTTTCCCCTCGTATCTTTTGTTTCCGCCCGTCCCCATCCTCGGGGTTCGAGCAACTTCGCCCACCGACGTCCCATTCGTCGCCTGCGATACCAGGCCCACTCTGAATCAGCGAGGGCATACCGTACTTGGGCCTTGAAGCGGAACTACCCTCCGGGGGGTTCCGGCGTACACCCCCTTCCCTTCACTGCGTCGGTTCTCAATCCACGTCTTCAGGCAAGCGCCATCGACGTGGTGAACAGATCCCGCTACATTGAGTAAGACACTATGCCAGCCTACGCCCACCATCGCAGCGTTACGCGCTTCACTCAGGAGAAGGCATCACAAGCCCCGACCGCGGTGAGCAATCTAGGTGACTGGGGTTCTGCTGTTTCCGAGATTTACAGTTGGCCGGAGTACAAGCCTCAGCCTCTCCATTCGCTGGATCGCACGGCTCAAAGTCTTGGGATTGCCAAGCTGTTTTATAAAGACGAGAGCCAGCGCTTCGGACGTTCGCTCGGGAGTTTCAAGGCGCTCGGTGCGCCGTATGCAATTTCGGTGCTGCTCGCCGACGAAGTGCAGGCGAAAACTGGAACCAGGCCCAGCAGCGCCGAACTGCGCACGGGGAAATTCCAAGCAATTACGAGCCGAGTGACAGTCTGCGTCGCAACAGACGGCAACCAAGGTCGGGGCCTCGCCTACGGCGCAAAAGTCTTTGGGTGCCGGTGTGTAGTCTACATCCACGATCACGTCAGCGCCGGTCGCAAAGAGGCGATGGAGCAACTGGGAGCCATCGTCATTCGCGTCGACGGGCAGTACGAAACCTCCGTCCACCACGCGAAGGAGGATGCCAGGATGAACGGTTGGCATTTCGTAAGCAGTACGTCATGGGACGACTACGAAACATCTCTTTCTGGCAATGTGATGCGTGGCTACATGGTGATGCTGGAAGAATCCCTGCAACAGCTCCCCGATCCCTCCAGCGTCAGTCATGTATTCATGCATGGCGGCGTCGGCAGTATCGCCGCGGCAGTTTACCTAGGCTTTCAGCAGCACGGCCACACGCCTCGTTTCGTGATGGTCGAGCCGAATGAAGCGGACTGTCTTTTTCAGAGCGCCATTGCCGGAACGCCCACGCGATCGACCGGCTCGTTGCGGACAATCATGGCAGGGCTGGCGTGTCGGGAGGTTTCTCCCGCGGCCTGGACCATCTTGGAATGGCTCACAAGCGACTACCTGCGCATCCCGGATGATTGGGCCGCGGATGGAATGCGCTCTCTGGCGGACGGGAACGGAGACATCCCCATCGTCTGCGGCGAGTCCTGTGGCGGAGCAATGGGCGTCCTCTTGGAGAGTGCTCGCGATGAGTATCTGCGCTCTGCGCTGGGCCTCGACGCCAACAGCCACGTTCTCATCTTTGGGTGTGAAGGTGCGACAGATGCCGAGATTTTCGAAAAGATCGTTGGACGTCATCCAGACACCATATTTGCTCTTCAATCTCAGTAGAGACAAACTTTGGAACAGGCCTCGCTCACCGGAAGTGGAAGTGATTGTCGGCATACCGACAAAGCCGAAGCTTCCAGGTTCCTGCTGTCTTTCTGATGACTATGTTGCTTCCCATTCGATCCTCGAACTCAATTGTGCAACGGCTTGTTGCACAATTGGCACCTCCCCTGCCAACCGATACTATGTCTCACCACGTCCTTTACGAGGCTTACTAGCAGAGCCGTCAAGGCACAGATACGTGCTTTGTCTCTTTCAGAATTAGGTGGCGTAGATCCGTCAACACTATTTGGCATGTTTGGCCTTCCTTGGTGACGGCAGCGTCCGGGCGAAAACCTTACTCAAGATGGCCGCGACGAACTCGAAGATGGAGGCTAGGCCAAAATCGACAATTGCGCCATACGGGAGGGTCGCCATAGCAGGGGATGTCCGGTGGAAGGGCCGCGAGCCCGAAGATTGCTGACCAACTCTGGCTACGAATGCTCGTTCTTGTCATAACGCAGCCGATTTTGGGGTACCGGTCGCGTTCCTAACCCGTGCGGGAATAAAAGTGTCATTCGCATGTCCCCTTCTCCCTGTCATTGGCGCTATCTACAACAGCGGTGACTTGCGCGTTGAGTGGAAAACGGGTCCAACGGTCGCCCACTCTCGCCAGCCGCCCAGAGGTGAATCCGCAGTGAACGTCGAAATCCAAATCAACAACAGCATTCAACCCACCGCCCGGTTCGTCACCTGGGCGCCCACTCCTTGCCGCATCCGGATCACCAATCCGGTTGGCTTCGTAACCCCCATAGTCCAAGTCTCATTGAGCCAAACAGCCTTGGCCGGCGGAGGCTCGATTGTGTTCGCCACGACTCCCACAGCAGCGGGCACGCCAACCATAACCTTACCTGTGCCCCTGAACGGAGGTTCCGTCACTTTCTTTATTCGCGGCACGGCCCCCAGCAACGCCAATCCTGGAATCAGCATCCGTGCGACCGCGGGTCCACTGCCAATCCTTCCTGCTCAGACCGTCGGCAGTGTGCCGATAATGGTGCGCGTGCGCAAAAGCGCAAACGCCCTTGCGGCAGGCGAGCGAAACCGCTTCGTGGCCGCAATGGCGCAACTGAACAACCAGGGGCTTGGACGCTTCACAGACTTCCGCGACATGCATGTCTCCGGCCTCCCAAACGCCGAGG
>JAPKZA010000238.1:22567-40289 GCA_026394015.1 Acidobacteriota bacterium
CAGTCGACCCGGCTTCCTGAGTTGGCACCGCGCCTATATCCTCGATCTCGAGCGCGAACTTCAAGCGATCGACCCAAGCGTCACCCTTCCCTATTGGCGTTTCGACCAGGGCGCGCCGGCCATCTTCCAACTCGACTTCCTGGGTGTTTCCAATGGCGCGGGCGTGGTGTCGTTTGCCCCCAACAACCCACTGCAGTTTTGGCGAACCGACTCCCAGACCGGCATTACACGGGTCGTCCCGTTCAATATCAACAACGCACCCCCGGGAGTCCTCAACCAGGCGGGGACATTGGCGCTCGGCAATTCTGGGGCGCTCTTCGCCAATTTCCGTGGGATGGAAAACAACCCCCACGGGAGCGCACACGTAAGTTTTTCTGGCGCGTCCTTCATCCGCGGGATCGGAAGCGCGGCCCGCGATCCGCTCTTCTTTCTGTTGCATTGCAATGTGGACCGGCTATGGGCTCTTTGGCAACGTGCCAACAATCGCTACGACGCCAACACACCGCAATCGTTCGACACCAACAACCTGGGCAACAAGGCGGGACACAATCTCAACGACACCATGTGGCCATGGAATGGCATCACCGGCGGCGGGCGTCCGGCCACGGCCCCGGGCGGAGCCTTGGCGTCATCACCATGTGTGGCGGCCCCCGGACCCCAGCCGCGGGTTCGCGACTGCATGGATTTCATGGGAAAGATCAATCCCGCGGCCAACCTCGGGTTTTGTTACGACGACGTACCGTTCTAGAGAAGAGGAGAATTCAGACCAATGAAAAAGAATCCTGCAAAACCCGCGAAGACTCCGCGCAAAACAAGCGAGGCACCCGCCTCTTCGATGCCAGCCCCAGCGGGCGTCGCCGGCGTCCGCGCCTTGGTCCAAGTGCTGGGCGACACGGCACAATCATCTAAGGCGCGTTTTGACGCCATGCAGACGATCCAAGCCGCAAGCTTCAGCATCCCGGATTTCGACGACGTCCGAGGCGACTACGTCACCGCACTCCGCTCCGCCTCCGCAGACCCCGATCCGGATGTCCGCCAAACGGCTCTAGGAACCCTCTCGCAAGAGGACGACTCTTTTGCCCAGAAGGTCCTGCTCGACGGCTTGAAGGATGACACGAAGGCGCTCGTACCTCCCACCCACGCGCTTCAAATGCTGGCCTACAGCCGCCATGCGGGCGTTTACACAGCCGCGCGCGAAATCTTCGACAAGTCCGGCGATTCCGAGATACGTGGTCAAGCGCTCCGGGTCATGTCCACTGATCCTGAATCGGTCAAGACAATCCAAAAGGCCCTCGGGAACAAAAAGGAGAGTGCCGAGCTTCGCAGACAGTGCGCCGCGGTCTTGCACGCGCTGAATCCGAAAGCGCTGCAGACTTGGGCTAGCAAAGCGGTTCTGGATGAGACCGAGCATCAGGATGTGGTCGCCACCGGGTTGACGGCGATGTACAACTTCGGCGACGAGAAAGCGATTCGGGCGAACCGCAATTTGGCTGAGCGCGTGAGCCAACTGAAGTCCAAAGGCCCGGCCGCCACCAAGCGCCAAGCCAAAGAATTCCTGAACAAGTACGGCTTCGAGTAGGCGCGACATGGCGGCAGTAGAGGAGACGGCGGGTTCCGCGCCGGTATTTGAGCTTCGCCTCGCGAGTAGCCTCGCTCGCCCTTCGCGCCGACGGCCCGGAACAGCTTCTTGAGGTTTGCAACGAAAGCAACCCGGTCTACCGGGACTGTCCGCCAGCAGCGATCGATCGTATGCGGGCTTGGGTGTTCAGCGCCCTAGCTCGCGCGAAAGGGCCTCTGCCCAGCGCAGCGATTCCAGTTCTGATTGAGGAACTGGAAACCGGCCATGACCCTTGCTTGATGGCGGCCGCCGCAGCCTGCCTGCGCACTTGGCCCGAACCGCACGAGGATTTCGCGCCACCGCTCGCGATCGCGTTGCGCAACGCTAGATCCCGAGACGTTCCGGTTACCCTAAACCACTACGGCGGTTGGACGTCCCCCGATGCCAACCAAACCAGCCCGCTGCTGGAAATCCTTGCAACCATCGATTGGCTGCCCGCCATTCCACCGCCTCTTGAGGACGAGCTACGCTCGCTTCGCGATGCCGGAGCTGCCCGCGAGTCCGCTCTCGCCGCTGCCCGTTCCGTGCTTGGAAAACAACGGCCCGGGTGTTGTAGTTTCACGCTGTCCCCCGCGCTCTTCGGCCGTCTCACCTGGACTTCCCAACGCCGACGCGGCCTTTCCGCAATCGCCGGAATCGAACTCGAAGACCACAACGGTGGGACACGAACCTGCCGCGCGGCCTTTGTCGGCCACCCCACCATCGTGGCGTTCTTCTACACGCGATGCGACAACCCCCTGAAGTGCTCTTTGACGGTGTGGAAGCTGGGAAGGGTCCGGAACCTGCTGGTTGAGCGAGGGTTGAGCGACGCGATCCACACGGCGGCGATTACCTATGACTCGCAGTACGACACCGCCGACCGCCTGCGCCGCTATGGCCAGAATCGCGGACTACCAATGGCTGGCGATCGACACTCGCTCTATCGGGTTCCCAAAGGTTTCGAAACCCTGCGCCGCCACTTCGATCTCGGCGTGAGTTTCTTCGAGTCGATCGTTAGCCGCCATCGTGTGGAGTTGTTCGTCCTGGACAGCCAAGGCCGCGTCGCGCACGCCCTTTCGCGCGTCAATTGGTCCGAGCAGGAAGTCGTGGAACTCGCCACAACATTGCTTTCGGAAGCGCACAGCGGCACCGGGGGGGCAACGCTCGCGAGCGCTGCGGGTACTAGCACGGCTGGCGTGATCGCATCGTTGCTTCCCAAATGCCCCGCCTGCTGGGCGATGTACATGAGCTCCATCGGCGCGTCGGTCATGCTCTCGTCATCGGCCCTGCGTTGGACCACCGCCGCATTTCTGCTTCTATCGGTGTTGCTTGTAGCTTGGCGCGCGCGAGCAAATGGCTTTAGTTGGTCGGCTGTGTTGTCCTTGGTTGGCATCGTCGCCGTCGCTGCGCGTATCTTCCGGGATGTGCCAGATGCAGTTTCGTGGTCCGGTGCGGGGCTAATGATCTTGGGATCCTTACTCGCAGTCCGTCGCAGCGTTCCTTAGCCCGCCGGCTCCTGTTCCACGCTAAGCAGTCCATCCACAATCGCCTTGCCTGCTATTCCGACGCCAAAGCCCGCGCGCAGGATTATGTTCTGTGCAATGATCGCCCACTCGACGCGGTTCATTTGTAAACTCATTGAGCGTGTTAACCGAGCTACGGAACGCAGCGTTGAGCGGCGTCATTGCGTTGGTATTGCCATACCATAGCGAACGTTATTTATAGCCGGAGCCTTCCCCTCGGCGGGGGGACAATGCCACGTCCAGTTTCTTAGGTCTGGACCTCCAGGATTACTCCCGGCCGCCTCTTTGGAGCACGCGAGCTGCACTCCACACGACTCGATCCGTTTGAGTCTATCATTATGGCGATCCCATTGTGGATCACCGACCGGCCCAGAGACTAATAGCCCAGCCGCCCCATTGGAACTTGCAAAAGCTTCGGACCTGGGCAACATCTCCGCATAACCAAAGATAAGCGCTGATGTTTCGACTCGAAGCCTGCCAACGGGAACTGCATAGGCGTCAGTCAAAACATCCTAATCAACCCTGATGCGCACGAATGTTCTTGACGGGAACTGACTCGTCACAAGGTGAAAAAATAAATCTGTCCTCTCTAATTACTTGAAACAAAGCCCCTTATCGATTTCAGTAAAGATTCGTTCATCTATTTCCTCCGCGCCGCCAACATAAACTCAAACCGGGTTAGCACCCATCAATGCAGCTGGGAAAGGGGGGAATCATGACCGAAGAACAGAAGACTCGGCGCGCGGAGGCGGCCCGGGAAAACGGCGCCAAGAGCCGCGGTCCCGTCTCCGATATCGGGAAGTACATCAGTTCTCTGAATAGCATCGCCACCGGGGAACATTTGGATCTCCGCAAAGAAGATCTGCCAGAGTGCATCGCCTTGCTCTCCACCGATTGCCGCTTGTCTTACTTGCGGCTCTATCAAAAGCACTTGCGCCAATTCCAACCGCACTCGGACTGTGAGCACACCATGCTCCGGCACATGTGTGTCGAACTCTTCCAGCTGGAACGAACGATTAATCTGGAGACGCATGCCCGGCAGCACGGCATAGACGAGACCTTGCGGGCCTATTCCGATCTGTCGGATGCTGACCTGCAGCTTTTCAGCTATGAGAGAGGCCTGCAGAAGGATAAACTTTGGCGATCCTTGCATCGAGACAAGAGGGCCTATCAGAGCGCCTACGCCAACTACGTAAAGTTATTCAAGCAACTCCGGCGTGATTTTCCCGTTACGCCGCCGGAGCCGGTAAATAGCGATGCCGACGTGAACCTCGCGGAGGATCCGTTGCCGGTCCCGGAAGTGGTGGCCGAAATTCTGGGTCACGCCGACCGGGCAAAAAACGAACCCAGCTACGAAATGCCGCCTTGGGTCGAGGAAGTGATTCTAAACGAGGAACTTATGGCCGAAATCGCCCCTGGTTATGACGTTGAGGAACTGCTCGAAAAATTGACCGCCGCCTCGGTCCCGTTGGCCGCATAGAAAAAACGAACCCAGCGCAAATCACGGGAAATGCCGAATAAGTGCCTTGTAATGAATGGCCTAGAGCCAACCGGGCAAAAAACGAAAGCGTAAAGATTGCATTGGCTACGGATCGGGGCACTGATCCCGACCTCAAACCGCTGACCGAGAAAAACGAACCCAGCGAAAAAAGGCGTCAGATTCCGAGTAAGTATTTCGGAATGAATGACATAGAGCCGATCAAGAAAAAACAAGAAATTGCAAAAGATGCATCGGCGGCCGATTGGCGCGGCAATCGTTCGCCTAGCGACTCCTATTCCGGGGAGCGGGCAGGCGGGGCATCGAGCCCCGCCCGCCCGCCAAGGTAAACCCGCTGGCCGCGAAAAACGAACCCAGCGAAAAAACCGACGAATAGTAAAGAACTCTCTTGGAATGTGCGGCATACCGCCAACCAAGCAAAAACCGAAAATGCAAAAACTCGCATCGAAGGCCGACTCGCTAGCCGCGAACCTGCGTTCGACCGCCTTCTTGACTTGTCCGTCGAAAAAAAATCAGCTCCGAAACCAATTCTGGAATGAAAATGAAGACTCCTGAACTGCTCGATAGAATTGCCGCCTCCACGGGCTGTCCGCCCGCAGTCGCCGCCGACCAACTCGATCAATTGGTCACCAACCTCGTCGCAAAACTGCGCCGCGGAAAGCGCGTCATCATCCCCGGCCTCGGCACCATTCGACCCGCCAAGGTGGAACCAAAATGAACCGGACCACCGATACCACCGGGACCGACGACGTAGTCGAAGTCCTCCGTCAGTGCCTCGCCGAAGGCCTAAGCATCGACATCGAATCGGTCGGCACCTTCCGTGCCGATGCCCAGGGCCACATTCACTTCCTGGCCGCCCGCGGCAAGCGAGTCTTTCTCGCCTATGCCATCGAGGACGTAGCGCAGGTCGAAAAGCTCTACGAACTCCTCGAAAACGCCGGCTTCCACCCCTGGATGGATCGCAAAAAGCTCCTACCCGGCCAAAATTGGCCCCGCGCCATCGATCGGGCCATCAGCGTCACCGACTACTTCGTACCCTGTTTCTCCCGCCGGGCGCTCGAACGGCCCGGTCGCTTTCACGCCGAACTGCGTTACGCGCTCGACCGGGCTCAGGAATGGCCCCTCGAAAAGACGTTCGTCGTACCCCTGCGCCTCGATGATTGCCGTCTGCCCCGTCAAATCACGGCGCAGCTCCAATACATCGATCTGTTCCCCGATCCATCGAAGGGAATCGAACGGCTCATCGCCGCGCTCGGCGCTACGAACCCAGTTTCTTCTTGATCTCGGCGGCGTTCTTCGCCTCGGGCTCCAGCTCCAAATACTTGGCGAACGCCTCGCGCGCACCTTTCTTGTCCTTGCTGCGCTCGAGGCACTCGCCCAGCCGAAGCCAAGCCTCCGGCAGCCCCGGGTTCCACCGTGTCGCCTCGCGAAACCGCATCGTCGCCGCCTTCCAACTGCTCTTTTTGGCGTAGAACATCCCGATCTTCAGCTCTTTCTCCGCCTGAATCGGGTTAAAGGCGTACTCCCGGCCCGGCGCCAGCGTCACGTCTTCCTCGGGCGGTTCCTGCTGCGGCGGAACAGCCTGCGCTCCCAAAATCGCCGACAAAAATATGGTCAGCCAAATTACCCGTGCCACAATCACAAGTATAGCGCCCGATATCCTATGAATCTCCGCGAGAAAGTCTCCCAACTCCCCCTTCTCCCGGGCGTCTACCTCTACAAGAACGCCTTCGGCGAGATAATTTACGTCGGCAAAGCCAAAAACCTCCGCGCCCGCGTCCGCAACTACTTCTCCGACGACCGCCTCTCCGAAGCCAAAACCGGCACCCTCATCTCCGAAGCCGCCGACCTCGACTACATCGTCGTCGAAAACGAGAAGGAAGCCCTCGCCCTCGAAAACAACTTCATCAAGCAGCACCAGCCCCGCTTCAACGTCCTCCTCAAAGACGACAAAACCTACCCCTACATCAAGCTAACCAACGAACGCGTCCCCCGCGTCTTCGTCACCCGCCGCCTCCGCAAAGACGGCGCCTCCTACTTCGGCCCCTACTTCCCCGGCAACCTCGCCTACCGCCTCACCGACTTCATCCACCGCCAGTTCAAAATCCCCTCCTGCAAAATCGACTTCAACCGCAAGCACTCCCACCCCTGCCTCCAGTTCCACATCCGCCGCTGCCTCGGCCCCTGCGTCGAAGGCCTCGTCACCGCCCCTGAATACTCGGAAGCCGTCCGCCAAACCCGCCTCTTCCTCGAAGGCCGCCTCAAAGACCTCGAATCCCACATCCGCGAGCAGATCACCGAGGCCGCCGAAGAACTCAACTTCGAACGCGCCGCCCGCCTCCGCGATACCCTCATCACCATCGCCGAGATGTCCCAAACCCAGAAGATGGCCACCGCCTCCAGCGACGACATCGACATCTTCGCCTACTACGCCGAGCCCCCCCTCATCGCCGTCAACCTCTTCCACGTCCGCAACGGCCGCATCGTCGACCGCCGCGAGTTCTACTGGGAAGACCGCTTCGATTTCGAAGGCCCCGACTTCATGGCCGCCCTCATCAAGCAGGTCTACCTCGACCAAGCCTACGTCCCCGCCGTCGTCCACGTCCCCGATGACTTCGAAGACCGCGAAGCCCTCGCCGAACTCCTCACTGAGAAACGCGGCCGCCGCGTCGAAATCCGCACCCCCCAACGCGGCGACCGCAAAGCCCTCCTCGACCTCGCCGAAACTAACGCCAAACACTGCTTCGAAGCCCGCTTCCGCATCCTCAAACCCACCGTCGACTCCGTCGCCCTCGCCCTCGAAGACGCCCTCAATCTACCCGCCCCGCCCAAGCGCATCGAGTGCTTCGACATCTCCCACATCTCCGGCACCGACAAAGTCGCCTCCATGGTCGTCTGGGAAGACGGCAAGATGAAGAAGGCCGATTACCGCAAGTTCCTCATCAAAACCGTCGTCGGCAACGACGACTTCGCCTCCATGCGCGAGGTCGTCACCCGCCGCTACTCCCGCCTCAAAGAAGAAGGCACCGCCTTCCCCTCCGTCGTCCTCATCGATGGCGGCCTCGGCCAACTCCACGCCGCCGCCGAAGCTCTCGAAGCCCTCGGCATCACGGACCAAACCATCGCCTCCATCGCCAAACGCGAAGAGATCATATACGTCTACGGCCAGGAAGACGAACCCGTCAAACTGGACCGCCACAACCCCGTCCTCCACGTCATCCAAACCATCCGCGACGAAGCCCACCGCTTCGCCGTCACCTTCCATCGCACCCGCCGCAACATCACCCGCATGCGCTCGGAACTCCTCGATGTCCCCGGCGTCGGCGAACGCACCGTCGCCAAACTACTCAAAACCCTCGGCAGCCTCGAAGCCGTCCAACTCGCGTCCGAATCCGCCCTCTCGAACGAGGTCGGCCCCGCCGCCGCCAAGAAGATCTTCACCCACTTTCATGTCCAAACCAACAAACATCCATCCCCTCCTAGCTGACCGCTGGAGCCCTCTCGCCTTCTCGTCGAAGCCCATCCCGGCCGACGTCCTTTCGAGCCTGATGACGGCCGCCCAATGGGCGCCATCCTGCTTCAATGAACAGCCCTGGCGCTACATCTATGCCACCATCGACGACGCCGCCGCGCACGCCCAACTCCTCAGTTGCATCGTCCCCGGCAACCAAGTCTGGGCCGCCGCCGCACCCTTCCTAGCCATCTCCGTAGCCCGGACCACCTTCACCGCCAACGGCAAACCTAACGCCTACGCCTGGTACGACGTCGGCCAAGCCACCATGGCCATCGTCGTCGAAGCCATGCACCACGGCATCTTCGCCCACCAAATGGGCGGCATCCTCCCCGACCGCGTCCGCGAACTTTACTCCATCCCCGCCGACTTCACCCCCGTCGCCGGCCTCGCCCTCGGCTACTACGGCGACCGCGCGCAACTCCCGGAAGCCATGCAAGCCCGTGAAGCCGGGCCCCGCCCTCGCCGTGCGGTCGACGAAACCTTCTTCCTGAACCGCTTCTAGTACCCGCGCGCCAAGCGGTCCGCCAACAAGGGAGGCAACCCTGCCTCCCGAATCTTCCTCTGCGTCGTCTCCAACTCGTACGGGAACCGTAGCAACTGCACCGCCGCTAGCTCACTGTCGTAAATCGCACAGCCCACCCGCCAGTCCCCATCCCGCGGCTGCCCCGCCGATCCCGGGTTCACCAAATATCGATAACCCGGCGCCAACTCAAACGCGTACTCCAACTCGTCCGGAAACGGAGGGCCAATCACCACCGTCTTCCGGTCGTGCAACTGAAACCCGCCCTGCAGATGCGTATGGCCGAAGAACGTCAGATCCACCGCCGCCGCTTCCATCGCTAGCCGCACCTCCGGCCCCTCAATCACGTACTCGTCCTCATCCCGAGGCGACCCGTGCACCACCGAGTACCCGTCCACCATCACCGGCCCCCGCGGCAACGCCTTCACCCACGTCAGGTTCCCCTCCGTCAAAGCGTTCATCGTCCAAATCGCCGCCCGCTTCGCCAACGGGTTGAAGTCCTCCATCGAGTCCAACCCCGCCGCCACTTTGTCGTGATTGCCCCGAATCACCACCGCCGCATTCGCGCGCACCCACTCCACCACCGCGTTCGGATCCGCCCCGTAGCCCACCAAATCGCCGCAGCAGATCACCCGGTCGTACTGGCCGGCGGTTCCTTCCAATACGGCCGTCAGGCCTTCCCAATTCGCGTGGATGTCACTGATTATGAGGTCGCGCACAGTTTGATTAACGTCACTTCGGGCGGTGCTCCAATGCGCGCCGGCACGCCAACCGTGCCAATCCCGCGCGTCACATACAGGTTCGACTCGCCCTCTTTATAATGCCCATAAACGTAGGGCGTAAAAAAGCGGGCAAAGTTGACATGCTGATGCAGATACTCCACCGTCACCTGCCCCCCATGCGTATGCCCCGCCAACGTCACGTCCCAACCCTGCTTCGCCGCCACCCGAAACGCGTCCGGGTTATGCGTCAGCAACAGGTTCAAAGCCCCTTCTCGTCGCAGCGCCTCCGCCCCCGCCAAGTACGTCCCGTGCATCTTCTGGTAGTCCACTCCCGCCAAGTTCAGCCGAGCATCCCCGAACCGCAACTCCCGCTGCTCGCCCCGCAAAAAGCGCAGCCCCCGCCGCAGCCCTTCTCGCGCGACGTACTCCTCACACTCGGCATAAATCTCGTGATTCCCCATGCAGCCCCACACCCCGCTCTCCGCCCGCAGCCGCCCCAACTCGTCGAGGCACTCATCCAGCGGATCCCCATCCCGCGTAATCAAGTCCCCCGTCACCATCGTCAAATGCGGCCGAAACTCGTTCGCCATCCCCACCGCCGCCCCCAACTCCCCCCGCCACAAAAACGGGCCATAGTGCACATCGCTCAACTGCGCAATCCGGAACCCGTCCAAATCCTTCGCCAACCCCCGCACCGGCAAATTCACTTCCACCGGCCGCAAATCCCGTCGGCCCACGATGATCCCAAATCCCGTGATCGCCGCCGGCGCCGCCACCACCGCCGTCTGCGCCACCCGCAAAACCATCCGCCGACCCGGGTCATGAGTCGGCTGCACCCGTCGCACCAGCGCCAGCGCCGCCGTCATCCCGCACGAGCAAATCGCCCAGGAAATCGCCGCCCCCCGAGTCCAAAAAAACCACGACCCACCCGGCAAAAACCGCCAAGCCCAATGCATCTCAAAGATCATCCCCAGAGTTCCGAAAAGCCCGCTCACCGCCAGCAACCAGCCAAATCTACCGCCCAGCCACTTCCAGGCCTGCCAATGGCACAGCACCACGATCACAATCGCCAAGTACTCCGGCAGGTTTTTGCTCCAAGTCCCCAAAACTCCATCTTACTGCGCCAGAGCTACCCCACATTGATACAATTTCGGATACCTATGAAACTTCTGATGTTTGCGCGTCCCGGTGGTCAACCTGAGCCGGGTGTCTCCGATGGTTCCACCATCACCGCCCTCTCCGGCGCCGGCTATGCCGACCTCCATGCTCTCATCGCGGATCCCGCCGGACCAGCCACGGCTGCCGCCTACGCCGCCACCGCCACAGACCACGTCGCCGAATCCGCCGTGAAAATTCTCGCCCCGCTCACCCGCCCCGAGAAGATCCTCTGCGTCGGCCTCAACTATCGGGACCACGCCATTGAATCCAACATGGCCATCCCCACCGTCCCCACCATCTTCTCGAAGTTCAACAACTGCATCATCGGCCCCGGCGACGAAATCGTCCTCCCGAAAGTAGCCCAAACCCCGGACTACGAAGCCGAGTTCGCCGTCGTCATCGGCAAGCCCGGTAAGAACATCGCCGAAGCCGATTGGGCCGATCACGTCTTCGGCTACATGAACCTCCACGACGTCTCCGCCCGCGACCTGCAACTCGCCACCTCCCAGTGGCTCATGGGCAAGAGCATCGACACCTTCTGCCCCATCGGACCCTACATCGTCACCAAAGACGAAATCGCCGACCCCCACGCCTTGCCCATCAAGGCCACCATCAGTGGCGAAGTCCTCCAGGATTCGAACACCAGCGAACTCATCTTCAAGCTGCCGAAGCTCCTCAGCTACATCTCGCAAGTGATGACGCTGAAGTCCGGCGACATCATCACCACCGGCACCCCCGCCGGCGTCGGCTTCGCGCGGAAGCCCCAGCGCCTGCTCAAAGCCGGCGACGATTGCATCATCGAAGTGCAAGGGTTGGGCCAATTGCGCAATCCTGTAGTCAGTGAAGTGTAACCTCTGTTCTTTCCTTCTCTGCGCCAGCCCTCTGCTGGCGCAGAGCCTGCTGATTCAAAACGCCACCCTCATCGACGGCACCGGCGCTCCGCCCCGCCTCGCCGATGTCCTTATCTCTAACGGACGCATCGTCGCCGTCGGCCTCAACCTCCCCGCTCCCAACTCCACTAGCCTCGACGCCCGCGGCAAAACCCTCGTCCCCGGCCTCTTCGATCTCCACACCCACGTCCAATCGGCCTCCGTCGGCGGTTCCGGCCAAGACTGGGGCAAAAATCTCAAAGCCTATCTCCTCAGCGGCATCACCTCCGTCGCCGACTTCGGCACCTACGGCGAAACGTTCGCGACCGTCCGCCGCCTCACCAGTTCCGGCGCTTGGCCCGCTCCCCGTCTCCACCTCGCCAGCCGCATCACTTCGCCCGGTGGCCATGGTCTCGAAATCGGCCGCGGCGAAAGTTTCACGCAAGAAGTGCTCACCGAACGCGAAGGCCGCGCCGCCGTCCGCCGCGCCCTCGTCTACAAACCCGACGTCATCAAAGTCTTCTCCGATGGCTGGCGCTACGGCACCGCCGCCGACCTCACCAGCATGGAAGCGGGCACCCTCCGCGCCATCGTCGAAGAAGCTCACAAATCCGGCCTCCCCGTGCTCACCCACACCGTCACCGTCGATAAAGGCAAACTCGCCGCCCTCGCCGGCGTCGACGCCATCATGCACGGCATGCAGGACCGCCCCTTCGACGACGACCTCATCGCCAAGATGAAGGCCGGCCACACCGCCTACGGACCCACCTCCGCCGTCTACGAGCCGCGCATGCCCGCTCTCGACGCCCTCCTCGAAAAGGTCCTCGACCCCGCCGCGCTCCTCTCGTTCAAGGGCCGCCCCGCCTTCGTCCAGCCCTCCGCCCAACGCATCCGCAAGTACAAATTCCTCACCGACAACACGAAGGCTCTCTTCGCCGCCGGCGTCCCTCTCGTCACCGGCACCGACGCCGGCATCACCGGCACCCATCACGGCTGGGCCACCCTGCGCGAAATCACCCTTCTCGCCCAATCCGGTCTCCCGCCCGTCGAAGCCATCAAAGCCGCCACGCTCAACGCCGCCCGCGTCCTCCGCGTCGACAAGGATCGCGGCTCCATCGAAGCCGGCAAACTCGCCGACCTCGTCCTCATCGATGGCGCGCCCCACCAGAATATCGCCGACATCAACAAAATCAATCGCGTCTGGCTCGGCGGCGTCGAACAGAATCTCGGCGCCCTCGCCCAAGCCATCGCCGTCACGGGCCCCACTCCTCTCCCCGCCATTCCCGCTCCCGCTCTCCTCGACGATTTCGACCGTGTCGATGGCCGCAGCCGACTCGACTCCCGCTGGATCAACACCTACGAAAGCGGACCCGACCTCTCCCGCGCCCTCTTCCAGCGCATCGCCCGATCCTCCGGCAACTACGCCCTCTCCATCCAGGCGCAAATGTCCGAATCGTCGAAGCCCCGCGTCCACATGACGCTCCCCCTCCGCCCCGGCGGCATCGAACCCATGGATTTCACCGGCGCGAAGAGCATCGAGTTTGAAGCCCGCGGCGACGGCCTTGCCTACGACCTCCTCCTCCCCACCCGGTCGAAGCGCGAAGCCAAGGCCGCCCCGTTCACCCCTGGCCCGAGCTGGAAGAAGTTCAAAATCTCCCTCGACGCCCTCGGCTGCCCTTGTGCCGATGCCACCGCCCTGACCTTCGCGCTCGCTCGCCCCGCCGGCGTCCGCACCTGGCTCGAACTCGATAACATCCGGGTTACTCGGTAAGCTAAAATTAATAAGTGGTTCGGCCCCTCCCGATCATCACCTCAGGGAGACCATGCGCTTTTTTTTGATCTGTTCGCTCGCCCTGCCCCTCGCCGCGCAGGATACGACTGGCGTCGGAGGCCTCCTCGGCTCCGTCACCAATTCTCAGGGCCAACCCGCCCCCCAAGTTAAGGTCTGCGTCGTCGATTCGACCCGCTGCACCACCTCCGATGACCGCGGACTCTTCCGCTTCCCCGACCTCCGCGCTGGCGACTACCAGCTCGACATCACCGCCGCCGGGCAAGCTGCCATTCGTAGCTCGGTCGTCTCCGTCCGCGCTGGCCTCGAAGGCAAAGTGGAAGTCGTCCTTCCCGCCCTCGGCACCGTGCAGCAATCGCTGACGGTCACCGAATCCGTCTTCGTCGCCCCCGAAGAGATCAAAAGCTCCAGTTACGTCATCCAGTCCGAAGAGCTCTTCAAAGCCGCCGGCTCCCGCCAGGACGTCTCCCGCTACGTCCAACTCCTCCCCGGCGTCGCCTTGGGGGCGAACGACTTCCGCAACGACATCATCGTCCGCGGCGGCAGCCCCCTCGAAAACCTCTTCATCGTCGACAACATCGAAATCCCCAACATCAACGCCTTCGCCAACTTCGCCTCGGCCGGCGGCACCACCAGCATCCTCGACGCGCAGCTCATCCGCGACGTCACCTTTCTCACCGGCGGCCAGCCCGCCCCGTTCATCAACCGCGCCTCCAGCGTCCTTCAGGTCGCTCAGGTGGAAGGCGCTCGCGACAAGTTCCGCGGCCGCATCACCGTCGGTGACCCCGGCATCGGCGGCATCATCGAAGGGCCCATCAACAAGGGCAAGGGCTCCTGGATCCTCTCCGCCCGCCGCAGCTACCTCGACCTGTTCACGAAGGATATCGGCATCGGCGGCGTGCCCATCCTCTACACCTACAACGCTAAGGTCCTTTACGATCTCTCCCCCCGCGACCGCGTCTGGGGCGTCTCCATCTCCGGCTCGGACGATATCCGCCTCGGTCTCCGGCAGGACACCAAACGCGACGCCAAATTCGCCGAAGAGGAGCTCAACAACCTGGACATCCGCTACGGCGGCTGGCGTACCGCCAACGGCTTCAACTGGCAGCGCACCTACGGCGCTCGCGGCGTCGGCCTGCTCGGCATCAGCCACTCGGAAGCCCGCGTCGACCAAACCGTCCGCGACCTCATCCGCAACGGCATCCCCCCGGCTACGGTCAACGTTGACGAGCTCATCGCCCGTAGCCCAACCGTATTCCGTGAAAAGTCCCGCGAAGGCGAAACCACCATCAAGTACGACTTCACCGGCTACGTCCCCGGGCTCGAAAAGCTTCAGGCCGGCGGCAGCTTCAAGATGTTCCGGGTCAACTACAACGCCGCTTCGCCCTTTGGCTCCGAGAGCCCTTACAGCCGCGTCCGCGACGTGAATCCGTTTGACGTTCGCCAGGACTTCTCTGCCCGCCAGTCGAGCGCTTACGTGCAAAGTACGAAGAACCTGACGAAGCGCCTGAACCTTACCTGGGGCGGCCGTATCGACAACTACCAGTTCATCTCCCGTACCCGTTTCAGCCCCCGCGCCGGCCTCAGCTACCGCATCACGGACAAGCTCTCCTGGCGCGCCAGCTTCGGGACCTACTTCCAACAGCCCCAGTTCCTCTTCCTCGCCGCCTTCCCGCAGAACCGGAACCTGACGCCGTTTCAATCCCAGCACTACGTCACCGGCTTCACCTACATCCCGAACGCCACACTCCGCTTCACCGTCGAGGCTTACCAGAAGGATTACAAAGACTACCCCGTTTCGACGCAGTTCCCGACCCTTTCGCTCGCCAGCGTCGGCGATACCTTCCAGGTCCGCGACATCCTCTTCCCGTTGACGAGCGCCGGCCGTGGCCGCGCCCGCGGCGTCGAGTTCTTCGCCGAAAAGAAGTGGGGCAGCCGCTGGTTTGGCAACGCCAACCTCTCGCTCAGCCGCTCCCGCCAAGCCGGGCTCGATGGCGTGCAACGCCCCTCCACCTACGACTTTCCGGTCATCTTCAACTCCGTCGGCGGCTACCGGCTGAACAAGAAGTGGGAGTTCTCGGCCCGCACGACGGTCACCTCCGGCCGCCCCTATACGCCCTTCGATACGCCGCTTTCGACCCAGCAGCGCCGCGGCATCTTTGACCTGACCCAGATCAACACCCTCCGCGTCCCGGCCTATGTCCGCATCGACGTCCGCGTCGACCGCACGTTCACTTTCCGGGACAAGCCGCTCCTCGTCTTCCTCGGAGCGCAGAACGTCATCAACCGCACCAACCTATCCGGCTACCAATGGGCCCGCCAGGCCAACAGGCCGATCGGCAATGAGCAGATCGGCCTGTTCCCCATCATTGGCTTGAACTGGATCTTCTAACTACGCCCTGGGCGCACGCAGCCATTTGTTGCAAAAGGTCATCGCCTGCGCCCAGGCTTCGCAAGCCGCCGTCGCGTTGTAAGCTGCCCCCGTGTCGTTGTGGAAGGCGTGTCCCACGCCTTCGTAGACGAGGAAGCCGAAGCGCTTCTGGCGCGCCAATAGCTCGGTCAGCACCGGGGCCATCCGCGTGGTCAAAGCCCGGTCCCGCTCCGCATAGATCGCTAGCATCGGGGCCTGCAACCGCTGCACCTCTTCAATCGGAGGAGGGGGTCCATAAAACGGTACCACCGCCGCCAACTCTTCCAAATTCACCGCCAAGTCCCACACGTTTTGGCCGCCGGCGCAGAACCCGGTCGCGCCGATCCGGTCAAACTGACACAGCGGCGAGAACTTCAAGTAGTCGAGCGCGCTGATCAAGTCGATCCGGCGGTCCGTCTGGTTCGTCCGCCCGTATGCCGCCGTCCGCATCGCCGCATCCGGAAACTGTTGAATGCCCCCTTGCCGAGACAGCAGATCCGGGGCGATTGCCACAAATCCTGCGCGCGCCGCCCGTCGGCAAACGTCCTTGATGTGATCGGTCAAACCTTGATTCTCATGGACGACGATCAGCCCCGGCTGCGGCCCATTCATCTGCCGCGGGTACGCGAAGTGGGCAAAAATCTTCGATGCCTCCCCCGCGAACTCGATATCCTGCGCCACAATGTCCGGCGCGTTGATCGGCACCTGCACCCCTGCGCCACAATGTCCGGCGCGTTGATCGGCACCTGCACCGCGGGAGGACAGGCCTGCGGCGGCTGCGCCTGTAACTCCTCCTGGAAGCTACTCAACGCGGTCACCGCCGCCGCCGTGCTTCCTAATAGCTTTGTCACCCGCGAAACCAACTCCCGCCGGTTGAAAGCGCCGTCCACATATAAGTGGACTAGTTCATGAACTGGATCATTATTTTCGTCGTACATGAGAAACCCTCTGAGCGAACGCTATCTCTTTCCAAGCCAATTCGCAATAGAGGGATGCACCAAAATTGGACTCGGGATATGATTTTTACAAGTCCTTATGCGCCTCCTCATTCTTTCCCTAGGTGCTGCCGCCGCATTGGCCGCCGCCGATGACTTCGATTTCTTCGAATCGAAGATCCGGCCGGTGCTCGCCGCCCGCTGTTGCGGCTGCCATAGTGGAAAGTTAAAGCAGGCCGAAGGGGCCTCTGTCTCGATTCTTCCGAACCAACTCGCAAAGGCGGCCGCAGCGGAATCCCCGCCGTCGTCCCCGGTAAGCCGGAAGAAAGCCTGCTCATCAAGGTCATTCAAGGCACCCACAAAGACCTAAAGATGCCCCCCGGCCAACCGCTGCCCCAAGAGCAGGTGGCCGACTTTGTCGCCTGGGTGAAAATGGGCGCTCCCGATCCCCGCACCGGCGGCGCCGCCGCGCCCGCCATCACTGACCCGGCGTGCTTCCTAATATCCTAATAGCTTTGTCACCCGCGAAACCAACTCCCGCCGGCTGAAAGCACCATTTATGCATAAAGAGTATAACTTGTCAACTGAATCTGATATTCTTTCTGTACTATTTATGTTATCTTTCTGGGTAACCTAATCTCTTCTTAGGATTGCTCAATAGCCCGAACATCGGTTGTATTTATGAATAGAGTTTGTCTCCCGTTAAGCAATGGAACATATCCTTTTTCTATAAGATATGGTGTTAGTAGGTGGTCTTTTCCTCCGTTTGGTATGGAAAAGTCCGTATCGTCAATTAAAATTAGATGAACGTCGGATAATTTGTTCTCTGCGGCCAAAAAGGCTTCCAAATGTTTTTCACCATAGCTATCTGTTCCAATATCCCAACCATCTAAGAATAATATATCAATCTTATCGTCAAATTCATTTAAAAATTCAATTCCATCTTTTGGGATATTCATTTTTACATTATCCGGAAATGGCTTTCCTGTATTATTATAAGACCATCTAATTTGGGTTTCGCAATTTATATCTATATCAACAGTATTTACCACTGCTGTCCGAAACAACTCGAGAACGGGCGACACGTGTTGTAAACATGGGTCTTAAGCCGTTGGAATTGAGTTCGGAAAGTTGAGGTCTAGTTTTTCGGGTTACTGTCTCCTGTCCAAGAAGATTGCCCGTGGGCA
>JAPKZA010000445.1 GCA_026394015.1 Acidobacteriota bacterium
CTTCACACAGGAGGGCCTTGCCATCCTATCGCCGGAAACCAGGGTGCCGATCAAAGTGGCGCTTACTCTACCGCTCGACCCCGTCGGGCTCGCCGAAATCAGATTCTAGGAGAGAGTAAGTGCTGTTTTGGACAGTAGTGCTTAAGGACATACCCCTCCACCATAAATCAAGAACCTGATCAGCGGCGGGCGGACCGCCTTGATCCGTCTTGCGCCACCATGATTCTTCGGTCTGTTCTCCGGCCACATGTAGACGAAGTCCTCGCCCTGCAAGGCAGACCGCGAGGCAGAAGAGTTCCGGTCATGGCAATTTCTTCTCGCGCATAAAATGCGTCCAGATTGGTCGGCGGATACAATGTTCCCTCTGGAATCAAATCTGCTACCCTCGATCCATATGCTTCGCGTCGCCCTTATTAGCCTCTTTTCTCTCTCGCTCTTCGCTCAGCCCAAGCCCCTCGACTGGGCCCAAATCGACCAGGAAACGCTCAAGCATTTCTCGGCCCTGGTCCAGATTAACTCGGCGGATCCGGGAGGCAGCGAAAAGCCCGTCGTCGACTATCTCAAGGCCGTCCTCGACCGCGAAGGCATCGAATCGAAAGTCTTCACCCGCACCAATCTGGCGGATCCCAACATCATCCGCCCCAACATCATCGCCCGCCTCAAAGGCACCGGCAAGAAGAAGCCGCTCCTCATCATCGGCCACACCGACACCGTCAACGTCGACGCCAAGAAATGGGTCCACGGGCCGTTCTCGGCGCACCGCGAAGGCGGCTACATCTACGGCCGCGGTACGGTTGACGACAAAGACAATCTCACCGCCGCGCTGATGTCGATCGTCCTCATCAAGCGTCAAGGCATCCCGCTCGATCGCGACGTCATCTTCCTTGCCGAGGCCGGCGAAGAGGGTGCCACCTCGGTCGGCATTGCGTTCCTGGTTAACGAGCACTACGCCGACATCGACGCCGAAGTCTGCATCGCCGAAGGCGGCTCCGCCATCCGCCAGAATGGCAAGTTAAAGTACGTTCAGATTCAAACCACCGAAAAGATTCCCCGCGGCGTCCGCCTCGTCGCCTCCGGCGTCGCTGGCCACGGGTCAGTGCCGCTTCGCTCGAACCCCGTCTCCCACATCGCCCGCGCGGTGGCCAAGGTCTCGGACTGGCAGCCCCCGATGCGCTTGAACGATACGACCCGCGCCTACTTCGAACGCCTCGGGGCCGTATCGACGCCCGAAGAGAAGGACCGGTATAACAACTTACTGAACCCCGACAAGACCGACGCGATCCAGGAGTATTTCGCGGTTAACGAACCGCGCCATAACTCGATGCTGCGCACGTCCGTTTCGCCTAACATCATCCAGGCCGGTTATCGTTCGAACGTCATTCCGTCCGAGGCCTCGGCCACGCTCGACATCCGCGCGCTCCCCGACGAAGACATGACGAAGTTCTACGATACGCTCAAGAGCGTCATCAACGATCCGGCGGTCAAGATCGTTCCGACCTCCGGCTCCGCCCGTCCCGGCGCTCCGCCTTCGATGCTCGACAACGAAGCGTTCCGGACGATCGAGGCTACCGCGAAGAAGCACTATGACGGCGTCGTCGTTCTGCCGACGATGGCCACCGGGGCCACGGACATGTCCTTCCTTCGCACCAAAGGTATGCAGTGTTACGGCGTCGGCTCGGCGGTCGACGTCGAAGATGGCCCCAAAGGCTTCGGTGCCCACAGCGATCAGGAACGCATTCTCGAATCGTCGCTGTATCAGTTCGTAAAGTTCCACCACGACCTGACCGTCCAACTCGCCGGGACTCAGTAACGATTACCAGATCGCTCGGTTGTAGTTAGCCAGAATCAATCGATCCGCCGTCACCAATCGCGAATTCGGGTCGCAAACGGATTGGGCCACAATGATCCGGTCAAACGGATCATTCGTCCATTCCAATTCGGTGGCGGTGGCCGCGACGCCGGGGAATCCCTGTCGGCAGAGACTTACTCCAAAACTGGTGCTGAGGTTGGTGTAGATCTCGGTGGGAGAGAGGCGAATGCGCCCTCTCTGGTGCAGGTAGGCGAACTCCAGATACACCATCGGCGAGAGGAGCAGGTCGCTCGATTCAATCGCCTCCTTCGCCGCCTCCGTTAGCTTCTCGACCAACCCGTCATGCAGCCATACCGCGACGTGGGTGTCGAGGTAGACACGGCTCAAAGCTTCGCGTCCTCCGCCGCCCATTTCGCGTCGAGTTGTTCAAGCAAGTCCAGATCCGAGCCGATAAGCAAATCGGGATCGCCTACGATAGCGTGCCGCCGCACGGCTCCTGCCAGCTTTGAGCCGCTGCCGACAGCTTCGAGCCGAAACGAAGTTCCCTTGTACTCAATCATCACCGCACCGCCCTTGGACGCCTGGTCTAACGTTTGAAATAAGTTCTTCCGAAGCGCCGTCGCAAGCATAATCCAACAGTACAGTCATTTACGTACACTGTCAATAGCAAAGCGTACATCACGCTACACTTCCTTCACCATCCGAATCACCGTCAGCGTCTCCTGGTCGCCTAACGGCACCGCGAGGCGCTCGACGGCGACATACCCCCGTTGAGCATAAAGCTTCTCCCCCGTCACCGTCGCGCCCATTTCGAACCGGTGAAACCCGGCCGCCCTCGCCCGCTCCTCGCATAGCGCTAACAACGAACTCCCCAACCCACGGCGCGCCCAGTCCGGATGCACAAAGAACGCCCTGATTTTCGCCGCGTCGGTTTCGGGGTCGAGCCACGTATCCTCCCGCCCCGCCGCTTCGTCGCCCCCAAACAAAGTCCGTCGCTTGCTCCATCCTCCGCAGGCCACCATTGTCCCCCCTTCAACCTCCACCACAAAGTAAGTTCCGTCTTCGATCAAGCGGCTATCTACCCCGTATACTCGCGCCAGCGCGCCCTCCCGCTCCGCGGTCGAGTAATCCCCCACTTGTAATTCCCGTACGGATCGTTCGATCAGTTGCGCTAAGTCTGCCACATCGCTCGACACCGCTTCCCGAAATGAAAAAACCATCCCGTCATTTTAACCACGGCAGCGGTACAGTAGTAGGGTGGAAAACGCCCCCGCCACTTTCCAGACGTCGCGGCCGTCGAGCCCCCTCTTCTGTCATCCGGACTTTCTCACCAGTCTCGAAACCTATCGGACACAGCCCATCGGCAAACGAGCCGCCCTGCTGCTCCAACGTCTCCTCATCGACCCTGAACGTCTGCACTACAAAGCCACCCAAGGCGACAACAAAGGTTGGCGTCGTTCCCGCCTCGGCGGCTCCTCCGGGAGCCATTTCTATGCCTGGTGGGCTCCTAAAGGCGCCCTCCCGCTCCAATCCCACCCGGGATTCGCCGACGCTCCCGCCGGGTCCCTCTTCCTCCGCGATATCCGTCATCACGACGACCACTCCCCAATGCTGTCCCAGCGGTTCCCGGAAGACTATCTCCCCATCACGGTGCCGGAGGTCCGTCAGGAAGACTTCGGCCCGGCCCCGTGGACCACGCAGCAGGCAAAGTTCGCCAACGCCCGCGACTCCGTCCGCGTGCTCAAAGGCCATCCCGGATCCGGCAAGACGACCGCGCTGCTGCACGCTGCCGACCATACCAGTTCGACTAACATTCTCTATCTGACTTACTCGGCGGATCTCGCCTCCCTGGCCCGGACTTACTTCGACCGCTACTGCTCCAACTCCCGGGAGTATCACGTCACCACCTTCCCTCACTTCCTCCGGGCACTCCTCAACGTCGATCTGCCCATTCTCCCCCTCGCCGAGCTCCGGCAACGCTTTCGCGTCGAAATCGTCTCGCAGTCGCGCTCGCTCGGCCCCTGGGCCAACGACCTTCCCGCGCTGTTCGACGAGTTCCACGCCCACGTCATCGGCGGAGCCCTCCCGGCCATCGTCGCGCGATTCAAGGCCGCTCCCACCCAACGTATGATCGAGGCCGACTATGTGGCGAGGCGCTCCCGGTCACTCGGCCGGGGACCCGCAGAGCAGGCCCACGCCGCCGCCGTCCGCCTCGAAAAAGCGTCCGGCCCCTTGGCCCCGCGCCTCTTCCCCGACCTCCATCTCGCCTGGACCGCGATTGCCAAGCTCCCCGAACTCTCGGCCTCCGCGCTCCCCTGGGATTGCATCGCCATCGATGAATGCCAGGATCTGACTCCCATCGAAAGCTTCTTTATCGCTCGTCTCGCCCTCCGCCTGCGCCAACTCCGCGGCCGCCCCGTACCCGTTCTCATTGCCGGCGACGAAGCCCAAACCGTCCGCCCCACCGACTTCGAATGGGCTTGGCTCAACGATATCTTCCACGCCGAATTGGCCACTCCCTCCGTCCATAAACTCTCGTCCAACCTCCGCAGCCCCCGCCAAATCGCCGAACTCATAAACGGCGTTTGGGACCTGTACGGATACCTCGATAAACAGGACCGCCCGTCCGGCCAGGGCTGGGCCGCCATCGACGATGACTCTCCGGATCAGATCCTGTACTGCGCCGCGGCCCCGGGCGAAGACCTCTCGGCCCTTCTCGCCGACCTCGCCTCACGCGAAGGCCTAGCCCTCGTCGCCTTTGGTGCCCCGCCCGCGGGCCTCCCGCAGGCTCTCTCGCCGGCGGAAATCAAGGGGCTTGACTTCCACTCCGTCTGCATCATCGACGGCGGCGAGCAACTCCAAAAGATCGTTAATACGATGGGTTCGGCCGACATCGACCACCTCTCCCGCCGGCTCGCCATCGACCAACTCCGCGTCGCCATCAGCCGGCCAACCGAACGACTGATTTGGCTCGACATCAGCCCCCCGCCCCTTCGGGTCGCCGGGAGCATCTCCTTCCTCAACGGCAAGAGCCGTCAGTCTTCCCACTCCGCGCTCTCCTCGGCGGCTCTGCTCAAATCCCTGCAGGAAGAGAATCTCGATCTGGAAGAGCGCATTCAGCGGTGCCAGGAAGACGCCCGGCAGTACCTCTCCATCCGGCCCGATCTGGCTTGGTCCCGCGCCCATCAGGCCGTTTCGCTACTCGGGATAGCCAGCGACCGCAACGCCGTTCAGGACCCTCTCACCCGCAAGACCGCGCACCTCACGCTCGCTGAAGTCTGCTTCTCTCTCGCCCTGCGCAAGGTCAAACTCTCCCCCGAACTCGGCAATCCACCTCTTCTCAGCGAAGCCAGCATGGCCGCCACCCAAGCCGGCGAACACGCGCTGTCGGCTTTCGCCTTCGCGCTTTCCCGGCACGCCAAGCTCGCCGACGCCGATGAACTCAACTCCTCGGTCGATCTCATGCGCCAGTTCCCGGGCCTGGCTGATGGGCTCCCTCCGTGGGTCCTCATCGAACTTGGCGCGGAGCCGCAGCGCTGGATCGATCGGCTCGAAGCCGTTCAACACCTCGGCACCAACGCCGCGATTTGCGTCCGTGTCCTACCCCCCTTCTTCAAAGCGCTAGGCCTTCCGGATGCGGCCGAACGCACCACCAAACTCCAAACTCGCGCCGTCGAACTCCTCGTCAAAGCCAAGCATTTTAAGGAGGCGCTGCCCATCCTCGCCGCGCTGCCAGAGCGGAACTACAAACTCGAAGCGGTCTGCCACGAAGGCGGCGGCGACTTTGCCGCCGCCGCCGAAGCGCATCAGGCCGGGGGCAACCTCGACGCCGCCATCGACGCCTATCGCCGGGTCCCCAACTTCGCCAAGGCCCTTGCCGCCATGCGATTATCCACGAAGGCCCACCCCGCCGCACCCGCCCTGGAATGGATCGCGGCGATGCAAACGCTGGCCGCCAAACGCCCGGACAACTTTAACCGGTTGGTTAAGCCTGAAGAGAAGAAGCTGCTCGAACAGTTGCTGGAATCCTCACTCGGCGTCCAGCGCAAAGCCCCGGCGGCCAAGAAACCAACCGCCAAAAAAGCCGCCGTAAAAAAGGCACCGCCGCGGAAGCGCCCGGCCCCCGTCTCGCCCTTACAGCGCTGACTCCCCGCGCTCGTCATTGCGAATTCGCCAGGCCTCGCCGACGTCGTAGACGAAGATCTTTCCGTCTCCGATCTTCCCGGTCCGCGCCGCCCGACAGATGGTCCCAATCACTTCCTCGCAGCGCGCATCGGTCACCAAGATTTCAATCTTGATCTTGGGGATCAAATCGACCTGATACTCACGTCCTCGATAAACCTCCATGTGCCCCTTCTGCCGGCCATAGCCGCGAACTTCGGTCAAGGTCATCCCTTCGATTTGAATGGCCTTTAATGCCTCCTTCACCGCTTCGAGCCGGAACGGCTGAATAATCGCTTCAATTTTCTTGATGGGCATATCAGGCTTCCAGATTGTATCCCTCTTCTCCGTGCAGCACGAGGTCCATGCCTTCGATCTCTTCGCGGGCATCCATCCGCAAGCCGCCGGTCAAGGCCGCGGTTATTTTCAGCGCCACCCAACTGCCGACCACGGCAAACCCGATGGCGATTGCCGCTCCAATCAATTGGTTGCCTACCTGTCCGCCGTTACCGTCCACCCAACCGAGCGGAGCGGCCTCTCCGCTTGCGAGTTTCAACGCGTCGTTCACGACTCGCGTAGCAAAAACGCCCGTCAACGTAGCACCGATAATGCCGCCGACGCCGTGGACGCCGAAGGCATCGAGCGTGTCGTCATAGCCCAGCCAATGCTTCGCAATCACGACGAGGTAGAAACAGACGAAGCCGCCGGCTAGTCCATAAACCGCCCCCACAAACGGCACCACAAATCCGGCTCCTTGCGTCACCGTCGCCAACCCGGCGACAGCTCCGGAAATCGCCCCTAAGGCGCTCGGCCGACCCGAATGGAGCCACTCGGCGGCTAGCCACGCGACGGTCCCGGCCGCCGCCCCCAAGTGTGTCGCCACGAAAGCGCTCGAAGCCAGCGACGAAGCCGCTAGCGCGCTGCCGGCGTTAAAGCCGAACCACCCCACCCACAGCAAGCAGGCCCCGATGAAGCTCAGCACCAGGCTATGCGGCTTCATCGGCTCTTGCGGATAGCCGCGGCGCGGGCCGACTACGAGCGCGCAGACCAGCGCCGAAACGCCCGTCGTGATATGGACCACCGTTCCTCCCGCAAAATCGAAAACTGGAACAACGCCTCCGTGGTAGGCGTTCAGGAACCCTCCTGTCCCCCACACCATATGCGCCACCGGAAAATAGACCAAGAACGCCCACAGCACGGAATAGACGAGCAGCGCGTTAAATTTGACGCGTTCGGCGAAGGCTCCGGTGATCAGCGCCGGAGAGATCACGACGAACATCATTTGATAGACCATGAAGGTCAAGTGCGGAATGGTGGGCGCGTAGTCGCTATTCGCCGTCGCGCCCACCCCTCGCAACATCGCGAAATCGAGGCCGCCGATCCAGGGCGTACCCGGCGCAAACACCAAGCTATAACCGATCGCCGCCCACAAGAGCGACATCACGGCCATCATGATGAAGCTCTGCATCATCGTGCCCAGCACGTTCTTTTTGCGGACTAAGCCAGAATAGAACAGCGCTAAGCCGGGACCGGTCATCAAAAGGACCAGCGCGGCGGAGGTCAACATCCATGCGTTGTCCCCGGCCGACTGCGCGGCGGCCACCGCCCCTTTCAACTTCTGCATTTCGGCAATAAGGGCCGCGTCGGATTGCGCGGCAACAGGCAAAGAGGCGGCCAGAATACTGGCAGCCAAGCGACACCATTTCATCGATTATTAGGTCCTCAGACTGGGAGTGTGGGAGCAGCAAACCTTTGGCTACTCGACCAAACTATACTGCCACGAATTCCCGCGATCAGGGTACCCCCTTTATACTCTTCGTATCACCCCATGCGCTCGCGACTGCTCTTCACGCTTTGCCTTCCACTCCTCGCCCAAGGCACGCTGCCCGACTACCAACGCTTCCTCACCCTCACCGATAAGCTCCGGCCGTTGACTCCCGGCATTGTGGGCGAACTGCATTGGATCGAGAAATCGGAGCGGCTCTGGTACACCCGCTCCACCGCCTCCGGCACCGAGTATCTCGTCGCCGATGCTCGCGGGGCCAAACAACCCGCCTTCGATCACCAACGCCTCGCCAAAGCACTGTCAGAACACCTCGGCCTGCCGGTTAGCCCCGCCAGACTGGCGCTCTCGGCGCTCGAGTTCAAGGGCGATAGCTTGGTGTTCGTCTCGAATGCCGAACGCTACGAAATCAACCTCGCGACCTACCAGCTCAAACTCCTCCCCCGGGCTCCCGAAGCCCCCCGCTCGGTGCTCTCCCGTGACGGCAAATCCGAGCTCTTCCTGCGGAATTTCAACGTCTGGTTCCGTACGAAAGGCGTTCCCAAGTCCGCCGTTCCCCTGTCGACGGACGGCTCGGAGGGAAACTACTACACGCTTTCGTCGCAGTCCTGGTCGCCGAACGGCCTGAAGGCCGCCGTCTATCGCATCCGACCTGGCCAACGCCGTAAGATCTACTACGTCGAATCCTCCCCGGCCGACCAGGTCCAACCCCGCCCGAAGGATACCGTTTACCCCAAGCCCGGCGACGCGCTCGACATCTCCCAACCCGTCCTGTTCGACATCGCCACCCGACGGCAAGTCAACGTCGACAACGCCCTGTTCCCGAATCCCTACTCGCTCTCCCGGCCCGCTTGGCGCCAGGACTCCCGCGCGTTCAGCTTCGAATACAACCAGCGCGGCCACCAAGCTTACCGGCTCATTGAAGTCGATGCCGCCAGCGGCCGACCGCGGGCGTTCGTCAACGAAGAAACCGCCACGTTCTTTTGCTATTACTCGAAGAAATTTCGGGAGGATGTCGACGACGGCCGTGAAGTCATCTGGACGAGCGAACGCGATGGCTGGAATCATCTGTACCTCTACGATGGGCGGACGGGCAAAGTAAAGAACCAGATCACCAAGGGCCCATGGGTGGTTCGCTCGATCGCCGGCGTTGACGCCAAAGCCCGGCAGGTCTACTTTCTGGCCAGCGGCGTCGACCCGCAAAAGGACCCCTACTTTCGCCATCTTTTCCGCGTGAACTTCGACGGCTCCAACCTTATCCGCCTCACGACCGGCGACACCGACCACAACGCCAGCGTCTCGCCCGACTTCCAGTACTTTACGGACTCGTTCTCTCGCGTCGATTTTCCGACCGTCACCGAGCTCCGCCGCGTCTCGCCGAATACGCTGGTCACCACCCTGGAGAAGGCCGACGACACCGCCCTGCGCGCCTCCGGTTGGAGGCCGCCCGAAGTGCTGGTCGCCAAGGGGCGCGACGGCCAAACCGATATCTGGGGCCTGATCTACCGGCCGTCGAACTTCAACCCCGGCACGAAATACCCGGTCCTCGAATACATCTACGCCGGCCCGCACGACTCGTTTGTTCCCAAGCGATTCACCCCGGCTAGCGCGATGCAGGCCATGGCCGAGCTTGGCTTCCAGGTCGTGCAGATCGACGGTATGGGCACGTCGAACCGGTCGAAGGCCTTTCATGACGTCTGTTGGAAGAACCTCGCCGACGCCGGTTTCCCGGACCGCATCCTTTGGCACAAAGCCGCGGCCGCCAAGTACCCCGGCTATGACCTTTCCCGCGTTGGCATTTACGGCCACTCGGCCGGGGGCCAGAACTCGCTCGGCGCGTTACTGTTCCACGGCGATTTCTATCACGCGGCTGCTTCCTCGGCTGGCTGCCATGACAATCGGATGGACAAAATCAGTTGGAATGAGCAGTGGATGGGCTGGCCCGTGGGGCCCGAATACGCCGCGAGTTCCAACGTCGACCACGCTCACCAGTTGAAGGGCAAGCTTCTGCTGGCCGTCGGCGAACTCGATACCAACGTCGACCCGGCGTCAACGTTCCAGGTGGTCAACGCGCTCATCAAGGCAAAAAAGCAGTTCGACCTGCTGGTACTTCCGGGGGCTAACCACGGCGGTTGGGGCGAATACTGGGACCGCAAGCGCGCGGATTTCTTTGTCCGCCAACTGCTTCACAAGGATCCGCCCGATTGGAACGCGGTGCCGTAACTCAGGCGCGGTTACTTTACGCCTTTGGTTCCACTCGTTGGGAGACCTGTCAGAGAGCCACTGTTTTTCCCCCGCTTCTTAAACAGGCTACTCGGCGTAAACTCCTGCAGGAGGGAAGAAGCGAACCCAAAGTAAATACCACTATTGCCCGATCGTATGCCTCCGGCCGACCATTTCTGCCCCGGCGTGTAGGCGCTTGACAACATCCCCGCTCCGTAGCCTCCCACGATCGAAGGCCAATTGAAGACCTTCTTCCCCTCTCGGTTATACGTCACGAAGTTAAATGCCAAAGCATGGCCGATCCGCGGCATCACCTTGGTGCACTTACACTGAATGTAACGCATCTCGTAGTGAGCAGCCGCCGCCAGTGCTTGCGAAGTCGAGTCCTGTAGCGAGTAAGTTAAGAAACTGGTTCCGTATCTTTTTCCGTAGGCGCCCCAGCCCTGCCCGTACTCCGCCGGCGTATTCCCCAACTGCCCAAATCCGGAACTCACTCCGGCCCGAATGTAGGATCCGGGACTCGCGCCAATCCCCCGCCACCAGACCCGCCACCGTTCCTTCGACGTTGGCGCGCTCCATGCCACATCCCGCGGTACCCGCGTTCCGACCATCATGTCTGATTGGCTGGGTTTGAGGTTCGAGGCGTCCTGAGCGCTGAGGGCCATGGAAAGAACTAGCGATACACCTAACAATTGAAAAATCAAAATAGAGTCCCAGTAGGGAGAGACGCGCATGGGCCGCCCCCGGTTACCGCTCATTGCCCGCTCGGGGCGAGTCGAACATTAGAACGTCGTTCGGATAGAGGCGATCAACTGTTGCTGTTGGTAACACTTGGTGAAGAACGAAGGTCGCCGGGGTAACTTGTTTCTTCTCTAAGATAGCCAGCGCTTGTGGAAGGATCTCCGCGCCGTAGCGCTCCGGAGTCAAGCCGAACGACGCCTCCCTTCCCCCTGGATCGCCCCTAAATCGACGCGAACAAGCACCGCCCGGGACACGCTGGAGTTTCGCAGGTAGGTCTTTAGGGCCCGACGACCGCCTTCGAAACTGCCCTTATCGTCCAGTTGCACTACCCGGGCCGGCGGCCGACCCAAGCCATGGCCGGCAAGCCGCGAGTGTACATTCGACCCCCTTTATCGGAACGAAGCAGCACAAGCTCTTATGGCTCGCTGCGGGGCGTTCCGCTCAACTCGATTGCCATCTGCTGACCCAAGGCCAGCCCGACGCCGTGATTGTCCGCACCGAAACAGAACGCTCCCGAAATGGGCTGGTTGACGGTAATCGCCGGAATCGCCGCGCTCGAAACCTGCGCCGCCAACGCTGGCGAAACATCCTCGTCGGAATCAAACAGAATGGCCAAATCCACTTGTACTTTGCCCGCCTCTTCCCGCAAGCTCGCCGTCACCGCGCGGGGAAAGGCCAACCGCTCGTCGCGCGAGTCGTATCCGATCCGCGGGTTCCGATTCGCTCGACGTACGCCCGGAACTCCAGCGTCCGCGGCAGGACGTCGGTTCGGTACGTTTCCGTCATGGCCGTGTTTCATCCTGCGCCACACGAGAAGACATTCGGTGGCCCGGATGAACGCAGAACCGCATAAATTCGCGCAATTTCGTTTCGGTGTCTGAAACGAAACCGGGATTGACTTCCCCGTCCGCCTCTGATATTCGTACTCAGCCTCGTACCGCCATCAGGCTCCGAGGGAAAACCAGCTTCGAGGGAATCATGTCGCCACTTCGCTCCGCCGTTCTGACGGTCATTCTTTGTGCAATTGCCCCACTTTACGCCCAGCAATCGACCGGCTCGATATCGGGTTCGGTCCGGGATGGGTCGGGCCTGCCGTTGGCGGCCGCCCAGATTCAGCTCAGCAACACCGCGACGGGCGTTGAACGGAAGACCCAGACAAACGAGTCCGGCGACTTTGTCCTGACGAGTCTCGACCCCGGCCCTTATAAGTTAACCGTCCAAGCCGGAGGCTTCAAAACCCTCGACCGGACCCGCATTGTTCTCAGCGCCTCGGAGCGCCTCTCGGTCGGCAACCTCGTCCTGGAACTCGGAAACGTCAGCGAGCGCATTACCGTTAGCGCCGAAGGTCTTGCGGTGCAAACGGCCAGCGCGGAGCGCTCGGGCTCCATTTCGGGAACCCAGATCGAAAGCCTGCTCGTCTACGGTCGAACGATCACGTCTCTCATCGCGCTCCTACCCGGCGTGGTCGACCCGGTGGGGGCGGGGGGCCGCAGTATCCTCGGCGGTGCCGCCACTAACTTCAATGTCAATGGCAGCCGGGCGGCCCAAAACAATTTCACCCTCGACGGGGTCACGATGACGGCCGTCGGCGGCGCCCCCAACGGCACCTTCGGCGTCAGCTCGGAATCGGTTTCGGAAGTCAAGATCCTATTGAGTAACTACCAGGCGGAACACGGCCGGCTCTCCGGCAGTAACGTCCAGATGCTGACTAAGTCGGGCACGCGGGAGTTTCACGGCAGCGCGCTTTACTATAAGCGCCACGAGCAGTTCAACGCCAATAACTTCTTCAATAATCGCGTGGGGATCATCAAGCCGATCAACCGCTTCAACACCTACACCTATAACATCGGCGGACCGGTCATCATTCCTGGCAAACGCGGTGCCAATCGCGACAAAATGTTCTTCTTCTGGAACCACGAATACGTCCCCCAGAAGACCGCCAGCGCCACCCAACAGGTCACCATGCCGACGGCGCTCGAGCGCGAAGGCAATTTCTCGCAAACCGTCGACGTCAACGGTCGGGTCGTCCCGATTCTCGACCCCGTGACCCGCCAGCCCTTACCCGGCAACATCGTGCCGGCCAGCCGCGTCGACCCGAACGGGAAAGCCCTGCTGAGCTTTTTCCCCTTGCCTAACTTTTTCGACGTCAACGTCTCCCGCCGTGCTTACAACTACGTGAACCGCTGGTCCGGCGAAAACCCCTTCGCGCTTTACACGCTCAAGTTCGACTACAACATCTCCTCGAACGATAGCCTTTCGGTCACCCTCTCGCCCCAAACGGCGAAGGACAGCACGTTTAACGGGGCCCAGATGACCGCCCAGTTCCCGGTGCTCAAGACCACGATCAACACCAAGCGCGGCAACGCGTCCATCCGGCATCGGCACATCTTCTCGCCGACTCTGGTCAACGAAGCCATGATCGGCTACGGGTATACCTTCGACCCACCCGTAATTACCGACGATGCTCTGAAAGCCATTCAGAGAAAGACCTACGGTTTCACCGCCGGCTCGTTGAACCCGGGCAACAACCCGCTCGACCTGCTTCCCGCCATGACCTTTGGCGGGGTCGTGGGCGCTTCGAGCCTGAACTACGACGGCCGCTTTCCGTTTAACGGCGCCCGGAACGTCTTCAACTTCAGTGACACGATCTCCAAGAACTGGGGGCCGCACGTCATTAAGGCTGGTGTCTTCGTTGAGCGCCTCCGTCAGCGGGATGGCCCCTGGGCGACTAACTTCACGGGCATTTTTGATTTCGGCGTGAACGCCAACAACCCCTTCAACACCGGCCACGCGTATGGCAACGCCGCCCAAGGCGTCTTCAATAGCTACACCGAAGCCACGGCCCATCCGGTCTCCCGCATCTACTCCCGGGGCGTCGATTGGTTCGTGCAGGATACCTGGAAGGTCACCCGCAAACTGACCCTCGACTTCGGCGTCCGCTTCAACTGGTTCGAACCGTTCTGGAACTACAACGATCAGCTGGCCGGCTTTTCGCCCGCCCTCTATGACCCGAAGCAGCGCGTACAGCTCATTCGTCCCGGCATCGTGAACGGCGTTCGCCAAGGCGTCCACCCGGTCACCGGAGCCACCTACTCACCGGCGCTGATCGGCTTCATCGCCCCGGGCACCGGCAACCCGACCAACGGCATGGTAATCACGTCGAAAGACCCCAACTACCCCCGCGCGTTGGTCAGCCCTCCGCCTATCGTCCCGGCCCCCCGCGTCGGGTTCGCCTACGATCCCTTTGGAGACGGCAAGACCGCCATTCGCGGCGGCTTCGGCATGTTCACCAATCGCATTCTCGGGGTTAACTCGGCGGCGATCTTCTCCTACCCACTCGTCGAAACCCCGGTTGTCCAGTTCGGCACGATTTCCACATTCCGCTCGGCCCAGGGTTTTACGTCGCCCCCCTCGGTCACCGGTTGGGAGCGGAACATGAAAGCGGCTCGCGTGATGAACATGAGCCTGTCCATCCAGCGGAACATCGGCTACAACACGGTCATCGACGTGGGCTATGTCGGCTCCCTCGGCCGTAATCTCGCTTGGCAACGCAGCCTCCAGGACGTCCCGCTCGGCGCGCGCTTCGACCCGGCGAACGCCGATCCGACCAACCCCCGCGTTCCCCTCCCCGACGCTTTCCTCCGCCCTGGCATCGGCTATAACGGCATCGGCTTTAACGAAAACGCGGGGACCTCGAACTACCATTCCCTGCAAGCCACGGGCCAGCGCCGCTTCTCCAAGACGCTCGAGTTCGGACTCGCGTATACCTGGTCGAAGGCGCTCGACTACACCGACGGCGAGTTTGGCGGAGTCACCACCGCAGCCCCGTTCCGCGCCTGGAACTACGGACTCGCCGGCTTCGACCGGACCCAAGTGCTGAAAATCAATTGGCTGTGGGACCTTCCCAAACACAAATGGGGTTTTGCTCCGCTACGGGTCGCTCTCAATGACTGGCAGATCTCCGGCATCTTTACGCTCCAGAGCGGTTCCCCGCTGGGCGTCGGATACTCCCAACTCGTCCCGGTCGACCTGAGCGGAACTCCCAGCGTCGCCCCGCGCATCCTGGTCGTCAGCGACCCCGTTCTCCCCGCCGGCGAAAGAACCTTCGCTCGCAACTTCCGCACCGAAGCGTTTCGGCTCCCGGCGTTGGGGACGTTGGGAACTCTATCGAAGACGCTGCTCCGCGGCCCCGGCGTCAACAACTGGGACGTCGCCATTTTCAAGAACTTCCCGATTGGAGAGCGCTTCAAATTCCAGTTCCGCAGCGAGCTTTACAACGCGCTGAACCACACCCAGTTCAGCGGCTTTGACGCAACCGCTCGGTTCGACGCGACCGGGGCGCAGGTGAACGGCCAGTTTGGCCAATTCACCGCCGCCCGCGAGGCGCGTCAAATTCAGATGTCGATTCGGGTGCAGTTCTAAGCGCGACCGGAAAAGCTGCGGTTTTCGGTGGAAACTTTCACTTTCTCGCCCTCTTTGATGAAAAGGGGGACGCGAATTTCCATGCCTGTTTCCAGAGTGGCCAGCTTGGTCACGCTGCCGCTGGAAGTGTCGCCGCGTACGCCGGGTTCGGAGTAGCTCACGACGAGTTCGACGAACTGCGGCAGCTCCAAACCGATCGGATTGCCGTTGAACTTGTGCAATTCGATGATCGTTCCGCCGATCAGAAAGTCGAGCGCCGTGCCGACCATGTCTTCGGTGAGCGTCAGTGTCTCGAACGTTTCCTGGTCCATGAAGTGCGACCCTTCGCCGTCGGAGTACAAGAACGACGCCGGGACGCGTTGCAGATCCGGCTCCTTGAACTTGTCCCCGGCCTTGAAGGTTTTTTCAAAGACGGCGCTGGTCAACAG
The DNA here is from genome assembly GCA_026394015.1 of Acidobacteriota bacterium. Lineage (GTDB taxonomy): Bacteria > Acidobacteriota > Terriglobia > Bryobacterales > Bryobacteraceae. The sequence goes on from JAPKZA010000445.1 coordinate 15,569, forward strand.
GTTCCGCATCTTCAACCGCACGAGCGTCTGGCCGCCGCGCGCGGTGGGGGTACTCACCTCGCTTTCCAAGCAAGAGTACGGGGTGTTATCAAGCTCGAACAAAGTCCTGCGCTTGACAGTAATTGCATCAATCAGTACGGCCATGAACTCCTCAAATAACTCCTTTTCAGTATAAGGGAAGCCGACGCTCGCAGCTTTCTCGAGGCGAGCGGTCAATCAGCGCGAGACGGCGGCGTGAGAGCCGCTTAGCCGGCGAGACCCACCGGGCGGTAGAGGGGCCACGTCGCCTTCTGCCGGTCGACGGTGCTGGAGGCGGTGTTGCGATAGTAGCGGTAGGTCGGCTCGTAGAGTCGCATCACCTGAAACTGGCTTTCCGCGCGGCGGACGAAGTCGTAGTCGTGCCAGGGGAGCGCTCGGTCCTCGGAGAAGCGAACGGTTTCGAACACTCGACGGCGAACGAACAAGGTTCCTTGAGTGACGCAGTCGTGGATGGAGAGAAAGCCGAAGCCGGCGGCCACGTCGGGCGCGAGCAGGTCGTCGGGCGAGTCGGCCACGACTTCCAGGCCACCCCAGAAGATATCCACCTCCGGATGCGCGGCCGCGGCGGCCAAATGGGAGCTCAGGTGGTTTGGCAGGTACTCATCGTCGGCGTCCAAAAACGCGATGAAGTCGCCGGTGGCCAGGTCGAGGCCCGTGTTGTGCGCCGCCCCCGTGCCGCGGTTGGCGGTGTGCGTGCAGATCACCCGCGGATCTTTCGCCAGCCCGGCCATCACGAGCGGCGTAGCATCGGTGCTGCCATCGTCAACGATGATGTGTTCCCACTTGCCGGCTTGCCGCAGCACCGACTGATGCGCCCGCCGCAGCGTCGCGGACATATTGAAAACTGGCGTAATGATCGAGACTAACATAGGGAAGCTCTTTCAAGTTTAGTTGACGCACGGAACGCGGAGTTAGACTGAGGAGATGAAGGCGCTCTTCCTACTTCTGGGTTCGGTCGCGATCGCTACGGGTCAGGCGCTGAGTGGGGTGTCGGGGACGGTCGTGAACGCGGGGGATGGGCTGCCGCTGGCGGGCGTTAAGGTCTCGGTCATTTCGGGCAATCAGAGAGCCACAACGGATCCGGCGGGTCGATTTCTGCTTTCCGGTTTGGAGCCGGGCGTCGTATACTTAACATTCCACAAGGACGGCTTCGCCAACTCGAATCGCACTGCTGAGCCAGCCTTTCCAATCGCCCCGGGCGAAATCACTTCCGGGGTATCGATCCAACTCGAACCCGAGGCGACGATCTCCGGCCGTGTTGTGAACGATAGGGGCGAGCCGGTAAGCGCGAGTGTGTCGCTACTTGTGGCGGACACCGACTACTTTGCCGCCAGTATTTCGAGCACCTCGGGCGAGTTCCATTTCCGAGGCCTTATCGCCGGTGAGTACCATCTGTTCGCCCATACTCTAGGACCCGAAAAGGATCGTTTTTCGGTTACCTACTATCCCAATCAGACGCTCAGGGACAAGGCCGGGACGATCCGGCTGTTAGCCGCGGAGCAACGATCGAATACAGACGTCGTCCTCCAAAACGCTCGCGAGGCGACAATCAAGGGGACGTTTGCGGGCCAGATCCCTCCCGGAAGCCAGTACTCTGTCTTCCACGAACCCCGCGCAGGTCGGGCGCTTTCGGCCATCGACTCCGCACCCCTGGATGAAAAAGGCCAGTTCTCGCTCAAGCTGCGCGCTGGTGAATATCGCTTGACGGTCATGAACTACAGTCAGGGCGCGGGCCAACGATTGATTCTAGGATTTTTCGATCTCACCGTGAACCATGATGACCTCGATGACGTGGTCATCCCCGCCTCTCCGATCCGAACGGTCCGGGCGAAGCTGCGCTGGGCCGTCGACCGAGGGCGAGACTTGCCCACGGCCGATCTCGTTCTGAACCCCCAAGACGGGCTGGGCACGATGCAAATTGGCAAGCCGCGGGACGATGGATGGATTGAAGCCCCCGACGTGAGCCCCGGAATCTACACTGTCAATCCACGCAAACTCCCCCAGGGAAGCTACGCTCGCTCCATACGGGCAGGAGGAGCCGACATCACCCAAACGGGTTTGAATCTCGTCACCGGCACAGCGACGGACTTGGAGATCGAACTTGCCGAAGATGGCGGTCAAGTGATCGGTCAGATCTTGGATACGGCCGGCCAACCGGTCCGCGGCGGACGAGTCGTCATCTTCTTCAGCTTCAGCGGCACTTTGCATCGGGCCGAGCAGGAACTTTGGACGCGCTATGCCTCCGGAGACGCGCGGGGCCAGTTCAACCAAACAGACCTCGCACCCGGCGAGTACACCGTCACCGCCTGGACTCAAGGAAAGCAGTCACCGGCCCAAACCCTCCGCGTCGCCCCCAATAGCGTCACCCGGCTCCAACTCGTCATCCCATAATCCCCCCTTGACACCGTATAATCACAAACGACCACCAGGAGATCAAAATGGCCTTCAATCGGCGACACTTTTTCTACGGCACCCTTCTCGCCGGCGCAGTTCCCACCGGGGGCTTCGGCAGCACCCCTTCTCTGAAATCGATGGGCTACAAGTCCCCCAACGAGAAGCTCAACTTCGCCGCCATCGGCTCCGGCGGACAAGGCGCCAGCAACATACGCGCCGCCTCCCCCACCGAGAATATCGTCGCCCTCTGCGACGTCGATGACAAACGCGCCGCCGAAACCTTCAAGGCCTTCCCCAAAGCCCCCACCTATCGCGACTTCCGCAAAATGCTCGACAAGGAAGCCGGCAACATCGACGCCGTCATCGTCGCCACCCCCGACCATATGCACGCCACCGCCGCCATGTGGTGCATGGAACGCGGCAAACATGTCTACGTCCAAAAGCCCCTCGTCCGCACCATCTGGGAAGCCCGCCAAATGCGCGCCGCTGCGAACAAATACGGTGTCGCCACGCAAATGGGCAACCAAGGCTATTCGAACGAAGGCACCCGCCAATGCGCCGAAATGGTCTGGAACGCCGAAATCGGCAACGTCACTGAAGTCCACGCCTGGAGCGATCGCCCCATCTGGCCGCAAGGCATCACCGAGATCCCCAAGGAAACGCCCGTCCCGTCCACCCTCGATTGGGACCTTTGGCTCGGTGTCGCCGAGAAACGCCCTTTCTCCGACGCCGGCCTCACCAAACCGGACCGCTTCGGCGGCTACTACTATCTCCCCTTTAGCTGGCGCGGATTCTTCGATTTCGGTGCCGGTGCCCTCGGCGATATGGCCTGCCATATCCTCGGCGCACCGAACATGGCGCTGCATCTTTCCAAGCGCAAAATCATCGGCGTCGAGTGCGTCAAAAAAGACGGCGTCAGCCCGTTCCAATTCCCCAAATCCTGCACTCTGCGCTTTGACTTCGCGGCATATGGCAACATGCCCGCCCTGAAAGTCTTCTGGTACGACGGCCTCAAAGAAAGCCCCAAAATCGCCGGCGTTCCCGACGGCGAATGGGTCGGCGACCCGCCCTCCGTCCGCCAGACCGGACCCCGGCCCAACCGCCCCGCCGGCGCCTCCGCCGCCGACTTCCGCTCCCCCGGCCGCGTCTACAACGCCGCCGACTTCGAAGCCCTGAAAGCGACCGGCGCCGAAATCGTCCGTCCCACCCCCAACGGCAGCGTCTTCCTCGGCGACAAGGGCATCCTCACCACCGGCACCTACGGGGAAAACACCCGCCTGCTCCCCATCGAAAAGATGAAGGATTACCGGATGCCGGCCCCGCTGCTCAACCGCTCCCCCGGCCACATGCGAGACTTTATCCGTGCCGCTAAAGGCGGCGGCGAAGCATGCTCCAACTTCAACGTCGCCTCTCCCTTCGTCGAATGGATGCTCCTCGGCGTCATCGCCCTGCGCCACGAGGGCAAGCTCGAATACGACCCCGAAAAGATGCGTATCACCAATAACCCCGAAGCCAACAAGCTTCTCAAACCCACCTTCCGCAAAGGGTGGGAGTTCCATACCGTCAAGCTGTAAATCCCTGGAATCCCTATGCGCGCCCTTGCCCTACTAGCCCTTCTCACCCTACCCCTGCTAGCCCAGCACGGGCGCTACCTCAGCGACTCCAATAACCCCGCCATTGGCGACCCCGTTGCCATCGCCGCCGGCACCAAGCTCTTCATGGGCTCCTGTGCCGGTTGCCATGGCCCTGATGGCGGTGGCGGCGCGCGCGGACCCAACCTCGTCCGCCGTTCCCTCTGGCATCCCCTCAGCGACGACGCCATCTTCCAAGTCGTCCGCAAAGGCGTCCCCGGCACCGACATGCCCCCCACCAAACTCGCCGATGACCAAACCTGGAACCTGGTCGCCTTCATTCACTCGCTGACCGGCCCCGCCAGCTCCAACCCCGTCCCCGGCGACCCCGCCGCGGGCAAGGCCGTCTTCTGGGGCGCAAAGGCCGGCTGCGGCAACTGCCACGCCATTCGCGGCCAAGGCGGCAGCATGGGCCCGGACCTCAGCAACGTCGGCGGTAGCCGTCCCCTCGCCGTCATTCGCGAAGGCATCGTCGAACCCGCTAAGGACCTCTACTACCTCGGCAACGAAGCCGCCACCGTTGTCCTCAAAAACGGCCAAACCCTCCGCGGCGTCGCCAAGAATCGCAGTAACTACTCCATCCAACTCGTCGACACGACGGGCATCCTCCACCTGCTCCAAATGAACGACGTCAAGAGCCTCACCCTCTCCGCCTCCACCCCCATGCCCACCGACTTCGCAACGCGCCTTTCCAAAGTCGAACTCCGCGACCTCCTCGCCTACCTCGCCGCTCAGGACACGCGCGCCGCCGAAAGCAAAGGTTCCCCTCAATGAAACTTCTTCTGAGCCTGTTTCTCACCCTCGCCGCCAGCGCCCAAGTCCGCCACGAAGACGTGGCCAAAGGCCCCGGCACTGACTGGCTCACCTACGCCGGTTCCTACAACGGCTGGCGCTACAGTCCCCTGTCGCAAATCAACGCGGCCACCGCCAAGAACATCGTGCCGAAGTGGGTCTATCACGTCCCCGGCGCCCGCGGCCTGCGCAGCTCTCCGCTCGTCTACCAGGGCGTCCTGTACATCACGAGCGGCAACTCCATCCACGCCGTCGACGCCCGCAGCGGCCGGCTCGTCTGGCAGTACGCCGACCCGCGCGCTAAAGAAGCCGGCCCCAACCGCGGTGCCGCCATCTGGGCCGACAAGGTCTACTTCACCACCAGCGATAACTACCTCACCGCCCTCAACCGCCACACCGGCGCCGTCATCTTCAGCAAGAAGTTTGCCGACGTCGAAAAGGGTACGACGTCCACCTCCGCCCCCGTCATCGCGAAGGGCAAAGTCATCGGCGGCAGCGCCGGCGGCGACGGCGGCATGCGCGGCTTCGTCATGGCCCTCTCCGCCGATACCGGCGCCGAACTCTGGAAGGCTTACACCGTTCCCGCCAAGGGCGAAAAAGGCGCGGAAACCTGGGGCAATCTCCTCGAATGGGGCGGCGGCGCCGCTTGGCTCTCCGGCACCTACGACCCCGAACTCAACACCCTCTTCTGGACCACCGGCAACCCCTGGCCCGACTACAACGGCAGCGTCCGCATGGGCGACAATCTCTACACCTGCTCCCTCCTCGCCCTCGATCTCGACACCGGGAAGATGAAGTGGTACTTCCAATTCACCCCCCACGACACCCACGATTGGGACGCCCAATCCTGGCCTATTCTCGTCGATACCGAAATCAACGGACGCCCTCGCAAGGCGGTTCTTCACGCTAATCGTAACGGCTTCTTCTACGCCCTCGACCGCGTCACCGGCGAGTTCCTCCGCGCTACCCAACTCATCGATAAGATCACCTGGGCCAAAGGCATCGACGACAAAGGCCGCCCCCTCATGCTCCCCAACAGCGAGCCCACGCCGCAGGGCAACTGGGTCTGCCCCAGCGTGAAGGGCGCGACCAATTGGATGGGCCAGTCTTACAATCCCGGCACCGGTTTGCTCTACGTCCTCACCCTCGAACAGTGCGGCATGTACTACCGGTCTTCGCAGGAACCCCAGCCGATGAAGAACTTCTCCGGCGGTGGCGCTACCGAGGAAGGCGGGCAGGTCATCCTCCGCGCCCTGGATCCGAAGACCGGCAAGCGCGTCTGGGAGTATCCCATGACCGGCCTCGGCCGCATGTGGACCGGCACCGTCTCCACCGCCGGCAACGTCCTGTTCAGCGGTGACGACGACGGCCACTTCGTCGCCCTTGACGCCAAAACCGGCAAGAACCTCTGGCACTTCAACATCGGCGAAACGCTCGGTGCCTCGCCGATTACTTACTCCGTCGATGGCAAGCAATACGTCGCCATCGCCTCGGCCTCCGCCGTCTACTCGTTCGGGCTGTTCGAACCCGCCGTCGGGGTCGAAGCGCCCGTGATTCAAATCAAATAGGAAGCCCTAACCCGGCCAGCGAAATCTCCGTCACCTCAATATCTTCCTTGTTCGTCGAGTAGATCACCCACAACGATCCGCGGTGCTCCACCGCGTGCGGATACTGAAGACTTCCACTCCCCTTCGCCCTCCCCGCGAAGCGGCGTTCCGGCGCGCCTTTCCGAATCGCCAGCGAACGGTCGAACTGCCAACCATCCCGACTAAACGAAATCGCCAATGGGTCCCGCTTCTTCGGGTTCGGATTGTTAATCAGAAAGAACCAGCCGTTCCCCAACCGCCCGGGAAAGTTTTTCGCCGTC
>JAPKZA010000563.1 GCA_026394015.1 Acidobacteriota bacterium
AAGCGGCGTTTTCTGGAACGGCTCGATACCCCGGAAAAGAATTGGAAGTTTTCGTTGGGTGACTTAACGGAGCGGCGCTTTTGGGATGACTACATGCGGGCCTATGACGAGATGCTGGAGGCGACCAGCACGAAGCACGCGCCGTGGTTCATTATTCCGGCTGACCACAAATACGTGGCCCGGGCGGCTGTGGCAGAGATTCTGACGAAGGCGATTTTGGAAGTGGCGACCGACTACCCGACCGTGGGGCCGGAAGCCAAACTGGCGCTGGCCGAGGCGCGGACCAAGCTCATTTCAGAGTGAGTTCAGACACTGCTCGGTATCGCGGGCGATGAGGAGTTCTTCGTTGGCGGGAACCACCCAGATCGGGACTCGCCCGCGATGGATGGTGCCTTCGATGCCGATCGTGAGGGCGTTGGCCTCCGGGTCGATCTCGATGCCGAACGTTTCGAGACCAGCGCAGGCTTCGGCACGGACGGCGGCCGCGTTTTCGCCGATGCCGCCGGTGAAGACAATCGCGTCCGCACCGTTCAGGACCGCCCAGTAAGCGCCGATGTATTTGCGGATGCGGTAGGTAAAAACTTCGATGGCCATGGCGGCGCGGCCGGAGCCGCTTTCGCGTTGGGTAAGAAGCGTTCGCATGTCCTGCGATAGACCCGAGAGGCCGAGCAGGCCGCTTTGCTTATTGAGAAGCTCTTCGACGCCGTGTGCGCTGGCACCGTCTTCGGCGAGAAGCGCGAGGACGACGCTGGGGTCGAGGTCGCCCGAGCGGGTGCCCATCAGCAGGCCTTCGAGCGGGGTGAAGCCCATGGAAGTATCGACGGAGCGGCCTTGATCGACGGCACAGACGGAGGCGCCGTTGCCGAGATGGCAGGTGATGACTTTGGAGGCAGGGCCGACGCGTTGGCTGACGTAACGATGGGAGGTGCCGTGGAAGCCGTAGCGGCGAATTTTATCGCGGGTGTAATAGGCGTAGGGCAGACCGTAGAGGAAGGCTTTGGGGGGCAGGGTGTGATGGAAGGAGGTATCGAAGACGGCGACGTGTTGGGCGTGCGGCATGAGCTTGGCGGCGGCGTAAAAGCCGCGCATGTTGTGCGGATTGTGCAGCGGGGCGAGGCTGATGAGGTCCTCGATGGCGTGGACGACTTCCGGAGTCATCCGGGCGGCGGAGGTGAACTGTTCGCCGCCATGGACGACGCGGTGGCCGGCATGAGCGGTGAGCGCGGCATCCAGGCCGTCTTCGAAGTTCTTGACGACCAGGGTGTGGCGGGTGCGGCGGCCTTGTTCGTCGAAGGCGGTCAGAATCGAATCCGGCGCGCCAATCCGTTCGATGGTGACCTTCGAAAGAACGGCGTCGGTGGCGGTTTCGAGGATTTGACTTTTGATCGACGAACTGCCGCAATTGAGGACGAGAACTTTCATCGCTTCCTTTGGAAGCCGACGCGGAGTTCGACGGTTTCGGTGGCGGTGAGGTGGCGGTATTGCCCGGGGGAGAGCCCTTGGAGGGTTAGCTCTCCGATGCCAACACGAATCAGTCGGAGGGTGGGGAAGCCGACGGCGGCGGTCATGCGGCGGACCTGCCGATTCTTGCCTTCGGTCATCGTGATCTCAATCCAGGAGGTGGGGATATCGGCGCGAAAGCGAATGGCGGGGACGCGGGGCGGATAGGTCGGCGTGACGCGTTTGGTTTTTACCGGTCGAGAGATATAGTCAGACACGGCGACGCCGCGGCGGAGATGGTTCAAGGCTTCGTCGGTGATTTCGCCTTCGAGTTGGACGTGGTAGGTGCGGGGGTGGTTGTGCTCCGGGTCGAGCATGCGATGCTTCACCCAGTTGTCGTCGGTGAGAAAGAGGAGACCTTCGCTGTCGAGATCGAGACGGCCAACGGGATACACCTCCGGAATATTGATGTACCCGGCCAAGGTGGGGCGCGGTTCGGGAGAACCGTCGGTGAACTGCGGCAGGACACCGTAGGGCTTATGAAAGAGAAGGTATTGATACATGAGTTAAAGGGGACGGAGCCAGAGATTGCGAAACTTCATCGTGGTCTTCGGTGCGTCCTTGAACCCGCTGTGGTCCTGGAGCAGCAAGGGACCGGCGGTGCACTCGGTGGCCTTATCGATGGTGACATGATCTTGCACCAGCTCGCCGTTGAGCAGTACGGTGACGGTGGCCTTTTTCGTGACCGCGCCGGCGGCGTCACAGACGGTGGCATGGAAGATGATGTCGTAGGATTGCCATTCAAGGGGCTTGCGGGCGGCGTTGAGCAGAGGCGCGGCTTGGCCGTAGAGGGCGCCGAGCGCGCCGTTGGCGTAGGTCGGATTCTCCCAGGAATCGAGGATTTGAATTTCGTACCGGCCTTGGAGATAAACGCCGCTATTGCCTTTCAACTGGCCTTTCTGTGCGGGCATGGCGGGGATTTGGAATTCGAGGTGGAGGTGAGCGCTGCCGTGGGGCGCTTTGGTTTGAATGTCACCGACGCCCGTCAAGCAGGAGATCTCGCGGTTGGCGACTGTGCAGCGGGCGGGTTGGTTATCGGGGCCTAGCCAGCCATCCATGTTGACGCCGTTGAAGAGTTCGATTTTGTCCGCGGCGAGGAGGGCGGGCAGGAAGAAAACGAAGGGGAGCAGAATACGCATGCTCCCCATCCTATCGTTTGCTTTAGTGGTTGGGCAGGATCAGGACGTCGCCCGGGTGAATGACGCTGTTTTCGTCCTTGAGTTTGCCGGGGTTGGCCTTGATGATCTCCGGATACTTCGCGCCATTACCGAGGTGGTTGGCGGCGATCTTCCAGAGCGAATCGCCGGCGACGACGGTGTACTTTTTCGGAACCGGCGGCAGGCTGCTATCGACGGTGATCTCGGCGGCGAGATCGGAGAAGGAGGGGTCGATTTCCTTAATCTTGTTCCACATCGCGTTGACTTGATCTTCGGCCGGCGCGTTGGCGCGGAGGACGAGCTTGTCACCTTCGATGTGAAGATTGTTCAGCTTAATGTGCAGTTCCGGGATGAGATCGAGCACACCCTGATATTTAGCTTTCAGTTGTTCCAGTTGGTCCATGGTAATAACTCCGTAGACCATAGATTGCCTGGAACGGCGGCGAGTTTCAACTAAACTTCGTTATAAAATTGTTACGATTTTTCAGTGGCAAAAGACTTGGGATGCGTGTAGGGTAGCGTCATGGACCTTTTGCAAATGATTATGAGCGCCCAAGGCGGCGGCGCGGTGCAACACCTTTCTCAGCGTTTTGGCCTAGATGAGGGGCAGACGGCTTCTGCCCTTGAACACTTGGTGCCGGCGCTAATGGGTGGCATGCAGCAGAACGTGCAGTCCGGCGGCCTCGAAGGCTTGTTGGGTATGCTGGGCGGCGGCAACGCCAGCCAGATTCTGGATAACCCGGAAGCGGTACACGAACCGGAAACGACCGAAACCGGAAACAGCCTGCTCGGCCAGCTTTTGGGCAGCAAGGAAGTCAGCCGTTCGGTGGCCAGCGAAGCGTCGGCCAATACGGGAATTGGAGCGGATATTTTGAAACAGATGCTACCCGTGGTCGCAACGATGGTGATGAGCGGAATGAGCAAGCAGCAGGGTTCGTCGCAGGGCGGGCTGTTGGGTATGCTCGATTCGAACAATGACGGCTCGATCGCCGACGATGTTCTGGGGTTGGCCGCGAAATTTTTGCAGAGGTAAGTATGGGACCGCAAGAGAGACGGATCGGCGGCGGCGTAAAGCTGCTGCCGATCATTTTGGCCGTTCTCTACATGGGCTACTTCTATTTCTCGAATCGGCAAACGGTGCCGTTGACCGGGCGCAAGCAACTCGTCGATATCAGCCGGGAACAGGAAGCGGCGCTGGGGTTGCAGAGCTATCGGCAGGTGATGCGGGAGTCGCGGGTGGTCCGCGATGGACAGGCGGCACAACTGGTTCGGGATATCGGGCAGAAAATCAGTGTGGTGGCCGAAGACCCCGGGTTTCAATGGGAATACAACCTGATTTCGGATCAGCAGGTGAACGCGTTTTGCCTGCCCGGAGGGAAGGTGGCGGTGTATTCGGGCATTCTGCCGGTGGCGAAAAACGCGGATGGATTGGCCGTGATTATGGGCCATGAGATCGCCCACGCGATCGCGCGGCACGGGGCCGAACGGATGGCGCAACAGAAGCTGATGCAAATCGGGACGATGGCGGCCGGGGTGGCGGTGAGCGATATGGATGATCGCTCGCGGATGGCGGTGATGGGTGCGCTGGGCATGGGCGCGCAATATGGAATCATGCTGCCGTTCTCGCGGGATCATGAGTCGGAGGCGGACTACATTGGGCTGATCTATGTGGCGCGAGCTTGCTTTGATCCGACCGAGGCACCGAAGCTTTGGGAACGGATGGCGGCGGCGAGCGGGGGGAAGGGACCGGCGGAGTTTACCTCGACGCATCCTTCGAACGCGACGCGGATTCGCCAGTTTCAGGAATGGATGCCAGAAGCGCTAAAGATCCGGCGCGAGAAGTGCGGCAAGTAGGCGGGTTATGCTGAGAGGAATGCTTAGACTTTCGCTCGCCTTTCTCTTCGCTGGTAGCCTGATGGCTCAGTTCGTAGGGGCCGATTTCGTCGTACCGTCCGCCTTCAAGACCAAAACTTACAAGCTCGTGCCCTTAGGACCCGAGATTGTGAAGCAGGACTACGAGGCTTACATGTCCTCGATCGAGCACCTGCAGAAAACGTTTACCGACGGCACGTGGCCGAATAAGAACGTGACGATGGCGGATGCGATCAAGGACCTGGAAGGCGAGGCCGCCATGATCAAGGCGCGCAAAGCCTTCAATTATGCGGTGATGACGCTGGACGGGAAGAAGGAATTGGGCTGCGTCTACATCGGGCCGAGCAAGGTGGCCGGGCAGGATGCGCAGGTGCGGATGTGGGTGACCAAGGCCGAGTTCGACAAGGGCTTCGAGACCCAGTTGCGGGCCGAGATGAAAGCGTGGCTCGGGAAGGCTTGGGCGTTTAAGAACGTCGGTTGGCCGCAGAAGACAAAGTAGGCTAGCGGCCTGACTCAAATACAGGTTCCTCGCTCAGCGTTGGAGCCGGCGGCTGGGTTTGACGAGCGGCATAGCTGCGTCGCGTTAACAGCGAAAGCTCACGAGCGGTAAAGGTCAGCGTCGAAGTGGTGAGATGGGCAGGAGACAGGGCGGGTTGCGCTACGCCAGAGTGGGCGTGTTGGCTACTGCCCGTCAACACGTGATACAGCTCGTGGGCGAGCACTCGACCGAGGGCCCGGCCCATCATCTGACGCTGAGACAGCGCCGATTCCCCGAACCCGGCGGCGCGGAGCATACGGCCCAACCGAGCGCAGTCGACTTCAATGAACGGCAACATTTCGCCTTCCGAGACATGGGCCCACGCGAGGGCCGCATGCCCTTTGGAGACCGCCGGGGCCGGGACGTCTCTTCCACCACAGGTGGACTTGATTCGAATCACGACCAAGTCGGGGAAAGAGTCGTCTGCCCTCATCTCGCGTCGATTCACCCAGTGAAACGAGTAGCCGGTTTCCCGAAATATACTCTCTACCTCGTGATGAAGGGCGGTTGCAACTTCGCCGGGAAGCGGGGTCGCGGAATCGAGGATGAGAGCCACCGGGGTTTCGGACGGAGCCGAAGACGCGCCGAAGGCTGCGCCGACGAGGGCGCACAACAGGGGCATGATGATCCGCACAGGGGACCTCTTTTTTGCAGACTGGGAAGTAGTGAGGAGATACTGGCTCCTCACCCGTCTGAAGTTTACTACACTACGCGGAGGCGAACACGGCTTCGGCGTCGAACACACTGGCCAGGGCGTGAATCACCGAAGCAATGCGCACCGCGGCCAGAACGTTCTCTTCGGCCAAGCCCTTCTCGCGAACTACCTTTTCGTGCGAGTCGACGCACTTGTCGCAAGCGTTGATGGCCGATACAGCGAGGCAGAAAAGCTCAAAGTCGACGTGAGCGATGCCGTGCGTGCGCAGGACGTTCATGCGCAGGCGGGCCGGCATGGTCGCGTATTTCTCGTTGGTGGTCAGATGGTGAAAGCGGTAGAAGACGTTGTTCATGCCCATAATGGCGGCGGCGGCTTTGGCAGCTTCGACGGCTTCCGGGGGGATGGTCAGCGCAGCCTGCGCGGCAATGGCGGCCAGTAGCTGCGGGTTGCGGGCCGCGATGGCGCAGGAAAGCGCGGTGCCCCAGGCTTGCTGCGGCGTCAACTCCGGCTGCGCCAAAACGTTGCTCAGGTTGAGTTTCAGGTCCTTGGCATACGCCGGCACGGTATCCATCAAATGTTCGAGGTTCATATTGGTTTCCTAATAAAAAGGGCGGGCTTGGTTGGCCCGCCCCGTTGGTGAAAATAGAGACTACTTGCCGAGGGTAGACTCGCCCTTCTCCCAGTTGCAGGGGCAGAGTTCGTCGGTCTGGAGAGCGTCGAGAACGCGGAGCACTTCCTTCGGGTTGCGGCCGACCGAGAGATCGTTCACGCTAACGAAACGGATGACGTTGGTCGGGTCGACGATAAAGGTCGCGCGCTGAGCGGCACCGATGTGCGGATCGCGAATGCCGAGTGCGGTGACCAACTCAGCCTTGAAGTCGGACAGCATCGGGAAGGGCAGATCACGGAGATCGTCGTGATGCAATCGCCAGTTCAGATGGGTGAACCAGGAATCGGTGGATCCGCCGAGAACCTGAGTGTCCCGGTCGGCAAACTCTTTGTTCGCCTTGCCGAAAGCCGCGATCTCAGTGGGGCAGACGAAGGTGAAATCGAGGGGCCAAAAGAAGTAGACCTTCCACTTGTCAGCGTAGGTATCTTGATTGATCTCGGCGAACTCTTTGCCTTTCTCGAGGCTAACGGCCGCGTTCAAATGAAACGCGGGAAACTTCTCTCCAACTCCAAGCATGCTTGTTTATCTCCTAGGTTTTTTTGAAGCGCAGGCGGCACAAAGGCCCTGCGCTTCGACATGAAATCGATTCACCCGAAAACCTTTCGGCAACGGGCGACGTAACTGAATCTCGTCGAGGCCTTCGGTGGGAAGGTCGAACATCGTACGGCATTGCGTGCAGACGAAATGGTGGTGGGGCTCGTTGTTGGCTTCGAGCCGCAACGAACCGTGATGCAGGCTCACTTCCCCGATCAGGCCGCTGTCCAGGAAGGTGCGAATGTTGCGATAGACGGTGCCGAGCGAAATCGACGGGATATCCAGGCGAACCCGATCAAATAGCATCTCCGGACTGGGATGATCCTCGGCTTGCAAAAGCGCCCGGTAGAGCACTTGGCGTTGATGGGTACAGGGTAGCCCGGCCGAGACGCAACGATCGCGGAACCACTCCATGCGCTGCTCGATGTCCATACCCTTCGATAGATGCGGGATGATTCGGCCAGGATGCATGTTTCTCGCAGATGAGAATAATTCCTATCTGGTAGCCGCTTTCGCTTGCACGGTTTCGAGCAGAGGCTGGCCGGAGACGATGCCGGCGGTTAACGCCGCTTCAAACTCCGGGTCCGTCAGCCCCGCAAAGCGAGCCCACCGGGCGGGTCCGTAGACCTCGTCCCACAACGCCAGATCGAGCAGACGGGCTGGATCCTCGCCGGAGTGATGGGCGTTCCGGCTCGAATACGGCCCCGGACGGGACTCGAGAAAACGCATCGCCGCCCAGAGTTGCGGGCGATCAAAGGCGCAGGACTGGAAGCGGCCCGACCAGATCCGCTCGCTCTGCTCGCTCCGGATATGACGCCACAGGGAGTACTCCCGATTGACCTGCGCCAGGGTCCGGGACAGGGTGGCCGGACTCACCGGCAGGACGAGAAGATGAGCCTCCGTCGGCTGGAGGGAGAAAGCAAGAATCGACAAATGATGCCGCGACGCGGCCCGTCCCAGAACGTGCAGGTAAGCCCTGTAGTCGGTTTCATCCGTGAACGCCGGCGTCGCCGCCAACTGGCGAACGTAGTGGGGGAAAAAAGGTAGGGTGATGCGGCGAGCTCTGGCCATGCACCGAGAAAGTGCAGGCCAGAGCCCCGGTATCTCAACTATTTCGTCTTCGGCTTTTTGTACGCCCGAAACAGCCGACCGAGAACCTTTAAGCCCTGGTCGACCTCTTTCTCGGTCAGGATAAAGGGAGGCAGAAACCGCAGAACCGTTTCGTGGGTGCAGTTGAACAGCACGCCCTGCTCCAAGCCTTTCAGGACGTAGTCTTTGCCCGGATGGTCGAGTTCGACGCCGATCATCAACCCGTGGCCACGAACGTCCTTGATGAAGTTGTGCTTGGCCTGCAAGTCGCGGAGACCGGCGCGGAAGTACTCGCCCACGCGGTTGATCTGCGGCAGCAACTCATCGAGAATATCGAGGAATTCCAGCGCCACCGCCGAGGCGAGAACGTTCCCGCCGAACGTGGTGCCGTGCATACCCGGCTTGATCACGTTGCTCGCCTTCTCGTTCGTCATCACGACGCCAAGCGGCAGTCCGCACGACAAGGGTTTCGCCGTCACCATCACGTCCGGCTTCACTTCCGGCGCGATCAGGCTATGCGACCAATACTGCCCCGTGCGGCCCAAGCAGCGAGTTGTATTGATCGGCCAGGCGGCGGGCGGTGCGCAGAAACTCGGGCTGCATCGGGTGGACGCCGCCTTCGCCCTGAATGCCTTCGATGACGATGCCGCTCGTCCGTTCGTTAAACGCCGCTTCGAGCGCGGCGATGTCATTGGCCGGAATCCAACGCGGACCCGCCAGCAACGGCTCGAAATCCTTCCGGTACTTCGGCTGGCCGGTGATCGATATGGCGCCCATCGTTCGACCGTGGAACGAGTTCTCCAGAGCGATAATCTCGGGTCGATCCGGTCCGCCGTGCGCGCGCATGATTTTAATGGCGGCCTCCATCGACTCGGCTCCGGAGTTCGTAAAGAACACGCGATCCAGGCCCGAGATCTGGCACAAGCGCTGGGCGAGTTTCCCGGTGTACTCGTGATAGTAAAGGTTCGAGGTGTGGATCAGCAGCGCCGCCTGCTTCTGAATCACTTTGGTAATTCGCGGATGCGCATGGCCCAGCGCGTTCACCCCGATGCCGCTAAGCAGGTCGAGATACTTCTTATCATCGAGACCATAGAGGTAGCAGCCTTTGCCGCGTCGCAAAGCGAGTGGGTATCGGGCGTAAGTCGGCATCACGTATCGACGCTCTAACTCCATCCACTGCTGTGACTCTGTAAGTTCGGCTACTGCATCTTTAGTTTCAACCACTCGACCATTTTCTCCTTGTAGTTCTGATAGGCCGGGATCTTCTCCCAGCCGCCAATGCCGTGAGGGGCATCGGGTACCGTGAACACTTCGCAGGAAGCGCCCACCGATTTCATTTTCGCGCACATCGACGTCGACTGCGCGTACGGCACCGATTCATCCTTGGTGCCGTGAATAAATAGGATTGGCGGCATGTCTCGTTTGACGTAGGTGATGCCGGAAGCTTCGCGCATTTTGGCCAGTTCCGGCGGCGTCATCCCCGTCACCCCGAGCAATTGAGTCACATTCTTGCCGGGCGAACCAAACTGTTTCGAGCGAGCTTCAAAGTCGGTCGGACAGTAAAAGCAAACCACGGCGGCAACCCGCGTGGCC
>JAPKZA010000200.1:0-1510 GCA_026394015.1 Acidobacteriota bacterium
GGCTCTAACTAAACTTGCGAAAAAACTCCCAGCTTTTCGCCGCGCACACTGACCACCGAAAGTGCTCCGCCGCTCGCTTGAAGCCCGCCGCCCCCATCGAAGCCCGCAGTTCGGCCGAATCCAGCAACCGCCCCAGCCCCGCCGCGATCTCGGCGACGCTGCGAGGGTCCACCTGCACCGCCCCGTCCCCGGTAATCTCCGGCAAACAAGAGGTGCTGGACGTGAGCACCGGCACCCTGCAAGCCATCGCCTGCGCCACTGGAAACCCAAACCCTTCGTACAGCGAAGGGTAAGCAAACGCCGTCGCCGCCTTCGTCAACCCCGGCAGATCCCGCTCGGAGACGTATCCCAAGTACCGAACCCCCGCCACCCCGGATTGGATCCGCTGCGCCGTCGCCCCCGCCGCCCAGCCCATCGGCCCGGCGAGCACGAGCTCAAAATCGTCCCGCCCCAGAGCCTCCCAGGCGTCGAGCAGCGCGTCCAAATTCTTGCGCGGCTCTACGGTCCCCAGATTCAGCACAAACGGCTTAGTGAGGCCCAAACGCTCCCGTACGGCCTGCCCCTCTGCCGCAGTCACGTCGAAGAACGCCTCCGCCACCCCCGAGTGAATCGTGACGACCTTTTCCGGTGCCAAACCCAAAAGCCGAATCGCATCTAACCGAGTATTCTCGCTGACGGCGATCAACCCGTCTGCTTTCGACGCAATCTGCGCCGCGAACCGCCGATCGGCTTCGACATTACCCGCGGTGTGCAACTCCGGCATCAGCCAGCAGGTCATATCGTGCAAGGTGGTAGTGAGCGCCATCCCCGGCACCCGATGATGGACTTGATTCGTAGCGTGAAAAACATCCGCCCGCCGATTGGCGAGTCGCATGAGCCACCCCGGCCCATAGTTCGAGCCGAGCAGGAAGGCAATCCGAGGAACCGTCTCCCACGCCGCGAGAGTGGACTGTTCATGATTCAGATCCCCGATCTGATCAAGGAACGGAAACGGAGAGACCCGGTCGCCCGCCCCCTCCTGCCGCAGAGCCACAATCCAGTGGTAAAGATAATTTTTTACCCCCGCGCTGCGCAGAAGCAACGGCGAGGCATCAACCGCAAGATGCATGGCGTCCTATCATGCTACCCCGCCACCACACCCCCTGTAACCCAAAAAGCGAAAGGGCTCCCTCGACGGATGCCCTTTCGCGCCCTAGAAATCTCGGCCCTGGGGATGTGCCTTGCGGCATGGATTAATCCGGAAGCGTCATCTCGAAAACAGCAGATGCGGAGCCGCAACCCCTACGCCAACTTCCCCTTCTTAATAACCCCCTCCATCACATCCCCAAACGTATCAATCTCTTCCAACGTCGTAAACACATTCGGCGTAATCCGCAGCCCCTCATACTCCCCCGCCGTCACAATCGCCACCGTCAAGATCCGATGCTTCTCCAGCAAAAACTTCGCCAACTCCGGTGCTTTAAACCCCGCCACCGAAATCAACCCAATCGCACAACTCTGCTCCGGATCA
>JAPKZA010000200.1:1588-7974 GCA_026394015.1 Acidobacteriota bacterium
CCTTCCGCTCCACCCCAATCGACTCGTGAAACGTCAACGCCTCCGTAATCGCGTTTCGCTGCGACGCCGGATGAGTCCCAATCTCTTCAAACTTCCGAATGTTATTGTCGAGATGCTTCCCCGCCGCCATCAAAGGCCATATCTTCCCGATCTTCTCCTTCCGCACATACAAAAACCCCGTCCCCACCGGAGCCAAAACCCACTTATGCAAACTCGTCCCGTAGTAATCACAATCCAACTCATCCCGCGTAAAGGGAAACTGCGCAAACGCATGCGCCCCGTCTACCACCGTCTCAATCCCTCGCGCCCGCGCCATCTGGCAAATCTTCCGCACCGGGAAAATCTGCCCAGTCCGATTCGTCACGTGGCAAATGTGGATCACCTTCGTCTTCGGTGTAATCGCCCGTTCAATCCGCTCCGCTAAATCATCCAGCGACGGCGGCGGCACCGGAAACGGAATCTGCTTCAACACAATCCCTTCCCGCCGCGCCCGCTGCTCCCACGTCGTGATCATCCGGCCATAATCTTGATTGGTCGTCAACACCTCATCGCCCGCCTTCAGATCCATGCCCAACTGCACGATCTCCAAGGCTTCCGAAGCATTCCGCGTAATCGCCATCTCTTCGGTGTCACAACCAAACGACCGCGCCAAACGCCGCCGCACCGTCTCAATCTCCGGCCCCAACACCCCCCACATAAAGTGCGAAGGCCCCATATTCGAGATCTCGAGATACCGCTTCTCGGTCTCCATCACAATCTTCGGCGACGGAGAAACGCCCCCGTTGTTGAGGTTGATTAAATTCCGGTCCACGGTGAATGCGTGTCGGATGTTCAGCCAGAAATCTTCGTCCACCGCGACAGAGTCGGCGGGCCGGCCAAACGTAGTCTGCGTCGCCGTCTGGGCGCGCAATAGAGCATCGTTCTGAAAAGCAGCGGCTACGAGGGCGCCTGCCTGAGTCACATTCTTGAACAGGTCACGGCGTTGCATTCATCTAAGATAGAACATGCGCTTATTCTTTGCTCTCCTCGCCTGCGCCGGCGCCCTTCTCCCTCAAGAGCCCAAGCCCTCCACCCCCGCCACCGTCCGCGAAAAGTACACCAAGTACGAATTCGAAATCCCCATGCGCGACGGCATCAAACTCTTCACCGCCGTCTACGTCCCCAAGGACGCCGCCAAGGGCCCCTACCCCATCATGCTCCAACGCACCCCCTATTCCGTCGGCCCCTACGGTGTCGATCAGTACCGCGCCGCCGTCGGCCCGTCCGAACACTTCCAAAAAGAAGGCTACATCGTCGCCTACCAAGACGTCCGCGGCCGCTACCTCTCCGAAGGCACCTGGGCCGAAGTCCGCCCCCATAACCCCTCCAAAGGCCCCCGCGATACCGACGAATCCACCGACACCTACGACTCGATCGACTGGCTCACCAAAAACATCAAAAACAACAACGGCAAAGTCGGCATGTGGGGCATCTCCTACCCCGGCTTCTACGTCTCCGCCGGCATGATCGACGCCCACCCCCCCCCCCGCGCCCCCCCCCCCCCAGCCCCCGCCACCCCACGACTCCTACCACAATGGCGCCTTCATGCTCGCCGCCAACTTCGGCTTCTACCAAAGCTTCGTCGAACGCAAAGGCGACCCCGCCCCGCCCGCCGCCTCCGTCCCCTTCCAATTCAAAACCCCCGACGGCTACGATTTCTACCTCCGCATGGGCGGCCTCGGCAACGCCAACGAAAAATACTTCAAAAGCTCGAATCCCTACTGGCTCGAAAACACCCTTAACACCACCTACAACGACTACTGGAAAGCCCGCGGCATCTGGCGGCATCTCAAAGCCATCAAGCCCGCCGTCCTCACCGTCGGCGGCTGGTTCGACGCCGAAGACGCCCAGGGCCCCCTCCGCACCCACGCCTTCATGGAGAAAAACGCCGCCCCTGCCAACAACACCCTCGTCATGGGCCCCTGGACCCACGGCAGTTGGTCCCGCGGCGACGGCGACACCGTCGGAAACCTCCACTTCGGCTCCAAAACCGGCGCTTACTACCGCGAATCCATCGAATTCGCGTTCTTCCAATACCATCTCAAAGCCAAAGGCGACGGCAAGTTCCCCCGCGCCTGGGTCTTCGCCACCGGCCGCAACGAATGGCAGCAATTCGCCCAGTGGCCACCCGCCGAAGCCCAACCCAAGCCCCTCTACCTCGCCGCCAACAGCAAACTCGCCTGGCAGCCCGAAGCCACTTCCGGCTTCGACGAATACATCTCCGACCCCAATAAACCCGTCCCCTACCTCGGCTATACCAACCTCGGCATGGCCCGCGATTACATGACCGAAGACCAGCGCTTCGCCTCCCAACGCCCCGATGTCCTCACCTTCGAAACCGAACCCCTCAAAGAGGACCTCACCATCGCCGGACCCATCGACGTCTCCCTCCTCGTCTCCACCTCCGCCACCGACTCCGACTTCGTCGTCAAACTCATCGACGTCTACCCCGGCGACTTCCCCTCCTTCATCGACAAAAACCCCACGAAAATGGGCGGCTACCAGCAACTCGTCCGCGGCGAACCCTTCCGCGGCAAATTCCGCAAAAGCTTCGAAAGCCCCGTCCCCTTCGTCCCCAACCAACCCGATCGCATCGAGTTCCCCATGCCCGACGTCTATCACACCTTCCGCAAGGGTCACCGCCTCCTCATCCAGGTCCAAAGCTCCTGGTTCCCTCTCACTGACCGCAATCCCCAGAAGTTCATGGATATCCCCAAGGCCCTCTCCGCCGATTTCACCAAGGCCACCCAACGCGTTTACCGCGGTAACTCTAACGGTTCCAAGCTGATTCTCAGAGTAATCCCGTCGGTAATGTAAGGTTATTCATTGCCTTCCGTTGCAATCCGGTTTAGGATGAGGGTTTACCATGTGGAAACGCCGCGACCGCGAAGAAGAACAACCCGCCC
Source organism: Acidobacteriota bacterium (assembly GCA_026394015.1). Taxonomy (GTDB): domain Bacteria; phylum Acidobacteriota; class Terriglobia; order Bryobacterales; family Bryobacteraceae. The sequence goes on from JAPKZA010000200.1 coordinate 4,534, forward strand.
GATCAAACCCGGAACCCGCGAAGGAAAGCACGCCCTTGTCCAACACCCCCGCCGTACGCTCCTATGAACCGGAGTCCCCCCGCGGCGTTGCCACCATCGGCAAAGCCGTCTATATCAAAGGCCAGATCATCGCCCGCGAGGATCTCGTCGTCGACGGCTCTGTCGACGGCACCATCGAAGCCCAGGAACACCGCGTCACCATCGGACCCAATGGCAAGGTAGCCGCAACCATTAAGGCCCGCCACATCATCATCCAGGGCCAGATCACCGGCAACATCGAAGGCACCGAGAAGGTCGAAATCCGCAACGGAGCCAAACTCCTCGGCGACGTCAAAACCGTGAAATTCGTCTGCGAAGAAGAAGGAACCATCAACGGCTCCGTCAGCAGCCTTCGCCCCGAATCCAAGCCCGCCCCGGCCGCTGAGCCCAAGGCATCTTCCGCCACGCCCCCGGCCCAACAAACCCTCACCCCGAACGACCCCAAGAAATGAGTGCTGTGCTGGACAAGCTGCGGAACCTCTTCCAACCCGACGACGACCCGCCCCATCTACCTTCCTACCGGTCCCCGCCTGTCCAGCCCTCCGCTCCCATTGAACTGACACGCCCCTCCAACGGCCTCGACCAATTCTTCCTCGCCCTCGACGGCCAGGACCGCCTCAAAATCCTCGACCTTTGCGGTGCCCCCGCCACCACCGAATTCCTCTTCCAGCAGGATCACATTCCCCGTCCGGACCCGCTCTACCGCGCCCTCGAACTCGCCTTCGGCAGCGGCCCCGGCTACCTCGAACGCCAACTCGAACCCGACCGCGTCGACATCTTCGTCGAACACACCCTCGGCCACAAGGAAGGGGAATTCGACGCCGTCCTCCTCTGGGATTCGCTCCAGTACCTCCGTCCCGAACTCCTCGAACCCGTTCTCGAACAGATCTTCGCTATCACCCGCCCCGGCGCCCCTCTCCTGGCCGTTTTTCACGCCGATGAACGCATCGAAGAAGTGCCGGTGTTCTCTTATCAGGTCCAGGGCCGCAACAGCCTCTTTCTCGCCGAGAAAGATCGTCGCCGCCCCGCCCAGCACTTCAACAACCGGATGATCGAAAAGATCTTCAAAAACTTCGCCTCCACCAAGTTCTTCCTCGCCCGCGACCACCTCCGCGAAGTCCTCATCCGCCGCTAGCATCCACCAGGACCATTACGATAGACATCCCGGAAGAACTCGCCGAACGCCTAGGGGATCGTGTCGAGGGCCTAGCTCGCGAAGGGCTTGCCGTGGCTCCGCACCGCGAAGGCATATGGACCGAAGCCGAGCTCGGTAGATTCCTCGACCTCCCCCGCATGGCAATCGACCCATTCCTGCACCGCCACGGCGTCGAAATCCCGTACACCTGGGAAGATCTCGAAAGGGAACGCGCCCTTTATCGAAAATTGTCTGACGGCAAATAGACTACACTACGTATATACACCGTGAAGTACGAGTGGGACGCGGCCAAAAACCTCCAGAATCAAAAAAAGCACGAGGGCATTACGTTCGAGGTCGCGTCCCTCGTATTTGACGACCCCCAATGTCTCATCATTCCAGACCGCATTGACACCTCAGGCGAACATCGCTGGCACGCCATAGGGTCGATCTCCCCGGGTCCAGCCAACCACTCTGTACTACTCGTCGTTCACGCCTATAGAGAGAACTTCCATGGCCAAGAAATCATCCGCATCATCTCAGCCCGCCCAGCTAATAAGCTGGAGCTCCGACGATATCAGAAACAGGAAGATGACTGATCAGGAAATTCAGGCGTTGCAGCGAATTGCCACTCGTCAGCAAGATCCGAACTACGACTATGTGGCGAACGATCCACTCACCCCGGACCAACTAGCCAACATGGTCCGGTTTCGCGACGTCCCCCGCAAAGTCGCCGTCAGCGTCCGCCTCGACCCCCAAGTACTCGCTTGGCTCAAGTCCAAAGGCACCGGCCACCTCACTCGCATCAACGACATCCTCCTAAACCTCATGGACGCCGAATCCCGCTCCCGCTAATCCCCGCCCCAACCCCGTATACTAAAGGTTTTCAGGAGTTCGATATTGTCGCTCGAAAATGAGCTGCTCAAGCAGCGGCTCCAACGCACCCACGAAATCACCGCCCTCGGCCAACGGCCTTACGGCTCCCGCTTTGACGCCTCCCATTCTCTCCCCCAACTCTGGGCCGAACACAGCGCCAAAACCGCCGAAGAGCTCGATGCCGCCAAGATCCCCGTCCGCGTCGCCGGCCGCATTAACTCCCTCCGCGGCAAAGGCAAGGCCGGCTTCATGCACCTCGAACAAGGCGGCCAGAAGCTCCAGGTCTACATCAAAGTCGACAACCTCTCGGAAAACGACTTCAAGCTCTACCAACTCCTCGACATCGGCGACATCCTCGGCGTCGATGGCACCCTCTTCGTCACCCGCACCGGCGAATTCTCTATCCAAGCCTCGGCCCTGACGTTCCTCTCGAAAACCCTCCTCCCCATGCCGGAGAAGTTCCACGGCCTCGAAGATGTCGAAACCCGCACCCGCCAGCGCTACCTCGATCTCATCTCCAACACCGACGTCCGCGCCACCTTCGTAGCCCGCGCCAAAGTCACCCAATCCCTCCGCCGCCAACTCGATACCCGCGGCTTCGTCGAAGTCGAAACCCCCATGCTCCAGCCCCTCTACGGCGGAGCCGCGGCCCGACCCTTCGTCACCCACCACAACACCCTCGACCTCGACCTCTACCTCCGCATCGCCCCCGAACTCTACCTCAAACGCCTCATCGTCGGCGGCATGGACCGCGTCTACGAAATCAACCGCAACTTCCGCAACGAAGGCGTCTCCATCAAGCACAACCCCGAGTTCACCATGCTCGAGTTCTACCAGGCCTACACCGACTACCGCAGCCTCATGGACCTCACCGAAGAACTCCTCCGCCAAGTCTCGATCGATGTCACCGGCGGCACGCAGGTCTCTTACCAAGGCCAGGAACTCGACTTCTCCAGCATCCGTCGCTACTCCATGCGCGAAGCCGTCATCGCCCACTGGCGCGGCGACGACAAACCCACCATTGCCGACCTCACCGACCCCACCTTCCTCGTCCGCCACTCCGCAAAATCCACCTCCGGCGAGATGCTCCTCGACCTCTTCGAACGCGTCTGCGAAGCCCATCTCTTCCAGCCCACCATCATCTACGACTACCCCGTCGAAGTCTCCCCCCTCTCGAAAAACAAACCCGACGAACCCAACTTCGTCGAACGCTTCGAAATCTTCTGCGCCGGCATGGAAATCGGCAACGCCTACACCGAGCTCAACGACCCCAACGAACAGCGCAAACGCTTCGAGCTCCAACTCGCCATGGCCGCCCGCGGCGACGACGAAGCCCACCAGATGGACGAAGACTACGTCCGTGCCCTCTGCTACGGCATGCCGCCCACGGG
>JAPKZA010000556.1 GCA_026394015.1 Acidobacteriota bacterium
CATGCCGATGCCGCAATTCGGGTGGCATCCGCAGGAGAGTTGACCCCAATCGGCGTTCGGTCCGTGCACCAGATCGGCCCAGTCGGAGAACGTGGACATGAAGGAGATCGGGAACCAGTCGCGAACCGGCTCGCCGAGACCGACCTGGTTTTTCACATCGTGAGCCAGATGGGACAAGGTGTAACGCTGCGCTTCGCGCCGCTCCGGGGTGATCTCTTCGTCACGACCGGTGAAGGACACGGGCTGGAACGAAAGGAACGAGATGATCTTCGGGTTGTCGAGGGCGAAACGGATGACCGCGCCGACCTGTTCATTATTAATACCGTTGATGATGGTGATGACCGGGACGATGTCGACGCCCGCGTTGTGCAGGTTGGTGATCGCCTTCAGCTTCACGTCGAACAGGTTGCCGACCAAGCGATGCGAGTTGGCTTCGTTGCCGATGCCGTCGAACTGGAGGTAAGCGTAGCGGAGACCAGCCTTGGCGGCCTGGGCGCAGAACTCGGTGCTCTTGGCGAACTCGATGCCGTTCGTCGCGGCCTGAACGGAGTTGTAACCGACCTTGCGGGCGTAGCTGACCGCGTCCAGGAAGAACGGGGAAAGCGTGGGCTCACCGCCGGAGAACTGAACCGACATCTGCCGACGCGGCTTGATCGTGATGGCGTTGTCGAGCATCGTCTTGATGTCTTCCCAGCCGAGTTCATGCACGAAACAAACTTGGTTGGCGTCCATGAAGCAGGGGTAGCACATCATGTTGCAACGGTTCGTCAGGTCGATCGTCAGTACGGAGCCGCGACCGTGGGTGACCGTGGAGGAGCCATGGTTGTGCAGCTTTTCGTCGTTGTGGGCGCGGATGTCGCGGCCCGGGAAAACGTCTTCCAAATGCTGCGAAAAAGCGGGGTCGATCGACATCAAGTCTTCAAACTTACCGTGCAGCGGGCATTCCTTAACCATAAGGATCTTGCCGTCGCGCTCGATGATGTCGGCCTTGATTTCGCCAATCTTTTCGTTCAGCAGGACGGACAGGTCTTTCTTACCGTCCATCACCTCTTTGCGCAGCTCGGGTACGCACTTGGGGCACAAGGAATCGGTCTTCCGCGGCCAGCCCAGCGGCGGCTTGGACTTCTCCCAGCTCTTCAGCAAAGGCTTGTCCGACCACTTGGGGGTGAACGAAGGATTCTGGCTGATCTGGTTCAGGCGTTCAAACACCTGCCAAGCGACGTTCGCGGTGACCGCTACGGCCTTCTCAACATACTTAATGGGCTTGTGCATAGGGGGAGAAAATCCTCAGTGGAGAATTGGACTGCCGACGCTCTACGATAACGTCCGTTTGCCAAATTCCCAACAAGAGGTTATCGAATGGGGATCTGGGGAGCCCAACGGCAATCTGAAGGGTTGAATGGGAATCGCGGATTTCCCGATATCCCATTGAAATGAACGACTTGCAACTAAGTTGCGGTTCCCGCTACCGTCGCCAGGCGTTTGGCCAGCAACTCGGCCGTCTGCCGAGCGGCGGCCGCCGAGCCCGGATTGGGCGCCGTCTGCTCCAGGTGCGTGTAGCGCGCAATCGCCAACCGGTAGGCCGAACGCGCCAGCGACGGGTCGCCGTCGTGGTGTTGTTCGGCCAGCGCGGCAATCGCCGCGGCGCTGGCCAAAAGCGGATCGCGGACGTGCGTATCGACCGCCTCAAAATGAACGGCCAACCGGCCCAAGGCCGCGTCGAGTTTCGCCGTCGGTACCGCGAAGAAGAATCGATGCGCGATGTGGACACTCGTCTGGCAGATCAACGCCAGACGCTCCTCTTCCCGGTTGTATTCCAGCCCAAGAATCAACGGTTCCATCCCCGCGATCAGGTGTTGGCCGTCGTCGTCTTGAAAACCGCGGAGGACCCGGTAGCGCTTGCCTGTCTCCAGGAGCGGAAAATCCACTAGCATAGGAGCATTCAGATGCTCACAACCGCACTATCGTTCTTCATTTCTGTAGCCTGGGCCTTCGAAGGCGGCAGCGCCGGACGGGTGGAGGTGGTCGCCCCCGATCACGTTCGCGTCGGTGCCCAAGGCGAAAAGGATCAGGACGGCCGAAATCGGCAAGCGAACTGGTATTCGTTCAAGGTTGACGGCGTCCGTCCCGGCCAACCGGTCACCATCGATCTGGTCGACCTGCCCGGCGAATACAACTATCAGCCCAACCGCGGGGCCGTCAACGCCGAGACCCCGGCCGTGTGGAGCGAGGACGGCCGAACTTGGCGCCACGTCGAGGACTTTCAATATGACCCGGCCGAGCCCCGCATGCGGCTCCGCGTCACCCCCCGCCGGGGCCACTTCTGGGTCGCGCACACCCCGCCTTACACCAATCAGAATCTGGATCGCCTGTGGAAAGACGTCCGAAACTCGTTTCGCCGCGAAGAGATCGGCCGGAGCGTCGATGGCCGTCCGCTGTGGCTCTGGAGCGTCGGCACCGGTCCGAAGACGATCTGGCTCATGTTTCGCCAGCATAGTTGGGAGACCGGAAGCTCCTGGACCGGCGAAGGCGCGATCCGCGAGTTAGCGCGGAACGCCGCGTTGCGGAGCGGCTACACCTGGAAAATCCTCCCGCTGGCCGACCCCGACGGCGTCGCCCGCGGCGGCGTCCGCTTCAATAAATATGGTTTCGACCTGAACCGGAATTGGGACGTCAACGGCGTGGCGAAGATGCCGGAGATTGCCGCGCAAAGGAAGACGATGTTGGCCAGCGGTCCGGCCGCGCTTTTCTTTTCGCTCCATAACACCGAGACGAGCGAGTATCTGGAAGGTCCGCCGACGGCCGATCCCGCCATCCGTGCCCTGGGCGAGCGGTTTGCCAAGGCGCTCGACGCTCGCTCCAGCTTTGCCCCCACCCGGCCCCTCAGCTTCGCCGCCGCCGTGGCCCCGGGCCGGATGACGGTGATCCATGGGCTGTCGGCCGATCGCCAGTGGCCGGCGTTTCTGATGGAGCAGCGGATTAGTACGCAGAGTAAGTACGGCCGGCGGCCGCTGGTCGAAGACCGGTTACGGTTCGGACGCGAGTTAGTAACGATCATGGGAGAGATCTTACAATAACGTATGGCTACTTATGGGTTGATCGAATACGACGACGCGTCCGCCGAGGTGCGGGCGGTGTATGACGATATCCGCGCGGTCCGGCAAACGGACTACATCAACAACTTCTGGAAGGCGCTCGCGCACGATCCCGCGACGCTGCGCCGGACCTGGGAGAGCGTCAAACAGATTATGGGTCCCGGTGGAGCGCTGGACCCGCTCGTCAAAGAGATGATCTACATCGCAGTGAGCGCGACCAACGGCTGCGGCTATTGCGTCGCTTCGCACACCGCCGGGGCCCGCAAGGCCGGCATGACGCCGGAGATGTTCGGCGAACTGATGGCGGTCACCGGCATGGCCAACGAAACCAACCGGTTGGCCGTCGGCTACCAGATCGAAATCGACGAGCGTTTTAAAGCCTAGCCCCGACAAATTTGCGCAGATCGCCGGGCTTTACCCGCTATGGAATAGGAAACCTTATGTCCAGCGTGATATCTCCGCCCATTTGCTCACTCTCAGGGAAGGCCCTTTAAAATGCGCCCAGAATTTCAAGTCGGTCAATTTGTGCTCGAACGCAAGATAGGCGAAGGCGGCATGGCCGAAGTGTGGCTGGGCCGCAATGTGCATTTGGGGTCCCTGGCGGCGGTGAAATTCCTCAACGATCAGTACGCCGCGCGAAAAGACATTGAAGAGCGGTTTCTGAACGAAGGCCGTCGGCACGGGGCGTTGGATCATCCCAACATCGTCAAAGTCTACGGCTTCGACTATGCCGAGGGCCGTAGTTTCCTGATCATGCAGTTCGTCGACGGCGAGGCTCTGGACTCGCTGCTGCAACGCACCGGCCCTTTGACCATCAACCAAGCCTGGCCGCTCGCCCACGGCATTCTCAACGCCCTGGAATTCGCCCATAGCCGCCAAATCGTTCATCGCGACGTTAAACCTTCGAATGTCTTGATCGACCGCCAAGGCACGGCCTATCTCGGCGATTTCGGCATCGTCCTCGCCGTGAATGAAAAGCGGTTGACCCAAACCGGCACCGTGATGGGGACGCCCCACTACATGAGCCCGGAGCAGATCTCGCGGCCCATGGAGCTGGATCATCGGTCCGACATTTATAGTTTCGGCTGCCTTCTCTACGAAATGCTGACGGGGGCCACCCCCTTCGACCATCTCAGCGGGACGGGTGGCGATACCGATTTCGCCGTGAAGACGGCCCATTTGCAGACGCCGCCCCCTCCGCTGCGCCAGCGCAATCCTGCCATTTCACCGGCCGTGGAACAGGTCGTTCTCCGCTGCCTGGCGAAGGATCCGAGCCATCGTTTTGCCACTTGCGGGCAGGTCCGGGAAGCCCTGACCCATGCCGTTTATAACCGAGTGGAGCCCCCGAAAAGGAAGACCTCGCCATGGCCCTGGCTGGCCGGGGCCGCGGCCTTCGTCGTGCTGGCGCTCGCGCTCGCCGCGTTCGCCTTGTGGCCGGAGGAGCCTGTTGTTGAGTCCTTCACGGCTGCGCCGGCTTCGATCCGACAGGGGAAGACGACTCTGCTGAGCTGGAACGTGCGCGACGCAACCGAAGTCGAGATCACCGGCCTTGGTAAGCGACCCGCGACCGGTTTGGTGCCGATCACCCCCACCGCGAAAACCGTCTATCGCCTTGTCGGGAGAAATCGTTGGAGAACCATTACTCGCGAACTGGAAGTGGATGTTACCGCGATCCCTCCCGTCGAGATCCGCCGCTTTTCTATCTCGCCTGACTCGGTGCGTCCGAACGAAACGGCAAAGGTCTCTTGGGAGGTTACCGGGGCGACGGTGGTCATGATCGGAGGGAAGCAAGTTACTCCCTCGGGCGAAGTCGAAGTCAGGGTCAGGGAGACGTCACAGTATGAATTAGTCGCCCGCGGCGAAGATGGCAAAGAACGGCGGGAGCAGCGCGAACTCAAAGTGGATGCCCCCCTCGTCAGCGCGGCCGCTCCGGAAATCATCGAGTTCTCGTTCACGCCCAACGTGATCCGGGTCGGCGAGCCGACCACCCTGCGCTGGAATGTGCGCGGGGCG
>JAPKZA010000149.1 GCA_026394015.1 Acidobacteriota bacterium
GACCGACAATTACTTTGCCGATCTCCTTACGGATTTGGTCGAGATGTTGGACGGCTTGACGGAGGGCGCTGTCAGTGAACACCTCCTCATTTTATGGCAACCGGATGACAGGTTGGGAATCTTTCGGGTGGAAAACGAAAAAAGAAAAAATAAAAGGAGCGATGGCCCACCAAAATGGGCGATCGCTCCTGTCAAAGTCTCGTGGTTTACCTTTGTCCTGTCCGACGGCCGATTAGTTCTCGGCCGCCGCCAGGCGAGTCCCAGACTCAGCCGCCAAGTAGGCGACGATCTGGCTCATCTCTCGAAGCGCATTCTGCGCCTTCGGACCAGCGAAAGGTCGCGTAACAGCGAACCAAGCCTGCATCATGCGATAATCAATCATAAGCAATCTGCTTTCGAGCGACGCCCCGCCTACCTGAAGTTCACCGCAATTCTGAGCCATCGCTTGAACGACCTGAAGATCTCGATCGAGACTCTTCCGGACTCTGTCCAAATCAATCGCCGTACTTGCCTGTGCTAACTGAAGTTCCAGCTGCGCTAAACCCAGGTTCTGGCTTCCCGCGCCCGCCTTTGCCTCTTCTTCGCTCCAACGAGCTTCCAGAATTAACAAACACGAGTACCGAAACCAGTAAACGAACATCGCCATCGACAGAATGATGATCACAATACTAGTAATCATTGTTTCGGCCTCGACTTTTATGGTTGCTCAAATTCAACACGGTTCTCACTCGCAACCGAGTACTAGAAGTACTGGTCGTTAAAACAAGTATAGGGACGGTGCCTTGATCAGGCAAGCTTTTTTTGGGGTAGTAGGGTGATTTAGCGAACGGTCTACTACCGTACTCCCCCGGTGGTACGCCCCTGGCTAGACCGCGTCAAACACCATATCCCCGGCCGCTCTCCCCTCTGCCAGGCAACGCGCGGCAAACAGCCGGGCATAGCTTAGGTTAAGGTAGTCCTGCTCGTTGTAGCCCAAGTCGACCGCGGTCCGATCGATCCAGTCGCCCGTCCCCTCGAGCTCGACGAACGTCCCGATCGGAGTCTCGTCCAACATCACAATCCCGTCGTCCCCCGGCCGCTGCCATTCGCTTCGGTACTTTTCGTAGCGGAACCGCGGCTCCAAACCCAGCCGACCCAGAATCGTCGCCATGGCCTCGGTTGCCCCCAACACGACCTCGATCTCTTCCCGTTCTTTATGCTTTCCCACCGTCGCGCGTCCCTTATAGGTCAGCACGTTCTTGCCGTCAAACTCCCGGAGGCGAATCAACTCTCCCCGCGCCCGCAACACCCCGTCGGCCGTATCGTAAATCCGATTCTGCTCCAAACCCCGTGGCACGATCTCGACAAAACCCAGTCCCACCAAAGAAGCGCGCATCGCCGCTTCGTCGCCGACCTGCAGCTTAATCTCAATCTCCTGGTGTTGATCCGTGCGCATGCGCTTAGGATAACGCAGCCTTTCGCGCCGCCCACGCCAAGGCTCCGTGCAGGGCCGCCGCCTCCTTACACCGCAGCCGGTCAGCCTCAAACCCGTTGGCCGTCAGCGCGACGATTGGCACGCCCCTGCTCGCCGTTTTCGACAATCTTCACGACCTCTGGTTCGTCCGATTGTCTTCGGCCACGCCGGCCTTGCTGGGCTCGTTCCCTCAGGGTGCCCGATCAACTTTCGTCGGGTTAATGGCCGATGAATCACCCGCCAACCCCATCCCAATTCCACCGGTGCTCTCGCCCCGTTTGCAGGCGGCAGAAGGGCCCAATCCATAGTCGAGCCAACTATCCACCGCCACCCCGTCGAGCCCAAACTTCCCAAGCCGCGAGCCCGGCGGCACCCTCAACCCGCAGCCCTGGAGCACCCGAAACGGCAAATCGCACCACAACGTCGACCCCTCCCCCGGTTTGCTCTCCCTTCGCATTTTGCCGTTCATCCGCTCGGCCAGCCGCCGCGAGATCGCCAGCCCTAACCCCGTTCGCCCCATGCCGCCGTGGTCGTCGCCATTCCCCGCCGAGACCAGGATTCCACCCAGTCGGAACCGGTAAACTTGATCACCTCCGCCGGCACCCCCTCCTCCACCGTTACGACTAGATCCAGCCGCTTCTCTTCCGCCCACGGCGAAAGTAACAGCGCAACTCCGTCGAATAGGTCTTCGAGCGAAAACGGCGCCTCTCGAATCTCAAACACCTCGGCTTCGATTTTCGAAAAATCCAAGGCATCGTTGATCACTTGCAGCAGGCTAACCGCCGAACTCTGAATCGTCTCGACGCACTGCGGCTATTCCTCGTGTTAGGCGGCCCCGTCGAACCTCGAGCGGGTGAGAACATCTACACTTCGCTGGTCATACAGTCCAGTCAGGACGGTCCATTCGACGTCAATCTCACCATCCACCTGAATAACTCGACCGTGCCGATCAGCCTTTCGCCCTCCCGCTCCCGCATCGGCCACGCGTTGGTCAACTCGATGCCTACCCACAGGTTGGACTTCACCCACGGCCCCCCTGCCCACTTTTCCATCCCGTTCTTGGGACTCACCCAGATTCGACCCTGACGGTCTTCGAGCAGGCCCCACGCCTCATCGGAGGGCAATCCGTCCTCTGTGCCGAAGTAGCGGGGCCGGTGCAGCCCGTCGGCCGGATCGAGCAAGCCTACTCCCTCCAACATCTTATGCACGAACAAACACGACCCTTCCGGTTGAGGAGCACCTCTTGAATGCGGGCTCCCGCGATCTCTTCCTTGGCACCCAGTGTCGCGGTAGCTCCCCTGCACCATTTTTCGTTCGCTGCCCGCCTCGCGTTGCCAGGCACCCTCGGGCACCCATTCCCACGATCCTCGCCATGTCTCTGGACCCGCACCGCAAGCCAGCCAAAAACTCCTCCCCTCGGCTCGTCGCCGCAGCAGCCCGGCCCGGCCATTGAACCAAGCGTCTCCCTCCAATCCCGAATAATGCTGGAAATACAGCGCGTCCCTCGATCGCGCCGATACATCCAATCGAGAGCAATCGCCAACAGTTCACCCGGGACCCGTTCCAGAATCCACATCACCCCTGCCCCGTCTTCGTCGAGGACCTAGTGTAGTGCTTCGGTAATGGTAACCCGTATGGCGATTTTGGCGTCTCTACCATTGAGGTGCTCGATATTTATTTGTATTGCTCCGCCAGTCGAACTTTCCGCCGAACAACGAACGGC
>JAPKZA010000013.1 GCA_026394015.1 Acidobacteriota bacterium
CCAAGGCCACTTTAAATATATTGCGGGTCGTTTCTGAGTTTTTGAATAAAATTACACCTGCATTCATTCCTTCCGTATTTGGATCTACTGTATTCAAATCAAATAGGGTTCCTCCCCAAAATTCGTGCCCTATTCTACCCTCTGGTATAGCGTATATGAGATCATCCAGCTTGTGATTTAGTATTTGTGTAATATCACCTTGTATAATGATGTCTGTGTCCAAATATAGAATTGTCTCGTATGAATTTATGGATGGATAGTCAAATATACGAAGTTTAGAACTACTTGCCTCATGCACGCTATTACACTCCATAAAGTGGAATTGTATAGATAGACCCATTTGATGCCCAAGATTTTCTATCCTACTTTTGAAGTCTTCCGATGTAAATACGAGAAAATCTATACCGTCAGTCTTTGAAAAGTAGATGAGACTTGTAAGAAGGAGTTTCAGAAGCTGGATGTAGTCGTCTTTAAAAAATACGCAAAAGTATACCAGTCGTTTTGTGGGCTTCTGGCGGAACACGCAGGTCTCCTTTGCGAACGGGTGCGACGGGCTTATATACATACGGTTCGTGCCCCCCTTCGTGAAAATGTCCAGAGAGGCTCCCACATCCACATACATATTTGCAGGATTACGCTGCATACATAGGGGGATCCAAACCTTACTCAAAGGTCCCGCTGCGAAGCAGATGAGTTCGCCTCGGAGTTTTCCGACAAATTCAAGAATTCGCTCCGTCTCGGACTCGCCATCCGTCTCCCATGAATTCACAAGCGTTGCCGAAATTACGTGCCGGCTCTTTATTTGGATAGACGACTCCGTGGATCCACTTCCTACAAAATAGAGTCCGCCCGTATAATTCCGAATAAATTCCGTCCACTTGGCCCAGTTGGAATTCATGAAAATATTGGCATACGTAATTTGCCCTGCTGGGACCTGGAATTTTTCCGTGAATTCCGTGTAAATTTCTTCCGTGCAATTCCAAGCCTTGTTGCAGGAATTACACGGAATTCCAATGTATAGATTCGGATCTGTGGTGCGAATACTGTTGGCAAGTTGTTCACGAAGAACGCCACCGGACCTCCACGTCCACGCATCGCAATTCGTGAGAGTCCTGTTCTTCAGAATTGCCCGTTCTCCATCACTCGGCCGAATGAGTCCAAAAGGAGTCTTGGACCGAATTTTCCTGATGATCTGGTCCAGATGTTCGGCCATGGATCCTACAAGAGGTTCATTCTGGGGCAGCAGCGGGGCAGGAGCTAGTTGAAATTGCGAAACGTCGTTGAGCGCATACGCATTCTTTCCATCCGTCTCCCAGTGCTGTTTGCCGATATGTGTGCTATACACGGAGTCAAAAAAGGCCGTCTTGTGCCCAGCAGCATTGTATTTCTCCGCATATCCGCGCTCAAAGAAGCGATGGGCCGTCGTATAATTGCCGAGCTCAAGAATGGTGGCCGTCCTGCAAATGGACGGCTGGAGCGAATAGTGTGGCCAATAGCCACTGTGGCGCCCAGGCAAGTTCGGGTTGAGTTCATGAAGAATGATACGGTCGCCCTGCTC
>JAPKZA010000051.1:0-360 GCA_026394015.1 Acidobacteriota bacterium
CGTTTAGAAAGCCAAGGAGTAATCCTTGCTCACGCATTCACGCCCTACCCCCGCAAGCCGATTTTATCGGTCTGTCGCAATTGATTGAAACGGTCATAATCCCGGCGACCGGGAACGTCCACGCTGACAAGGCTTTCGGCGGCATCCGAATGACCCTAACCTTAACTGCACGGCATCTAGGCTTGCTCCCCGCGAAGGCGTGTCGCATGATTAACGTTCGAATTGCGATAGCAACGAGGTGTTCCCATGGCCGATCAATCGTTCGAAAAACTCGTCCCACCCGAGATGCGCAAACTTGCCGAGCAGAGCGTCGAGCAGGCGAAAAAAGCATTCGACGACATGATGAGCGCAACCCGGCAA
>JAPKZA010000051.1:372-1852 GCA_026394015.1 Acidobacteriota bacterium
TCGGTCGCGCAGGCCAATGTGCTCGAGATCCAGCGTAAGGTGGTGGGCTATTCCGAGCGTAACGTCACCGCGTCCTGGGATTTCGCGAAGAACCTGATGCGCGCCAAGGATGCCCAGGAGGTGATGAAGCTGCACTCCGACTTTATGAAGTCGCAGATGCAGGCTCTCACCGAGCAGGCCACGGAATTGACCCAGCACGCCGCCAAGGCTGCGAAGCCGCCTAAGGGCTAGGTGGTCCGCGACAACTCGGCGGAGCGGTAGGGCCGGCTAACCGGGGCCGAGCTGTGGCTTCATTGCGGCGGCTTTGAGCAATGCAATAAGATTATTGCATTGCAGCATGATATGTATTATGTGGGTTGTAGCGGGTCGCAATGGACCGGCGAGTTTGACGGCGGCCGATGAAAACTCCCTCCGATCGACGACGGAGCGGTGGATCCGGGAAGCCGGGGCCCGCCAGCAAGGCGCAACCCAGCAAAACCCCACCCAGCAAATCCCCACCCAGCAAGCTCCTCAAGAGGACCACAACCATGGCTGACACCAGCGCCACCAAAGTAAAGGCCAAGGCAGTCTCGACCTCCGAGATGCCGAAATTCGAGATTCCCCGCTTCGATCTGCCGAAGTTCGAAGTGCCGAAAATGGAAGTGCCGGCGGCGTTTCGCGAGTTCGCGGAGAAGAGCGTGACGCAGGCGAAGGACAACTGGGAAAAGATGAAAGCGGCCTCCGAGGAGGCATCCGACCTGATCGAGGGCAGCTACGCCACCGCCAGCAAGGGCGCCGCCGATTATGGGCTCAAGTGGATCGATGCGGCCCGCGCCAACACCAACGCCGCGTTCGATTTTGCGGCCCAGCTGATGACCGTGAAGTCGCCTTCGGAAGCGGTGGAGCTTTCGACCACCCATCTCAGCAAGCAGTTCGAGACACTGAGCGCGCAGGCCAAGGAATTGTCGGCACTGGCGCAGAAGGTCACCACCGAGACCGTCGAGCCGATCAAGGAAAGCGTCACCAGCGCCTTCAAAAAGCTCGCTTGATTGACGCCTTTGTTTTCTGAAGCGAAAGCCCGGACGAAAGTCCGGGCTTTTTGCTGGTTTGGCTGCCGGTTATCCTTGTAAGAGGCGCCGCGGCCTGCAAATGGCCACGCTGCTTGCCAAGTCAGACCTTTGCACCTAGTTTTCCGGCGCATCGCGACATTGTGCAGCAGTAGCTCAGTTGGTTAGAGCGCCGGTCTGTGGAACCGGAGGTCGGTGGTTCGAGCCCACCCTGCTGTACCACTGGGACGCCTGAATACACTGTGTTTCCGCCGAACGGCCCGAGGCCAGCATCTCCCTGCCGGTGTCTGGGGAAGCACCAGGGAAGCACCGCGGCGCGTTTCGGGCGGCCGGCGGCCCGCTGAGCGGGCGCCCCGCCGCCCCTACCCGGGGGGCAGGACGCGCTCGCGCTGAGGCCCGGATGTCGCTCCGCCAAAATTTGGATTTTGAAAACA
>JAPKZA010000272.1:0-5345 GCA_026394015.1 Acidobacteriota bacterium
CAGCCACAGACCGTGCCTTTCGTTGGCGCAAACGTTGTTTGACGACCGACCAGCAGGGCTCGATAGGGTTGAAGTCCGGGGAATAGGGAGGGAGGTATCGAAGTTCGGCACCGGCGGTTTCGATTAGCTCTTTCACTCCTTCCACCTTATGGGCAGAGAGATTATCCATCACTACGACCTGCCCGGTCTGCAGCGTCGGGCAAAGCACTTCTTTAAGGTAGGTCAGGAAGACATCTCCGTCGGTAGCCGATTCGACGGTCATAGCCGCTTGCCATCCCTGGCAGGTGACGGCACCCAACCGGGTAACGGTGTGCCATCGCCCGTCCGGGGTTCCTTCATGGATACGTTGTCCGCGCGGCGCTCGTCCATACAGCCTGGTCATGTCCGTGGTCACGACGCTCTCGTCGATAAACACCAACCGCTTCGGATCGATGTCGGCCGTATCTGCTCGCCATTGCTCTCGCCGCCGAACTCCTTCCGCGCTATCCTGCTCGCTGGCGTGCAAGCTTTTTTTAACTCGAAGTCCCATTTCAAAGATCGCCGCACAGAGGTGTTGTTGACTGATGGCTACGCTTTCGTGACTTTGCAGCCATTCCCGCAACTCGTTGATCGTGGCGTCAGGCTGTTTACCGATCTGCACGCAAAGGCGCTGGCGGATCTCTGGGGTCAGACGGCTGGGAAAGCCGCGGGGTCTACCGACAGATCGTGAAGAACTGCCAGTAGACCGCTTGGTTCTCAGGATTCTCTCGGCCCACGCGCGGCTTACTTGAAAAGTTGCCGCCAATTTCTTCAGGCCAGTGTTCCCCGTTTCATAGGCTGTCAAAAACTTTGAACGCAGATCGTCTGAGTAGGCTCTTGCCATATCGGTCCGACGCCATAATTTCCAGAGCCCCTCCCTTATGTCAGGTTCTGCTCTAGACTTTCCGGAATAGGGCCTCTAAATTGGTTTCGTCCGTTGTGGTTTTTATTCCCCTGGTTCTTTTTGCTTCTGCGGCCACTGCACAGGAAACGGGGCTGCCGCCTGAGTGGAAAGAACACATGTATCCAAGCGCTGGATTTGCCATCACGCTCCCGCTCCGCACCCGGATTCAGTGAACAAGGGCGCGACCGTTTATACAGTCAAGGTGGGGCCAGAATCCGGACTGAGTATCCGTTCCAAACCAGCGCCCAGCTGCGGTGCCGAGGTGAGCCCTGCCATCGGGAAAATAGCCGACAAGCTGAAAAATCGTCGGTCTTTCAAGATAGAGGGTCACGATGCGTGGGAATGGGAGGACGGCCCGGGAGCGTATACTAGGATCTGGTGCGCCGATAAATCCGTCTTTTCCGCCAGCCTTTCTTGGCCGCCTCGTCTATTGAGACCGCTTATCGCTCTCCGCCTCCTGGACTCGTTCCGGGGCATCCTACCCAGCTCGCGCTGATCACCAGCTTGCGCAGCGTCAGGATAGAATGCAACCCGGAAGGTGACCGACTACCAGCTGACCTGGGTTCGCTTTTCGACTTTGGCGTCGTCGATGATGATGCCGAAGCCGGGGGTTTCGGGGAGGGTGATTTTGCCGTTGACCGGGGTCGGGTTCCACTTTTCGAAGTGATGATACGTACTCATCTTGGGGATGAGGTACTCGACCAAGGGGCAGGTCATGGGGCTTTGGCTGGCTACCACATGCATCGCCGCGTGGACTCCGTGGCCGTGGGGGATTACATGCGCGTCGTAGGCGCTGGCGATGTGGCAGATCTTCACTAGCTCACTGACTCCTCCGCACCATTCGGGGTCAGCTTGGACCACCGTGATGGCCTGCGCATCGAGGTAACGCTTGGTCTCCCAACGGCCGTAGAAGTGCTCTCCCGTGGCGACCGGGACGGACGTCGCGCGGCGGAGGGCGGCGAAGCTCTCTAGCTTGTCCGGAGTGAACGCTTCCTCAATCCATCGGGGCCGATACTGCTCTACCTGCTTCGCCCATTGGAGAGCGTAGTTCAAGTCCCAGCCCATGAAGGCGTCAAACATGATGTCGACGTCGTAACCCATCGCTTCGCGGAGATTGCGAACAATCGCGACGTTCTTCTCCATTCCCACCGCTCCGTCGCCGGGGCCGAAAGGCATGAACCACTTCTGGTGCATGAAGCCTTTCTGCTTCAGTTCCACACACTTCTTCTTGAGAAACTCGGGTTCGACGCTGAAGCCTAAACAGCTTCCATAAACCTGGACGGCGGGCCTCGTGGGGCCCCCTAGCAGGCTATACACGGGGGCTTTGAAGTAGCGGCCTCGGAGGTCCCATAAGGCGTTGTCGACCGCCGAGATGGCCATCATGTAATGGCTCGAACGGGAGTGGCGGTTGGAGCGATAGAGTTGGTCCCAGAGCGCTTCTCCGGCTAACGCCTCTTTTCCGAGGAGGAACGGGCGGAGTTGGCGGTGGACAACGACAGCGGCCTCCTCGTCAATGGGGCCGTAGAGGCCTTCGAGACCGGCGTCGGTTCGCAGCTTCAAGTACAGGGCAGACGTTTTGGACTCACCGGCGGGGCGGCCTTGCTCCTTGTATTCCTTGGGGCGGAGAGCGTCGTAGATATGAATCGGGTTCGCTTGATACTGGCGGTTGGCAGTGCCGGCTTCGTAGGTGTAACGGCCTTCGAAACGCCAGAATTCGAGAGCGGCAATTTTGCCCGCGGCGGCGGCGTGGGCCACCGGGTAGGCCGACAGGGCGGCGAGAAAGGCTCGGCGTTTCATGTTCACTTGTCCTCCCAGGCCATGCAGACCCAGATGTCTCGGTCAACTCTCTCGCGGAGAGTCCATTGCTGCGCGCCGAGCGCTTTGATGACCCGCTCGGCGTGGCGGGGCGGGATGCCACCGACGATCAGGCGGCCTCCAGGTTTGAGCACCCGCTTCATCTCCTCGGCGTTGTGAGAGACCGTCTCGGCGTTGATGTTGGCGAAGATGACGTCGGCCCAATTCGACTCGATAGAACGAAGAGAGCCGGTGAAGAGGCCGATCTCCGGGGGCATGTCGGCGCGGGCGGCGACGACGGCGTCGTGGTCAATATCGCAGCCGTGGACGGCGGCGGCACCGAGGCGGAGGGCGGCTAGCGCTAAGATGCCGGAGCCGGTGCCGAAGTCAAAGATGCGGTCGCCGGGTTGGACGGTCCGTTCGAGAACTTCGAGGGCCAGTTGGGTGGTGGTGTCGGCACCAGTGCCGAAGGCGACTCCGGGGTTGATGACGACCCGTTCGCGACCGGGGGGCGTGGGTTCCTGGCACCACGGGGGGGCGATGAAGAGTCTGTCGCCGACGGGGCGGCCGGGCCAGGCGGCTTCGGATTCGGCCTGCCAGTCGGTATCGGGCTCCTCGGCCCATTGGGGGTCGAAGGCGGCGAATTCGGCGGCGTCGAAGGGATCGTTGAAGAACGCACGGAGGGAGACTCGGCTGGCGGTGAGGTCGTTCTCGGTGACGCCAGCGGTATCGAGTTCCCAGAGGCGGCCGAGGAGTTCGTCCTTTTCGTCCTGAGTGCAATCGAGGGTGAGGGAATACATTAACCTTGGACCCGTTTTTCGCGGCCGGACCAGAAGACGTCTTTGAGGTCGAGTTTGCGAATTTTGCCGGTGCCGGTTTTGGGCAGGGCTTCGGCGCGGAACTCAATGATGCGGGGGTGCTTGAAGCGGCCTAGTCGGGTGGCGAGGAACGTCAGAAGTTCTTCGGCGGAGAGTTCGGCGCCGGGCTTGCGGACGATGACGGCGGCGGGGACTTCGCCCCACTTTTCATCGGGGGCGGAGACGACGGCGCATTCGAGGACCGCCGGGTGGGCGGCGATGGCGCGCTCGACTTCGATGGACGAAATGTTTTCGCCGCCGCTGATGATGATTTCCTTTTTGCGGTCGACGATGAGGACGTAGCCTTCGTCGTCCCAGACGGCCATGTCGCCGGTGTGGAACCAAGCGCCGTCCATGACGGCGGCGGTGGCGGCGGGTTCCTTGAAGTAGCCGGCCATGACATGGTCACTGCGGGTGATGATTTCGCCGATGGAGGTTTCGTCGCGGGGGACGTCGACGCCTTGGGGGTCGACGACGCGGAGTTCGACGCCGGGGAGGGCCCAGCCGGTCATGGCTTGGCGGCGGTAACGGTCGGCGGTGTCGGCGTAGGTGATGCCGGGTTTGGTGGTCGCCTTGCTCAAGACGGGGGCGGTTTCGGTGAGGCCGTAGCCGGCGGCGGCTTCGCAGTGGAAGGCGGCTTCGAGGCGGGCGATGAGTTCGGGGGAGGAGGCGGCGCCGCCGAGCATGATGTGGCGGAGGCTGCTGGTATCGAACTGGCCGAGTTGGGGGCAGTTGAGGAGGGCGTTCGCCATGGTGGGGACGAGGCACATGTCGGTGGCCTTGTGTTCGGCGATGAGGGCGAGGACGCCGGCGGGGTCGAAGCGGCGGACCATGACTTGCTTGGTGCCCATCATGGCGCAGGCTTGGGGCATGCCCCAGCCGTTGGCGTGGAAGAGGGGGATGGTGTGGAGGTCGACTTTGGTGGTCGAGTCGTCGAAGGTGGTGGCGAGGGAGAGGGCGTGGAGGTAAAGAGTCCGATGGGTGAGGCTGACGCCTTTGGGGGTGCCGGTGCTGCCGCTGGTATAGAAGAGTTCGGCGATTTGGTTTTCGTCGATTTTGGTCCAGTCGCAGGGGGCGGGCGGGGCGTTCATTTCGAACTTGTCGAGAGCGATCCAGTGTTCGACTTCGGGGCAATCGAGACCGGCGACGAGGGGGGCGAAGTCGGGCTCGTAGAAGACGATGCGGGCGCCGGAGTGGTTGAGAATGCCGGTGAGTTCGCCAGCGGTGAGGCGGACGTTGAGAGGCATGACGATGCCGCCGGCCATGACGACGCCGTAGTAGCCTTCGAGGAGGAGATGGGTGTTGAAGCTGAGGTAGGCGACGCGGTCGCCGGGCTGGAGGCCGAGGGAGAGAAGCGTGCCGGCGAGACGTTCACAGCGTTCGGCGAAGTGGCCGTAGGTGAACTGTTTTTCGCCGCAGACGATGCCGATGCGGCGGTTAAAAATGTCAGCGGCGCGGTAGAGATAACGGATGGGGGTGAGTGGCAGGTTCATTTCGCGAATCGTTTGAAGAAGCTATCAGATTTCCAGGTTGGCCGTTGGGGTTGGCTGGCGACGCGGGTGACGAGGGCGGCGAGGTATTCGGTGAAGCGGCCGGCGGCGGGGATGTCGATGGGTTGTTGGAGATCGTCCGAGACAGCATGATATCGGGTTTTCAGCCACTCGGCCTGGAGCTTTTCTTCGGGGGAACCTTTCTCGTAGCCGAATTTGAAGGCGAGGGAGGGGATGCCGGCGCGGATGAAGCTGTACTGGTCGCTGCGGATGAAGCGGCGT
>JAPKZA010000272.1:5359-89167 GCA_026394015.1 Acidobacteriota bacterium
AAGCTGTACTGGTCGCTGCGGATGAAGCGGCGTTGTTCGGGGGTGGGATCGGGGAGGATGGGGAGGTCGAATTCTTTGGCAACGGTGCGGGCGGTATCGCCGAGGGTGGATTCGTCGATGCCGAGGAGGGTGAGGAACTTGAGGGGATGGAGCGGCATGAACATATCCATGTTGCAGTCGGCTACGATTTGTTTGGCGGGGACGGTTGGGTTTTCGGCGAAGTAGCGGGAGCCTTGGAGACCTTTCTCTTCTCCGGTGACGGCGACGAATAGGACGCTGCGGTCGAGGGGTTTACCGGCTTTTAGTTGGCGGGCGACTTCGAGCATAGCGGCGATGCCGGAGGCGTTATCGAGGGCACCGTTGAAGATGCCGTCGCCGGCGAAGGACGTTGTTTTGCCGAGATGGTCGAGGTGGGCGGAGATGACGACGAATTCGTTTTTGAGTTTGGGGTGGGAGCCGATGAGCTTGGCGACGACGTTGGGGCTTTCGAGTTCGCCGCGTTTGACGGCGATGGTGGCGGCGAGTTCGCCCTGGAGATTGAACTTAGGAAGGGGCTGTTCGGCGGCGGCGAGAGCGAGGAGTTCTTTGGCGGTATGGCCGGAGCCCGTAAAGAGCATTTCGGCTTGTTCGGGATGGAAGGTGAGGGAGACTTGTTGGCCGGCCTCGTCGGCGATGGCGGACATGGAGGCTTGGAGGCGAGCGGCGGAGGCGCGGGGCCAGGGGACGGTTTGGACACGGGGGATGGAGATGACACCGATGGCTCCGAGTTTGCGGAGGGCTTCCCAGCGGACGTTATCGGATTGGACGTGAGCCGAGAGCGGCCCGGGCCAGCCTTTGGGACCGCCGGAGAGGATGACGACGACTTTGCCTTTGAGTTTTAGGCCTTTGAGATCGTCGTGCTTCATTTCCGGGACGCGGAGGCCGTAGCCGACGAAGATCATGGGGGCTTTCACGCTGGGGGCGGGGTTGGTACGGAGGTTGAAGTAGGCTTGTTTGCCGAGTTCGATGGGTTGGGTTTGGCTGTTGCGGAGGAGGGCGAGGCTGGAGTTGGGTTCGTCGATTTGGCGGGTCTGGAACTTGACGGGTTGCATGTAGCCCTGGGTTCCGGCGGCGGCGAGGCCGAGGCGTTCGAACTGTTCGGCGACGTAGGCGGCGGCTTGGCGATGGCCTTCGCTGCCGGTGTTGCGGCCTTCGAGTTTGTCGTCGGCGAGGAACTGAACATGCTTCCACCAAAGCTGGCCATTATTTTCGGCGGAGAGAGAAGCTACAGAGAGGACGAAGCAAAAAACGCGGCGCATGAGTATCCTTAAGGTTTCGGCCAGGTTGCTGACGGAATCTCCCATTATAGTGAGGGCACTGGAATGAAGCGCATTTGGATCGGGCTAACGGTAGTCGGCGTGCTGGGTGTGGTGTGGGCGCAACGGCGTCCGCAGCCGGAGCGGCCGCAGCGGTTCGCGGCGCGCGGAACGAAGGTGGCGATTGGCGCCGGGACCGATGCCGCGGCGGACGCGGGAATGCGATTGGCGTTTGCGGGGGGGAACGCGGTGGATGCGGGGGTGGCGACGATGTTCGCGGCAAGCATCGTCGAATATTCGCATTTTGGCTTTGGCGGCGAAGCGCCAATTTTGATTCGGACAAAGGAAGGCAAGGTCGTCTCGATCGCTGGCGTGGGGACGATGCCGAAGCTGGCGACGGCGGAGATGTTTCGGAATCGGCGGCTGTTGCCGGGCGAGATTCAGAACCTGGAGCCGAATGGGTTGAAGGGGATGGTTCCAGTGGCGGGGATGATGCCGGCGCTGGTGCCGGGGATGGTGGAGGCGGGGTTGGTGGCGCTGCGGGAGTACGGTACGAAGTCGTTTGCGGAGGTGATTCAGCCGGCGATTGAATTGGCTGACGGCGCGCCGCTGGACGAGATGCGGGCGGGTTCGATTGCGCGGTCGCGGCGGTTTTTTGAGATGTGGCCGACGTCGAAGGCGGCGTATCTGCCGCCTGGGTTTACGCCGATTCCGAGTGCGATTTTCCGGCAGCCGGACTTAGCGCGGACGTTGCGGGCGATGGCGGCGGCGGAAGCGCGGGCGACCAAGGGCGGGGCGGCGCGGCAGGGCGGGATCGACGCGGTGCGGGATTATTTTTATCGCGGCGAAATTGCGCGGAAGATCGATGCATTTAGCAAGCAGAACCAGGGGTTGCTGCGGTATGAAGATATGGCGGCGTTTCGGTTGGAGCCGGAGGAGCCGACGTCGACCACCTATCGGGGCTATACGGTTTACAAGCCAGGGTTCTGGAGTCAGGGGCCGATTTTTCTGGAGACGTTGAATCTGCTGGAGGGGAGTTCGCTCGGGGAGATGCAGCACAATTCGACGGCGTATCTGCACACAGTGACGGAGGCGTTGAAGTTGGGCTACGCGGACCGGGATACTTACTACGGCGACCCGAAGTTTTCGAAGGTGCCGGCGCAGACGTTGCTTTCGAAGGAGTATGCGGCGGAGCGGCGGAAGCAGATTGGGGCCCAGGCTTCGATGGAGTTTCGGCCGGGGTTGATTGATGGGAAGAAGGGGCTGCATCCATCGCAGAGCGAGATTGTGCGGCACAAGATTGACGATGAGTTGATGGCGCGGGACACGACGTCGGTGGCGGTGGCGGATGCGGATGGAATTATTTTTGCGGTGACGCCTTCGGGGTCTTGGTTGCCTTCGGTGGTGGCGGGGGATACGGGGATTCCGCTGACGCAGCGGGCGCAGAGTTTCTTATTGGTGGAAGGGCATCCGAACGAGTTGGCGGGGGGGAAGCGGCCGCGGGTGACGTTGAGCCCGACGATTGTGACGCGGGATGGGAAGCCGTACTTGGCGCTGTCGACGCCGGGCGGGGATAACCAGGACCAGGCGTTGCTCCAACTGTTTTTGAACGTGGTGGAGTTTGGAATGAACGCGCAGATGGCCGTGGAAGCGCCGCGGTTGCAGACGCGGCATTTGGTTTCGAGCTTCGACAACCATGCGATGAGCCCGGGCGACTTGATGCTGGATGAACGGGTGGCACCGAACGTGGTGCAGGAGTTGGCGCAGCGGGGCCACCAGGTGAGCACGCGGTCGAAGTGGGCGAGCGGGTCGGCACCGGTGCTGCTGCGGTATGCGCCGGGCGGGACGATTGAGGCGGGAGCGGACCCGTATGGGTACCGAACGGCGCGGGCTTGGTAACGAACATTTCTCTTTTTGCGGCGGAGCCGACGGCGCTGGCGTTGAAGCTGGCGCGGTTGGCCGAGCGGGGCATTTTGATTGGGACTAGTTCGTGGAAGTACGAGGGTTGGCTGGGGCAGATTTATACGCCGGACCGGTATTTCACGCGGGGGAAGTTTTCGGCGAAGAAGTTTGAGGACACGTGTCTCGAAGAGTACGCGGAGACGTTTCCGATTGTGTGCGGGGACTTTAGTTTTTATCAGTTTCCTTCCGAGGAGTTTTGGCGGAAGCTGTTTGCGAGTACGCCGGGTTCGCTGCGGTTTGCATTTAAGGTGCCGGAGGAGATTACGGTGAAGGTGTTTCCGTCGCATCCGCGGTACGGGCGGCGGGCGGGGCTGGAGAATCCGAATTTCCTCGATTTCGAGTTGTTTCGGGCGATGTTTTTGGAGATGCTGCGACCGCATAGTAAGCGGGCGATCGTATTGATGTTTGAGTTCGGCCAGATGTCGAAGAAGACGATGCCGGATGTGGACGCGTTCCTGGAGCGGCTGGTGCCGTTTTTGGATCAGTTGCCGGAGGGGCCGCGGTACGCGATTGAGCTGCGGAACGCGGAGTTTCTGACGCGGGACTATTTCGAAGCCTTGCAGGAGCGAGGGGTGGCGCATATTTTTAATGCGTGGACGCGGATGCCGGATTTGCCGACGCAGACGGCGCTGCCGCAGGCGCATACGGCCGAGTTTACTGTGGTGCGGGCGTTGCTGCGGCAGGGGCGGGCGTATGAAGACGCGGTGAAGAGTTTCTCGCCGTACGAGCGGATTCAGGATCCGAATGTGGAGTCGCGCGATGCGTTGCGGGCTTTGATTCAACGGTCCTTGGGTTTGGGGCAGCCGGCGTATATATTTGTGAATAACCGATTCGAGGGGAATGCTCCTTCGACGATTGAAGCGGTGATTGAGGGGATCGACGTATGATGACGCGCCGGGAGTTGTGGGCTGCGCCGGCCTTGCTGCAGCGGGTGCCGACGCGGATGAACGTGTTGTTCGTGATGGCGGATCAGCATCGGGCGGATTGCGTGGGCGGGTCGGCACATACGCCGAATCTGGATCGTTTGGCGCGGGAGGGGGCGACGTTTACGAGCGCCTATTCTTCGACGCCGACGTGCACACCGGCGCGGGCTTGTTTGTTGACAGGGCTGTCGCCGTGGAACCACGGGATGTTGGCTTATGGGAAGGTGGCGGGGCGGTATGCGTACGAGATGCCGACGGCGATGAACGAGTTGGGGTATTTCACGGCGGCGATTGGGAAGCTGCACTATACGCCGCAGCGAAACGCGCATGGGTATCAGATGGCTTTGCTCGATGAGAGTGGACGGGTGGAGTCGGGGGATTTTCGGAGCGATTACCGGAGTTGGTTTGCCTCGCAAGCGCCGTTGCTGGATCCGGATGCGACGGGGGTGGGGTTTAACGATTACAACGCGAAGGCGTATGTGTTGCCGGAGCGGTTGCATCCGACGCGATGGACGGGGGACTGCGCGGTGCGGTTTCTTGAAGACTATCAACGGCCGGAGCCGTTTTTTCTGAAGGTGTCGTTTGCGCGTCCGCATAGCCCTTATGACCCGCCGCAGCGGTGGATGGATTTCTATCGGGACCGGGCGTTGCCGGGAGCTTCGGTTGGGAAATGGGCCGAGGGGAATCGGGCGCGGAACACGGAGAAGAATGACTTGTGGCGGGGGGAGTTGGGGGCGGCGGCGATAAGGGAATCGCGGCAGGGGTATTGGGGGTCGGTGTCGTTTGTGGATGAGCAGATTGGGAGGATTGTTGAGTCGCTGGAGAAGCGGGGGATGCTGGAGAATACGCTGATTGTGTATGCGTCCGACCATGGGGACATGCTGGGTGATCATCACCTTTGGCGGAAGTCGTATGCGTATGAGGGGTCGACGCGGATTCCGATGATTATCCGTTTGCCGGGGGCGAAGAAGGGGCAGGTGATTGCGCAGCCGGTGGAGTTGCGTGATATTTTTCCGACGGCGCTGGATGCGGCGGGGGCGGGGCCGAGTCGGCCGATTGACGGGCGGTCGATGCTGCCGTTAGTGAAGGGGAAGACGGAGGGTTGGCGGGAGTGGATTGATCTGGAGCATGGGGTTTGCTACGACCAGACGAACCAGTGGACGGCGTTGACGGATGGGAAATGGAAGTACATTTTCCATGGGTTTTCGGGGGAAGAGCAGTTGTTCGATTTGGTGGGTGACCGGGGGGAGTTGGTTAACCGCAGCGACGATGGGGCGAGGCTGCGGCTATGGCGGGGTCGGATGATTGCGCATTTAGAAACCCGGGGGGAGGCTTGGGTGAAGGGCGGGAAGCTGGCGACGCGGGAGAAGATGGTGCAGTACTCGCCGCTCTATCCGCGAAGTCGTTAGCGGCGCTGCCAGCGGCTGTCGCGGAAGTCGGCTTCGGCGTCGCGCCAGGGGCCGAACTTGCAGGCCATCTGGCCGCCGTCGACGAGGAGAGTGGTGCCGGTGATGTAGCTGGCCCAGTCGCTGGCTAGGAAGACGGCGGCTTTGGCGACCTCTTCGGGTTGGCCGCCGCGGCCCATGGGGATGGCGCGGAAGTATTCCTTGATGACGGCATCATTGTTGAAGGAGTCGGCGGTGAGGCGGGTTTGGATGAGGCCGGGGTTGACGGCGTTGACGCGAATGCCGTAGGGGCCGAGTTCGTTGGCGGCGGTGTGGACGAGGCCGAGAACGCCGGCTTTGGTGGCGTTGTAGGCGATGAGCTTTTCTTCGCCGTCGTAGGAGTTGGTGGAGGCGGTGAGGACGATGGCGCCGGGGCGGCCGGCGGCGCGCATGCGGTTGGAGGCGGCCTGGAGGGTTTCGAAGACGGCGGTTAGATTGAGGGCGAGGGTTTTGTCCCAGACTTCGCGGGTGGTGTCGGGGATGGGCCGGAGGTAGGCGGTGCCGGCGTTGATCATGACGATGTCGGGGATGGGGGAGCGGTCGAAGGCGGCGTCGAGGCTGGCGCGGTTGGTGACGTCGACGGGGGTGGGGGCGGCGAGGTCGAAGACGGTGACTTGCGCGCCGCAGGCGGTTAAAGTTTGGGCCATGGCGAGGCCGATGCCGTGGGAGCCGCCAGTGACGATGGCTTGGCGTCCGGAGAGATCTATCTGCATGTAAATAGGCTATCCTGTTCGCAGATGACAGGGCCAACTCGACGCGGATTTCTGGCAACGACGGCGGCTTTGGCGCAGACGCCCGCGGCGCCGCCGAATATTGTTTTTCTGCTTTCCGACGATCACACGGCGGCTGACCTGGGGTGCGCGGGGAACGTGGGAATCCGCACGCCGAACCTGGATCGATTGGCGCAGCGGGGGACGCGGTTTTCGAACTGTTTTGTGACTTCGCCGCAGTGCAGTCCGAACCGGTCGGCGATCTTTACGGGCTGCACCGCGCATACGACGGGCACGTCGCGTTTACACACGCCGATGCCGCCGTGGGAGCAGAGCTTTCTGGATCTGTTGCAGTCACGCGGCTACTATACCGGTGGGTTTCGGAAGGTTCATCAAGGGGCCGCGTTTAATCGGCGGTTTGATTTTTATCGGGCGGAGAAGACTGCTTCGTTCGCGGAGTTTTTTGATCAGCGGCCGGCGAATCGGCCATTTTTTCTGCATGTCGGTTTCACGGACCCGCATCGGCCATACGTGGGAAAGGCGTTTGACCCGCCGCATGATCGGGCGAAGGTCCGGGTGCCGAAGTTTTTGCCGGACACTCCGGAGATTCGCGAAGACTTGGGGATGTACGCCGACTACATCGCGCGGATGGACGCCGAGTGCGGGCAGATCCTGGAACTGCTGGAGAAGCGGGGCCTATCGGAGAATACGATTGTGTTCTTCAGCGGGGACAACGGCATGCCGTTTCCTGGGGCGAAGGGGACGTGTTACGACCCGGGGATCAATGTGCCGCTGCTTGTGGCTCGTCCGGGCCAAGCCGGGGGTGTGGTGCGGAAGGAGTTGATTTCGCACGTGGACTTGCCTGCGACATGGCTCGACTTGGCCAACGTTCCGGTTCCGGCGAAGATGCAGGGGGTGAGTTTCCGGGGGTTGTTGGATGGGTCGGCGTATCGCCGGAGGGATGCCGTGTTCAGCGAACGGAACTGGCACGACAACTTCGACCCGATCCGGAGCGTGCGGACGGAGCGGCACAAGCTGATTTTTAACGCGGCGCCGCATTTTCCCTACCGCCCGGCTTGGGATTTGGAGGGGAGCCCGACTTGGAAGACCTATTTGGAGCTCGGGCGAAGAGGGAAGCTTTCGGCGGCGCATGGGAGGCTGTTGCAACCGACCCGACCGATGGTTGAGCTTTACGATTTGGAGACGGATCCGGACGAGTTTCAGAACCTGGCGACGAGCGCGGCGCATGCGGGGGTTCGGCAAGATTTGCAGCGAAAGTTGGGCGAATGGATGGAGCAAACGTACGACTATTTGCCGCCGACGGCCCCGGGGTGGCCCGGGCGGCTATAGCTTTTAGGGTTGACTGGAGCAGTCATTGGGTGATAGGGTGAAAAATGCGACACACCCCTTGAGTCGTTTGGACTCGGGCGTGTCTCATGCGTCCGGAATTGAATCGAGCATGAAGCAACCCCATTTCGTAGTCGTCATTGCCCACTCCGTCCACGGTCGCCTACGGCGCGTGCATTTATCGCATACCGTGCTCTACACCGTGCTGATGTTGGCGTTGATTGGTTCGTTTACGGTCGTCGGATTTGTTTCGTCCTACGCCCGGATGGCGTGGAAGGTAACGAACTACAACAGTCTGCGGGATGAAGTTTCTTCCTTGCAGCGGCGGTATCAGGATTTGCAGCGGTCGACCGAGCAGACCAAAGAGCAGCTCGCGACTTTGCAGATGCTGGCGTCAGAAGTTTCGATGGTTTACGGAATCAAGGAACGGATGGACGGGCCCACGTCGATTGCTGGGGAAGGGAAGCTGATGCCGACCTTTCAAGAGTCGATTGAGCAGTATGACCTGTTGCGGACGGCGCGGGTATACAACCCGGGCACGCGGCGGATCAATCAGCTTTGGCAGCAGAATGTGGTGCCGAGCATTTGGCCGACGAATGGCCGTTTGCTGAGTTCGTTTGGATCGCGGACGGATCCGTTTACGGGTGGCTCGGCGTTTCATCCGGGCGTGGATATTTCGTGTACGACGGGCACGCCGATCAAGGTTGCCGCAGACGGGATTGTACGTTTGGCTGGTTGGAGCGGTGGGTACGGCAAGTTGATCGTGATCAGCCACGGCGGCAATCTGGAAACCTACTACGCGCACATGTCGGCCTTTGAGGTGATCCCCGGGCAGGAGGTTCGCCGCGGTCAGGTGATCGGGCGGAGCGGTAGCACGGGTCGGGCGACGGCTCCGCATCTGCATTACGAAGTTCGTCAGGGCGGTGCCCCGATTAACCCGTACAAGTACTTGGCAAAGTCGCTCGTGGTGGGGACCGTGCAGAAGGACCTCCCTTTCTAATAGAATCGTCGAGGGTAGTAGAAGGGCCCTTGAGATGAATTCGAACCAACTGCGATTGATGGCCGCCTCGACAGGGGCGTTGCTGCTGGTGGCCGCCAGCTATAGAACACAGACGCCGCGCGTGATGTCGGACACCGCGAACGCTTTTTTGGCTTCCTTAACTGCCGAGCAGAAAGGGAAAGCCGTGTTTGCTTTCGAGGACGATGAGCGCAAGAACTGGCACTTCATTCCGAAGGTGCGCAAGGGATTGCCGTTGAAGCAGATGTCGCACGAGCAGCGGCACTTGGCGCACGCTTTGCTGAGCGCGGGTGTGTCGCAGCAGGGCTACCAGAAGGCGATGAGCATCATGAGCCTCGAAGATATTCTGCGGCAGTTGGAGAAAGACACGACGGGTCGGCGGGATCCGGAGCAGTACTTCTTTTCGATCTTCGGCACGCCTTCTGAGGGTGGAACCTGGGCGTATCGGGTGGAAGGGCACCATTTGGCTTTGAACTGGACGATTGCGAAGAACCGTGTGGCTTCGAGCCCGATGTTCTTTGGAACTAACCCGGCGGAGATCAAAGAGGGGCCGCGGAAGGGTTTGCGGGTATTGGGCCGGGAAGAAGATTTGGGCCGAGATCTGCGGGTAGCGTTGACCGCGGAGCAGGTGAAGACGGCGGTGGTGGCGGAGGTAGCCTACAAAGACATCTTCACGATGGCCGATCGGGTGGCGGCATTGAAGGGCCAGCCGAATGGCTTGTCGGCGGCGAAGATGACGGGCAAGCAGCGGGAGATGTTGGCGGGGTTGCTCGATGAGTACGTCTCGAACGTTCCGGAGCAGGCGGCGGCCACGCGGGCGGCGCAGGTGAAGGCGGCGGGGACGAACCTGTATTTCGCTTGGGCGGGTACGGCGGCGAAGGGCGAAGGCCATTACTATCGTGTGCAGGGCCCGACGTTCCTGGTGGAATACGACAACACGCAGAACAACAACAACCACGTGCACTCGGTTTGGCGGGACTATGCGGGGGACTTTGGGGTGGACCTGCTCGGCGATCACGTGAAGGCCAACCACTCGAAGGAGTAAGCCAAGTTAGAATAGAGAGATGGTTTCTCGCCGCGCGCTTTTCGTTTTGATGGGCGCGCGGCCTATTCTCGCGGCGAGCGGTAAGGGGCAGGAGACGGCGGGAGATCGGCAGCGGTTTCTGGATCCGACGACCGAGTTTGAAGTAGTCCGGCTGACGAGCCCGGAGTTTGTGAGCATCCTGCCTTCGAACACGGGGCGGACGGTTTCGCGGCGGGCGGAGTTTTTGATTTGTGGCTCTGATCGCGGGCAAGGGATGCAGGCTTACCGGATTGACGTGAAATCTGGCAAGACGCGGCAGTTAACGGAGCTTGCGGCCTTGGAGCCGGAGACGATGACGCTGGCCGGTGGGGACCGGTGGTTGTACGCGATCGATGGGACTCGATTCCTGCAAATTAATTTGGGCACGTTGCGGGAGCGGGTGATCGCGGAGATGGGGGAGAGCGGGCGGAAGTTGAGCGTGTCGGAAGACGGGCTGAACGCGGTGTTCGCTGAGAAGGCCGGTGCGATGACGCGGTTGCGGTTTACGCCGACGGGGAAGCCGGGGTTGCAGACGGTGGCGGAGTTTGAGGGTCTTTTGACCGAGGTGGGGGTGCGACCGAAGCGGGCGGGGCTCTTTTATGTGCGGGACGGTGGGCTGTGGCTCGCCAGTTTCGATGGAAAAGAGAATCGCCAGTTGAAGACGCCGAGCGGGCAGGTGCTGGAGGCGCAGTGGTCTCCGGATGGCCGGACGATTTTGTATTTGTTGCAGCCGGGGGACGGGGTAGGGCGGCTGAATGAGATTCACGAGTACGCTCCGGATGCGAACACGGATTTGATGCTGGCGAAGACGAGCCAGTTTGTACGGTTCGCGCCGAACGGCGACGCCACGGTGTTTCTGGGGGCGAGTGGGAGCAAGGCACAGCCGACGCTGCTGCTGCTGCTGCGGGCGGTACGGCGCGAGTTGACCGTGTGCGAGCACAAGTGTTCGGACCCCCGGCTGGCGAACCCGACGTTTGCGCCGAACTCGCAGCGGATCTTTTTTCAGACTGACCGGCACGGGAAGATGGTGATCTACTCGATGGTGGTGGATCGGTTGGTGGACCCGACCGAGGATGCGACCCAGTAGCTGGGCCGGGCCGTACCGATAGTGCTTGTGGTACTTGGCTGGACGCTTTGACGCAGTGCTTTGGAGTGGGGTTGGAGGGGAGGGGCTTGTATTTCGTCGCAATTTGTTCAAGAATTTAGGCGATGGGCCGAAGTGTTAAATAGCGGAGCGTTGGATTTGGTAGCAGTACTGAGTCTTCTAGTGGTCTGCCAAAGCCATGCTGCTTTTTGCGACGGAAGCGTTACTTGAGGAGTGTCCTGTGCAGTTCACCTCACAAATTGCCCGCTTGAATGGCGCTGTAGCGCTAGAGCGTTTGGGCGGCGACGAAGAGCTTTTGCGCGAAGTGGCGCGATTGTTCTTGGAAGAGTATCCGGGGCTTCTGTTGGAGATTCGTCAGGCTGTGGCCGCGCGCGACGCGGATGCATTGCAGCGAGCGGCTCATAGCTTGAAGGGGTCGGTGTCGAACTTCGGAGCCGACGCGGCTTACAACGCGGCGTTCGTGTTGGAGATGATGGGGCGTACGCGGGATTTGGAGCACGTCGAGCGGGGACTGGCCGAGCTTGACGAGGCGTTGCTGTACATTCATCCAGCGTTGTTGGAATTGGCACTTGAGAGCGCATAATATCTTTCTTTCTTGCGTGGGGTAAACGGCCCGTTTGCTATAGTTAAAGTTCAATATGGCGGTTATGGACGTAGTTTGCGCGCACAGCCCTGATTCCGATGATGCGTATATGTTTTACGGTTTGGCGACGAAGAAGATTCGTTCCAAGCTAGTAAATTTTAAGCATGTCCTCGATGACATCCAGACGCTGAACAAAAAGGCGATGGTGGGTGAGTACGAGTTGACGGCGATTTCGTACCACGCTTATCCGTATGTGGCGGATAAATACTTCGTGATGGCGTCGGGATCGAGCGTGGGCGACGGCTACGGCCCTGTGATCGTGTCGAATCACCCGATGACCCCCGAGGATTTGAAGGGCAAGCGGATCGCGATTCCGGGGCGGATGACGACGGCGTTTTTGACGCTGAGCATTTTTCAACCCGACTTTATTCCGGTGGAAGTGCCGTTCGACAAAATTCTGGATGTGGTGAAAGACGGGGCGGCGGATGCCGGCTTGGTAATTCACGAAGCACAGTTGACCTATGCCCGGGGCGGTTTTCATCAGATTATCGATTTGGGGAAGTGGTGGAAGAAGACGCAAGGGATGCCGCTGCCGCTCGGTTGCAACATTCTACGACGGGACCTGGAGCCGGAGATTCGGACCGAATGCTGCCGGTTGATGCGGGAGAGCATTCAGTACGCACTCGACAACCACGAAGAGGCGTTGACGTACGCGATGCAGTTTGCTCGGGACATGGAGGCTGACCTAGCCACCAAGTTCGTCGGGATGTACGTGAACCACTACACGGTGGATGCGGGCGATCTGATTCCGAAAGCGGCGCAGCAACTGCTCGATATGGGCCATGACATTGGGTTGATCCCGAACCGGGTGCAGCTCGAGTTTATCCGGTAGACTTTCGGGGCGCGGCGGACGTCCTAGAAGCATGCGGATTGCTTTGCTTCTCGTCCTTTGTTCTCTTTGGTTACCGGCTGCTCAGACTTCTTCTGCGAAGGAGCGGCAAAAGTACGCCAAGTCGATGGCAAAGGAAGGAGCGGGCGGCATTCCGAAGCTGCTGCCGTATGCGCAGGATCCTGATGCCGAGGTGCGTCGGGAGGTCGTCCGTTCGATGGTGGCGATTGGGGGGCCTGCGTCGCTGGAGCCGCTGACGCAGGCGCTGTCGGATAGCGACGAAGAGGTCCAGATTCGGGCGACGGACGGGGTCGTGAACTTCTATCTGCCGGGGTATTGGGAGAGCGGGCTGAGTGGGACGATGAAGCGGGCGGGGACGCGGGTTTTGAGCCGCTGGACGGACACGAACGATCAGGTGATTCCGGGGTATGTCGAGGTTCGGCCGGAGGTCGTGGCGGCGCTGGGGAAGATGACGAACAGCAGCGAGTCGATGGTGGCGCGGGCGAACGCGGCGCGGGCGGTGGGGGTCTTGCGGGGGAAGGCGGCGTTGGGGGACTTGGTGCAGGCGATGACGGCCAAGGACGGGAAGTTGATTTATGAGGTGCTGATCGCGTTCGAGAAGATTCGGGATCGGGGTGTGGCACCGAAGATTCACTATCTGCTGCGGGATCTGGATGAGAAGGTGCAGTTGGCGGCGCTGGAGACGGTGGGTCTGCTGATGAACCCGGAGTCGGTGGCTCCGTTGCGGGAGGCCTATGAACGGGCCAGGAATGAGCGGGTGCGGCGGGCGGCGTTGAATGCAGTGGCGTTGATTCCCGATGAGGGGTCTCGCCCCTTGTTTATGGCTCAATTGGATTCGCCCGATGAGTATTTGCGGGCGGCGGCGGCTGAGGGGTTGGCGAGGTTGGGTAAGGCGGAGGACGAGGTGGCGCTGCGGGAGAGGTTCGATAAGGAAGTGAAGATGCGGGCGAGGTTGGCGCAGGCATTCGGGGCGGCGAGGTTAGGGGCGGCGGGAATGGGGGAGTTCGATGCGCTGCGGTACCTTGTGAATACGCTGAACCAGAAGGCTTGGAAGGGGATGGCGGAGGGGTATTTGGTGGAGTTGGTGAGAGTGGAAGCGGTGCGGGCCGCGCTTATGCCGGTGGTGGCGCAATCGACGAAGACCGAGAAGCTCGCTTTGGCACAGGTCTTCGGACGCAGCGGGAGCCGAGATCTGGAGCCGGCCTTGGAAGGATTGGCGAAGGACGCCGATACCGAGGTGGCGAGCGAAGCGCTGAGAAACTTGCGGAGCCTGCGAACACTGGCCCCGTAAAGACAAATGGCCCCGCCTGCGCGGGGCCATTTGCGGCAAAGCGAACTACTTCGCTTTCTTCTGTTTCTGCTGACCGACGCGGACTTTGGTCAACGACGCTTTCTGGTCGGTCCAAGACTTCCAGTCGAACCGAGCGGAGGCTTCTTTCAAAAAAACTTCGTGGTCGGTACCCTTGGGGACCACGGCCATGAGGGTAGCCGTATTGAGTCCATCGGGGCTCACGACACGGAAGCGCTTAACATTCGTAATTGCCATAACCGTCTTATCATAGCATGCGCTACGGGTAAATAGTGGCCAAGGCGGCGGGCAGTTGCGGGAATTGGAACTGAAAGCCGGCTTTGAGGGCGGCTTGAGGTTGGACGCGTTGGGAGGCGAAGAGAATTTGAGCCATTTCGCCATAAAGGAGCTTGACGGCGAACTCCGGCGCGGGCAGAAAAGCGGGGCGGTGGAGGGCGCTGGCGAGATCGCGGGTGAACTCGCGGTTGGTGACCGGGTTGGGGGCGACGCCATTGAGCACTCCGGAGACGGACTCGTTTTCAGCGGCGAATCGAATCATGCCGACGAGGTCGTCGACGTGGATCCAGCTCATCCACTGTTTGCCGTTGCCGAGTACGCCGCCGACGCCGGCGCGGAAGAGCGGGGTCATGGACTCGAGGGCTCCGCCGTCGGCCCCGAGGACGATGCCGATGCGGATTTTGACGACGCGGAGGCCGTGTTCGGCCGCTCGGTCGGCTTCGGCTTCCCAGGCTGTACAGACATCGGGTAAGAAGCCAGAGGCGGCCTTAGCGCTTTCGCCCAGGACTTCGTCTCCGCGATCCCCGTAGATGCCGACGGCGGAGGCGCAGATGAGCGTTTTGGGGCGGTGGAGGAGCTTGCCGATGGCGGAGACCAGGTTTCTCGTGCCGATGACGCGGGAGTCGCGGATGCTCTGTTTCGCTTCTGGGGTCCAACGTTGGGCGACCGGTTCACCGGCGAGGTGGATAATTACCTCTGAGCGCTGCAGGAGTTCGCGGCTTGGCTCCGCGGCGGTGGGGTTCCAGTGCCCGAACTGAAAGAGGGGGCTGAGGTCCGGGTTTTTCCGTCCCAGGATGATGACCGAGTGCTTATCCGGTGGGTAGATTTTGAGAAGACGGCGGCCGATGAAGCCGGTGGCGCCGGAGATGGTCAGAAACATAGTTGCGAAGCTCCAGGAGCCGCGTCGAGGCCGGTTCGTTGCATCTGGGTGATGTCGCGAAGGTAGGAGTCGACGTCGGTTTTTCTTTTCATGCCATCGAAGCCCATGAATCGCACCATGCCGAAGATGCTCCGTTCCTGCCAAGGGCGGTCGTGGAGTCCGAAGCACCAAAGGACGCCGGTGTAGGTGTTCGGGTCGCGACCGTCGAGGGCGTAGATGTCGTGGATCTTGATCATAGTGCAGAGTGCATCGGCATGAGAGGCGGACCACTCGATGATCTTCTTGCCCCAATACATACGGTAATAGCCATGGATTTTGCCTCGGAGAAGCATCTCCTGCTGACAGGCGTTCCAGAGCGGGTCGTGGGTTTGGGCGTTAAGAAACTGCTCTTTAGTGTAGACGTATTCTCGGTGGTCGGGGGCGTGCTTGGCCAAAGTCTTTTGAGCCCAGTCCGGAAGGCATTCCAATTGATCGTAGTTGGGGGTGAACCGGGTGAAGTTGAAGGCGAGTTCCCGGCGGACGATCAACTCTTCCAGGAACTCTCCAGCCATGAGTTTGTGTTGGGCGGCGTAGCCTTCGACGGCGAGGGCGATTTCGAGTGAGCTGATGATGCCGAAGTGGAGGTAGGGGGAGAGTTCGCTCGTGACGTGGTTGGAGGGCGAGTTCTTATCGCGGGCGTAGCGGGAGAGGCGGTCGACGAGGAAACGCTGGAGGGCTCGTTCTGCGGCGGCGCGGCCGCCGGGGAAGGCGATGGAAGGGGCGACGGAATGGTCAATGGCGCAGGCGGCGACGAGGGCGGCGACGTTGGTGGGAGTGACGTTGGTGTGCCAGGCTGGGCGGGGGGCGGAGAAACGATGTTGGGGGCGCAGAGGGGGGACGGCTTCGAGGTGATCGGGGAGCATGCGCTTCACTTTCGGGCGCATGGAGTAGGCGGCCCACTCGCGCTTGTCGTAGCGATTCATTGGGATGATGCAACTGGAATCGACGGCGTGATAAGCGAGGCCGAGTTTGGCGGGGACCGAGGAGTTGTGCCAGGAGGCGATGAAGGTGGGGTAATCGTCGGTGACGAGGAGGGCGGCGTGGGCGGCGAGCTGGTAGAGGACGTCGTTCGGGTCGGAGGGTTGCTGGCGGAGATAGAAGCAGTAGCCGATGCCGAGTGCGTCGAGCGTTTGCTGGGTTTCGGGAACACCGGCGACGACGAAGGAGTGGATACGGTCGTTGGCGTGGGGGTAGGTGAACGTGAGGCCTTCGTAGACGAGAACGGGGAGGCCGAGTTCGTTGGCTTTTTCGACGGCGTAGTAAAGTGCGTGGTTCGATTCGACGCGCCGGTTCATCTGAGACCAGTAGAGGACGTACTTTGATCCGGTTGCGCGGAGCGGGGCATCGTTGAGGGGGCGGACGCGATGTTCGAGGATCACCCCCGATAGATGCTTCGTCTTCGTCGTGCGCTGCAATAATGGAAGCTGATGCGGATTTGGAATCGCGCGAAATTGCTGGGGGCTTACCTGCGCGGTCAGGAGCGGGTGGACGCGCTGCCGGTGGAATACATCGTGGAGACGACGGCGAAGTGTAATCTGTATTGCCCGATGTGCCCGCGGGAGACGCATAAGCAGCCGAAAGAGGATATGACCGGGGAGATTTTTGAGCGCTTGGTGGAAGAGGCGGGGCAGACGGGCGAGCATATGATGCTGATCGGGTTGGGGGAGCCGTTCCTGGATCCGAAGATCTACGAGCGGATTGAGTTTTGCGAGCGGCATCAGGTGTACACGTTGCTGTCGACGAACGGGACCTTGCTGGACGCCGAGGCTACCGAGCGGATCCTGAAGAGCACGCTGGAGCACCTCACGTTGAGCTTCGATGGGTCAACGAAAGAGAGCTTTGAGTTTTATCGGAAGGGCGCGAAGTTCGAGCGGGTGCGCGATAATTTTCTGCACTTTTGCCGTCGGAAGCACGAGACTAAGGCGAAGATACAGGTGGTCGTGCAGATGGTCCGGATGGAGAAGAACTGGAACGAAGTGGGCGATTTCATGCGGTTCTGGTCGGCGGTGCCGGGGGTGGACCAGGTGCGGGTGAAGGCGGACGAGACGAATCTGATGCGGCCGGAGGCGGGCCATGCGGCGGCGGATTGGGCTCATCCTTGCCACTATCTGTGGCGGGGGGCGATGTATGTGAAGCACAACGGGGACGTCTACCCGTGTTGCCAGAGCTACATGCTGGACGGGAAGCCGATGGGGAATATTGGCACGGAATCGTTGCCGGAGATTTTCAATGCTCCGGAGATGCGGCGGATGCGGCGGCTGCATACGCAGGGCAAGGCGGGCGAGATTGATATTTGCGCGCGCTGTTGCACGACGATTCCGCATCCGCTGTTAGTGGCCGGGAGCCTGTTGTTTCACGGCCGGACGGTGCGAAAGCTACTGCCGTTCGTCGAGCGGCTGGTTTATTTGACGAAGCTGCCGGGACGGTGGTTGAAGCCGCAGGCTCCGCTGCCGCCCAAGAGCGGAGATGACCTGGTGCAGATTAGCGGGACCCGAGAATCGCGGTAACCGGTTGGGTGAACCAGGCGAGCAGGGGGCCGGGTTGGAGCCCGAGCCAGAAGATGCCGATGACGAAGGGGGTCATCATGGTGATTTCGCGGAGGTTGAGATCGGCTAGGCCCGTTGGCTTCGTTTCGCCGAGCATGGTTCGTTGATAGAGCCAGAGGAGGTAAGCGGCACCGAGAAGGATGCCGAGGACGGCTCCGGTGGCCCAGAGCGGCGAGACCGAGTAAACGCCTTGGATGAGGACGACCTCGCCGACGAAGCCGTTTAACGGGGGCATGCCCATGGAACTGAGTATGGCGACGAGGAAGAAGGTGGCGAAGATCGGCATCGATTTGCCGAGACCGGTGTAGACGGCGATGAGGCGGGAGCCGTGGCGGTCATAGACGGCGCCGACAAGCAGGAAGAGCAGGGCGCTGGCGAGGCCGTGGTTGACCTGTTGGAAGAGTGACCCGGCGAGCCCGTTCGGGGTGAAGGAGAAGATGCCGAGGGTGCAGAAGCCCATGTGGCTGATGGAGGAGTAGGCGATGAGGCGCTTCCAATCGGTCTGCATGAGGCAGACGAGGGCACCGTAGAGGATGGCGATGACGGAGACGGCAGCGAGCAGATCGGCGGACTCGCGGGCGGCGAGCGGGAAGAGGGGAAGGGAGAAGCGGAGGAGGCCGTACGTGCCGAGTTTGAGCAGGAGCGCAGCCAGCATGACCGAGCCGGCGGTGGGGGCTTCGGTGTGGGCGTCGGGGAGCCAGGTGTGGAAGGGAAACATCGGGATCTTGACGGCGAAGCCGGCGAGGAAGAGCCAGAAGAGCCAGCGTTGGGTGGCCAGGGGGAGCGGTGTCGCTAGCAGGGCAGGGAGGGCGAAGGTTCTCTGTTGGGTAAGGAGGAAGTGTTGGTGATGGAGGGCGATGATTCCTATGAGCAGGAAGACGGAGCCGAGGACGGTGTACAGAAAGAACTTCATGGCGGCTTGGGGGGCGCGTTCTCCGCCGTACCCGGCGATGAGGAAGTACATGGGGACGAGGACGACTTCGAAACAGAGGAAGAAGAGGAAGAGATCGAGGGAGACGAAGGTGCCGAGGACGGCTGATTCGAGGAGGAGGAACCAGGCGTAGAAGGCCTTGTCTCGGTTGGGGAGGAGTAGAGTGAGGAAGGAGACGCTGGTGGTCAGAAGGACGAAGGCGAAACTGATGCCATCGACTCCGATGAGGTACTGCGCGCCGAGGGACGGGATCCAGGGCGCTTGTTCGACCCATTGGAGGCCTCGTGCGGGATCGAAGTGGGAGAGGAGGGAGAGGGAAAACGCGAGTTCGGCCGCTGCGATGGCGGTGGCAACCAAGCGGGAGACTGTGGCGGGGAGGAGGCGTACGAGGAGGAGACCGACAAGCGGCCCGGCCAGGAGGGCCGAGAGGGGATGGTCCATGGGGTAACTACTCAGTGTGAAGTTCAGGGCGGTGTGGAGGAACAAGCCGAAGTCGAGGTTCGGGGCGGTGAAGCGGGTGGGGTCGGTTGCGACGCCGACACCGATCTGGCCGGTGGGGACGAGATCTCCGCCGGCTCCAGGAGCCGCCGTGTTGCGGGGCAGCGCCAGCAAGATGGATGCTGGGATGGCGAAGCGACCCGCACCGCCTCGTTCATAGCAGTAGAAGCCGGCTCCGGCTTTGTTCGCGCCATCGAAGGAGAAGCCGAAGATGAAGACGGTCGAGTTGGCTCCGGCCCCGCTCCAGGTGATTTCTTGGCCGTTGGCCCGGTTTACGTTGGTGACCGTCCCTTCGTTTTGCCATCTGAAAGTGTCTGGGATGTTTAATGTTGAGGTGAAACGACCGACCGTCGCTCCCGCGCCGTTGTCGACGGTGTAGTTGCCGCCGTCAAGAAACGGCCCTGCTCCGCCGCCGGGCAAACCGGGGATACTCGGCAAGCCGGGAATGGAGGGAAGCCCGGTAGAGAATGTGGCGAAGTAGCCGCCGGTGGTAGCGTCCTTCAAGATTTCACGAGTTCCGGTCGGGCCGGTGACGTTGAGTTTTGGGCCGGCATCGAGGAGGGTACCGACGATGGGATCGGCGGGCAAGCCGCTAGCTTGTTCGCTGCTGGCGAAAGTGAGGCATGTGCCGGGGGGCAAAGACTCATTCGCGGCGAACTGCGAGGCGGCGAGTTGGGCGGCGTTGTAACGATAGAACGTCCCGCTGCCGGCGTCGATCTTGATTTCCTGGGTGCCGAGCGGGCCGAGCGACAGCTTCGAAGAAATTCGGGAGAGGCTGACGTCGCCGATGCTCAGGGTGCCACCGCTCAACACCTTCTGCAGATCGGAGTCAGAGAAGGGGGTGCCGGTTGAGCAGAGTCCGCCGCGCTCGCTGATGGCGAGGTAGGTGGAGTTGCTGACGATGTTGCCGATTTTCACGGTCAACGGGGTATAACAGCCGAGAATGCCTCCGGGAACGTCGAAGACGATTTGATCAATGGCGGCGCAACAGCCCGAGCGGCCGCGATACCGGACGACCGCGGGACGGCCACCGACGAGAACTTCGACGGGGACATTCTGATCGCCGGCGGCGGGGCCGGCGGCATCGTCACCCGCGATGGGGCCGAGGCCAGTGCCCCAGAGGGTGATCGTCTGGCCGGGCCGGGCCGAGGCCAGGATCGAGTTAATGGGCTGATCGGTTTGGGTATTGAAATTCTGAGCGATGGCTGGGCCGCTGCCGCCCTGGTTCGACGTAAAGATGCCGAAGCTGGAACGGACGATGTTGACCGGGAAGTTGGCGCTGGTCTGGCCGCCGAAGCTGACGGTGAGTTGGCCCGCGCCGATCGGGGTGTTGGACGGGATGATAGCCCCCACCTGCGTGGCGAGGCTGTAGGCCAGGATCAGGTCGACGGTGGTGCCGCCGGAGGTGAGCTTCGCCGAGGTGCCGCCGAGAGTTCGGGGCAGGGGAAAGCTTCCGGCTTGGGCAATGGCCGCTGGGCCGATGTTGCGGCCGAAGATAGCGATCATTGAGCCCTGGGCCAAACTGCCGTTGGGCAGGGCCGCCAGGGCGTAGCTTGCGGTGTTTAGGGCGCCGGTGACAACGGGTTGCGCCGCGGCGGTGGCCGCCAGAAGGCCCACCATGCCGAGGAGAGGGAGTATGCGTCTCATATGGTGATCATAATCCCAAACTAGTCCTTTGGCGCAATCCCCAATGCCTTCATTTTTCGATAGAGATGGCTTCGCTCGAGTCCGAGTAGCTCGGCTGTGCGACTGACGTTGCCTTTGGCTTCTTCCAGCTTTTTGACGATGTACTCTCGCTCGGCGGCTTCGCGAACTTCCTGGAGGCTGGAGAAAGTTTCGACGGGAGCGCGGCGGGAGGTGGGCAAGGGGATGTGCCGAGCGTCGATCTTGACCTGCGGATTCATGATGACAATTCGCTCGATTAGGTTACGGAGTTCCCGCACGTTGCCGGGCCAGGCGTAATCCTGGAGCAGACCGACGGCGTCAGCCGAAAGTTCTTTCGGCTTGCGGCCATAGGCGGTGGTGAACTCGCGCAGAAAATGCAGGGCGAGGAGGGGGACATCTTCGACGCGGTCGCGCAGCGGCGGGACGTAGAAGGGGATGACGTTGAGACGATAGAAAAGATCTTCGCGGAAGTTCCCGCGGTCGATTTCCTGTTCCAACTGCTTGTTGGTGGCGGCGATGACGCGGCAATCGACTTGAATACTTTCGTTGGCACCGAGCGGTTCGACCCGCTGTTCGTCGAGTACACGGAGAACTTTGGCTTGCGTGCGGAGACTCATGTCGCCGACTTCGTCGAGAAAGAGCGAGCCGCCGTCGGCCTTTTGGATTTTGCCGATTTTGTCTTCGCTGGCTCCGGCGAACGAACCGCGGCGGTGGCCGAAGAGTTCGCTTTCGATCAAGTCTTCCGGGATGGCGGCGCAATTGACTTCGACAAACGTTTCTTTCGCTCGCTGGCTGAGTGCGTGAATGGAATGTGCGACTAGTTCTTTGCCGGTGCCACTTTCGCCGAAGATCAGGACACGGCCATTGGTGGCGGCCATGAGGCCGAGTTGTTGGCGTACGGCCTTCATGGGGACGCTGTCGCCGATGATGGGGTAGCGGGCGGCGGACTCGCCGAGGCGGGAGAGTTCGCCCGCCATGCGGCGCTGTTGGATGGCGTTCCGGATGACGACGAGAACTTTTTCGATGGTGAGTGGTTTTTCGAGGAAGTCGAAGGCTCCGAGCTTGGTGGCGCGAACGGCGGATTCGATGGTCGCGTGCCCGGAGATCATCACGACGGCGGGGCGGTCGGCCTCGGTGCGTTCCTGGATACGGTTGAGGACCTCCATGCCATCGAGGCCGGGCATCCAGACGTCGAGCAGGACGCAGTCGAAAATCTGTTCGGCCATGCGCGCAAGTCCTGCCTCTCCGCTGGAGGCGGACTCGGTGATGTAGCCTTCATCTTCAAGGACGGCGCACAGGGTTTCGCGTATGCCGGGCTCGTCGTCAATGACCAGAATGTGATGGCGCTTCATGCGCTGGTGGTAACCTCTTCCGCTACAAGCAGCGGTATCTCAATAATAAAGCGAGCGCCGGACGGAGCGTTATCCTCGACGCGAATCTGCGCGTGATGATCGCTGAGAATATGGTTGACGATGGCGAGTCCCAGGCCGGTGCCGCGATCCTTGGTGGAGAAGTAGGGGAGGAACAGTTTCTCCTTATCTTCGGCGGAGATGCCGCAGCCGGTATCGGCGATGGTGAGTTCGACCGATTCCGGTGTGGGGGAGGAAGTCGAGACAAGTAGGCGGCGCAGGGGCGCGTTCTCCATGGCTTCGGCGGCGTTGTCGATGAGGTTGACGATCACCCGTTTGAACTGCTCGCGGTCGATATTCAACGGAGGTGGGCGCCAGGCTTTTGGTGATGGCGATGGAGTCGAGCCGTCCGGCGAAGACGGCGAGCGCGGTTTCGACGACTTCGTTGAGATCGGACGATTGCGGCTGCGCGGCGGGGAAACGAGCGAATTGGGAGAACTCGTCGACCAGGGTTTTCACGGTTTCGACCTCGTGAGCGATGGTGCGGGTGGATTCCCGGATGACGCGGGCGAACTCGGCCGTGGTGGGGGATTTATCCAGATGACGGGCGATGCGTTCGGCGCTGAGGGCGATGGGGGTGAGCGGGTTCTTGATTTCGTGGGCGATGCGGCGGGCGACCTCGTGCCAGGCGGCGGCTTTTTGGGCGCGCAGGAGTTCGCTCGTATCTTCGAGGACGAGCACGAAGCCGGAGGTGACGCGTTGGTCGATGGGGGCGACGGTGACGGAGAGGTGGAGGGTACGGCCGTTGAGGGCGAGATCGAGTTGGCGGGAGGCGACGCCGGTGCGGCGGGCGCGATTCATCAGGTAGCGGAGTTCGGTTGCGTCTTCGGGGCCGAAGAGGTGCTCGAGGCGCGTCGAGTCCGTGACGCGGACGCCGGGCAACATTTGCTGCAGGGCGCTGTTCACGGTTTGAATCCGTCCGTCGGGAGTGATGCTGATGACGCCGGTGGGGATAGACTCCAGGATCGTTTCGGTGAAGCGGCGCCGGGCTTCGAGTTCGCGGCTCGAAGTTTCCAGGGCTTGGGTCATCTCGTTGAAGGCGCGGATGAGCGTCGCGAGTTCGTCGATGGCTCCGACATTGATGCGGTGGTTCAGATTGCCGGCGCGGACTTCGCGGGCGGCGGTAAGGAGGGCGGTGATCGGTTCGGTGATCTGCCGGGAAAGGAAGAGGGCGACCCAGGCGGCGACGAAGAGGATGAAGAGCGTGATGAGGGCGAGGTAGGTGAGGTAGAGTTGGCGGGTCTCTTTTCGGTTGACGCTGAGTTGGTCGTAGTCGGCGACGTAGCGCGAAATATCGCGCTCGGTGGTTTCGAGATCGATGGGGAAGAGAGCGGCCACGACAAGGGTGCTTCCGGAGCGAAGGGCGACGCGGAAGACGGTGGGCTTGCTGCTTTCGGCTCGCCCGCGGCTATCGTAGCCGCAGACGGTGAGGCGGGCGGCTTGCTGGGTGATCAGGTAGGCTTCGGCGATGTCGTTATCCGCACAGAACCGATCAAAGACTTTGGACGCTTTCTCGCCGCCGGTGGCGTAGGCTTCCAGTTCCGGCAAGCGGGCGAGCCATTGGCCCTGGGCGCTGAGGCGGAGTTGGAACTCGTTTTTGACCGAGCTGCCGAGCTCGATCAGCTCCAGGCGGACCCCCTCGGCCGGCCGGCTGAACCACTGCTT
This sequence comes from Acidobacteriota bacterium, assembly GCA_026394015.1. Classification (GTDB taxonomy): domain Bacteria; phylum Acidobacteriota; class Terriglobia; order Bryobacterales; family Bryobacteraceae. The sequence goes on from JAPKZA010000272.1 coordinate 28,939, forward strand.
AATATTCAGGTTGAGCACCTGATAGCTCCACAACACCATGAAGATGACGGGAAGGAAGCTTAAGATCATGGCTCCCATGACCAGCTTGGCCTTGATGCCGGAACCTTCCCGCTCTTTACTCCGCTCGATGTAGAGCTTGATCAGAATGCGAAACAACAAGAACGCCATCGTCACCATGAGCAGGAAAACGAGCGTGCTCATGGCCCAAAACAAGAGGACTTGATCGGTGGAGGACGGACCAAACTTGCCCATGTTGAACGAGCCCTGCCAAACGCAAAACTATTAGCGGAGAATCAAAGGATTAGTCTTGGGCCGCCTTGGCGGTGCGGAACTCGTACTGCTGAATTTCCATGGCGGCGCGTCCTTCCTCATAGCGGATGATTCTGCCGCGGGCGACGAGCTTGAGGGCCGTCTGGTTGTTCAACTGCGCTGGCCAACTGATGGCTAGTTCCAGGCGTTTGCCCGGTAACAACATGTGCTCAGTGGTGAAGTAAACCCCATTGCTGCTCATATTCACGGTCTGCCCGACCCCCATCTCGTCCGAGTTCTTCTTGTTGAGAACCTTGTATCGGACTTCCCGCTCGATGGGAAACCGGTCGCCGGTCCGCCGGTCGCTCTTGTTTTTGTCTTGAATCAAAATACACCCTCCTAAATCTTTGGCCCGCAGCAAAGGCCCGATCCTCATGCTCCTGTTCCGGAGCGCGATGAAGACGTCGTTAACGTCTTCACTAGGTTCCTACGGGGCGGGAAAGCGAACAATGGAACCCCGGGTTCAATGTGAACTGGTACGAGAGCAACCGGGGTACGTGGTACGCAAATTCGTTTCGGGTAGTACGTCGCACGGGCGGAATTCCAGGGGACAGAAAGTCCTTTTATTGCATCAGCTTAGCATTTAGCAGGGGCGGCCGCTGGCCTTGTCTCCGTAGTACTGCTGCTCCTAGACCATGGTTCTAAGTATTCCTGCGCATAGGTGGGGTATCCTACACTCAACATGCGCATATTCCTCCTTCTTTTGATGGTTACCACCTTCCTCACCGCGGCAGACAAGAAAGTCGTGGTTCCCAAAGACGCTAAACCCAGCCGGAATTTTTCTCCCGGCATCCTCAGCGGGGGCACGCTTTATGTCTCCGGCCAGACGGGCGCGGACAAGACAGGCGCCTATCCAGAGAAGTTTGAAGACGAAGTGAAGCAGACGCTTGCTAACGTCGAGGAGATTCTGAAGGCAGGCGGCTGTACCTTTGCCGATGCCGTGGCCGTGCAGGTTTATCTGACCGATATGGAGATGTTCGCGCGGATGAACACGGTCTACACGAGCATTATCCCGGAACCTCGTCCGACGCGGACGACGGTTGGCGTTGCGAAGTTGGTGGGCAAGGCGCGGATTGAGATTACGGTGACGGCGCGCAAATAAGCGGCGCTACGGTTTTTTCGATTCGCGGATTTCGCGAAGACGTTCGGCGATTTTCTTTTCGACGCCCCGGTCGTTGGGTTGGTAGAACTCGCGACCGGCCAGGGACGGCGGCAGGCATTCCATGCCCGTGACGGCGTCGGCGTATTGGTGGGCGTGTTTGTAGCCGGTGCCATAGCCGAGGCCCTTCATGAGCTTTGTAGGGGCGTTGCGGAGGTGCAGGGGGACGGGTTCGGCAACCGCCTGGCGGATTTCGGCGCGGACGGTGTTGAGGGCCTGATAGGCGGCGTCGGATTTGGAAGCCAGGGCGAGGTAGAGGGTGATCTGCGCCAGGGCTTGATCGCCTTCCGGGATGCCCAGAAAGTGCGCGGTCTGTTGGCAGGCGATGGCATGTTCGACGGCGCGGGGATCGGCCAGGCCGACGTCTTCGACGGCCATGCGGACGAGACGGCGGGCGATGAACATGCGGTCTTCCCCAGCTTCGAGCATACGGCCGAGCCAGTAAAGGGCGGCGTCGGCGTCGGAGGCGCGGACCGATTTTTGCAGGGCGGAGGCGAGATTGTAGTGTTCTTCGCCGCCCTTGTCGTACAGCAGCACTTTGCGCGAGAGGACCTCTTCGAGCACGGCTTCGGCGATTTCGGGGCCATCGACGGCGCTGGCGGCGAGGTCGAGGATGTTGTAAGCCGTCCGCGCGTCGCCATTCGAAAAGACGGCGATCTGTTCGAGCAGGTCATCGGTGGCGGTCTTTTCGAGTAGCGCGAGGCCGCGACGCAGGAGCGTGACCACTTGGGTAGTGGAGAGGGCTTGCAGCGTGAAGACGCGCGAGCGGGATAGGAGCGCGCCGACGATTTCGAAGGACGGATTTTCGGTGGTGGCGCCGATGAGGGTGACATCTCCCTTTTCGACGTAGGGGAGAAACGCGTCCTGCTGAGCCTTGTTGAACCGGTGGATTTCGTCGACGAAGAGCACGGTGCGGCGGCCGAGGCGATGGGTCTGTTCGGCGCGGGCCATGACTTCACGAATTTCCTTGATGCCGCTGAGGACGGCGCTGAAGGGAACGAAGTCGCCCTTCGTGGTCTGGGCGATGATGGAGGCTAGCGTCGTCTTGCCGACGCCGGGCGGGCCCCAGAGGATGATGGACCCGAGTTGGTCGTTCTCAATGGCGCGGCGGAGCGGTTTGCCCGGGCCGAGGATATGCTCCTGGCCGATGTAGTCATCGAGGGAGTGGGGGCGGAGCCGTTCGGCAAGCGGACGCCGGGAGGAGTCCGGTGCCGGGTTGCCGAACAGGCTCATGGGCGATTCCGCTGGCGGCGGGCTTCGTAGAGGACGATTCCGGCCGCGACGGCGGCGTTGAGGCTTTCGACGGTGCGGGTGGGGATGGTGACGGGCCGGGTGACAGCGAGGATCTCTGGCCGCACGCCGTGGCCTTCGCTGCCGATAACAATGCCGCAGGGTTGGCGCCAGCCGACCGCATCGATGGGTTCGGCATCCGCTTTGGCGGTTGCGTAGAGCGGGAACTCAAAATCGGGGAGCCCAGGGGCGGGGACGAACGGAATACGGAACAGCGACCCGGCGGCGGCGCGGAGGGTTTTGGGGTGATAGGGGCTGGCGGAACCCTTCAGGAAGACAACTCCTGTAGCTCCGAACGCCTCGGCGGCGCGGACGACGGCACCGGCGTTGCCGGGGTCCTGGAGGCCATCGAGAATGACGACGAGCGCGGGAAAGCTGAGGAGGTCTTCCATTTCCCATTCCGGGAGACGGACGAGGGCGAGGATTCCCTGTGGCGTCTCGGTAGTCGAAAACGTAGAAAACGTGACGGAATCAACCGAAAAGACACGCGTAGCGGTGTAGGCCTCGCGCGGGGCTTGCCAGTTCTGGAGCGCGGAGTCGGTGCCGATCACGGTGTCGACGAGGAGATTACTGCGATAGGCCTCGTCCACCAGATGGAAGCCTTCGACGACGGCGAACCCGTCCTCGGTGCGGATCCCTTTCTGGATCGCTTTGCGGATGGTGGTGCAGAGGGGGTTGCGGGCGCCGAGGGGAGTTACGTTGACGAACATTCCAGTAGAATGCTAAGGATACCGCACAAGCACATGCAACGATCGATTCGTTTGGCGCTCGCCCTGGCCGTGGTCGGCCTCTTGGGCTGGCTGGGCCGAATCACGTTCGAAATTCATAAGCAGTCGGTAGTGGATGAGGCGGCGGCGGCGGACGTGATTGTGATCATGGGCGCGGCCGAGTATCGGGGCAAACCCTCGCCGGTATTGCGGGCGCGGTTGGACCATGGTTTGGATCTGTTTCAGCAGGGGCTGGCGCGGCGGATTCTGACGACGGGGGGCGCCGGTGGGGACCCGGTGTTTACCGAAGGGGTGGTGGGGCGGAACTACCTGATGAACCACGGGGTGCCTCCAGAGGCGATCCTGCTGGAGGGCGAAGGGGAGACGACGGCGCATTCGACGACGGTGGCGGCGGAAATAATGAGGCGCTCGGGGCTGAAGAGCTGCATCTTAGTGAGCGATGGGTATCACATCTATCGAGCTAAGAAAATGCTCGAATTCCGCGGTTTGCAAGTTTTCGGTTCGCCGCGGGCGATCAAGCAGGAGGCCGGCTTGCAGGATTGGTGGCTGTACTTCCGGCAGGCGGTCGGGTTCGTTTTGTGGACGGTCGGCATTACGATTTGAGGCGCTAGGCCGGTGAAGGGCGTGAAGAAACAACACCTGCCGAGCAAGGTGTGCAAGACCTGCGGGCGCCCTTTTGTTTGGCGCAAGAAGTGGGAGCGGGATTGGGAGCGGGTGGTTTACTGCAGCGATCGTTGCCGGGGAGGCAAAACGAAATGATGCGACGCGAATTCGGTTCTCGCGAGGAGATGGTCGGGTATTTGAAGGCCGAGTTTCCGGAGGCACTCGTGCACGGGGAAGCCGTGAGCGAGACGCGCGGCGGTCGACGGGCGGCCCGGGCGCTGTTCGATCGGGTGAATCCGGACCGGTACGCGCGGAGCCGGAACTTTTTGAGCGGCGCGGTGACGCGGTTGGGTCCGTACCTGCGGCACGGGGTGTTGACGATGGGCGAGGTTCGGCGCGGGGCGCTGGGGCAGCCGAACCCCGAAAAGCTGGTTCAGGAGTACGCGTGGCGCGATTACTGGCGGCGGGTTTATGGTCAGATTGGCGAGGGCGTTTGGGAGGACCGGGAGGAGCCGAAGCGCCAAGGCCGGGTCGCGCAACAGCGGGAGTTGCCGGCTGAGGTGGCGGCCGCGGAGACGGGTCTGGCCTGCATGGATGGGTTTGTGGCCGAGCTGAAGGCGACCGGCTACCTGCACAATCACGCGCGGATGTGGTTTGCCGCCTACGTGATCCATTGGCGGCGGGTTCGTTGGCAGGCGGCGGCGCAATTCTTTCTGACGCATCTGTTGGACGGCGACCCGGCGAGCAATAACTTATCGTTTCAATGGGTCGCGTCCACGTTTGGCTCGAAGCCGTACATTTTCAATCGCGAAAACCTCGAAAAGTATACGGCTGGGGAGTATTGCCGCGGTTGTGGACGCAACCAGGATTGCCCTTTTGGAAAGTCCTACGAAGCGATCGATCAGGAGCTATTTCGATGAAGACGGTCGTTTGGATGCACGAAGACGGGCTGCGGCCGCTGTTGCCGGGGGCTCCGGCGATCTTCGTTTTCGAGGACAAAGGGCATTCGCTGAAGCGGATCGTCTTCCTCTACGAATGTCTGTTGGAGTTGGACGTCGTGATCGCGAAGGGCGACGTCGAGATGCTCGTGCGGAAGTTTGCGGCGGAGCACGGAGCGGAGCGGATTGTGACGACCTTTACCGAGTGCCCGCGCATCACGGCGCAGGCTCGGGAATTGGGCGCGGAGATGGTGAACGACGACCCGTTCATCGCCGCCGCCGGGCCGTACGACCTGAAGCGATTTTCGCGCTATTGGCAGCGGGTGGAGCGGAAGGCGCTACAGCTTTAACAGCGTTCGGAGTTTCTTCGTCTGGACCCGGCTGGCCGGGACTTCGGTGCCGCGCTTGTCGTCCATCTTCAGTTGGAAGCTGGATTTGAACCACGGGATGACTTCCTTGATCCGGTTGGTGTTGACGAGCCAAGACCGGTGTACCCGCCAGAAGGTTTCGGGGTCGAGGGTGGATTGCAGCTCTTCAATCGTCTTGTAGGTGGATTCGCCTTCGATGCCCTGGCAGACGACGGTGATGAGTCCATCGTCGATGGTGGCGTAGATGATGTCCTGCGAATCGACGATGAAATTGCGGTTCTCGCGGCGGACGAGGATTTTGGCTCGGACGGGCCCGGCCCGGACGATGGTAGGCGATTCGGCCAGCGGCTTCTGCCGTTCGGCGATGTTGCGGCGGGCCCGTTCGACGGCGCTGGCGAGCCGTTCTTTTTCGATGGGCTTCAGTAAATAGTCCATCGCCTCCAGCTGAAACGCTTCGACGGCGTAGTTGTCGAAGGCCGTGGCGAGGACAAAATGGGGCAGCGGGATATTCTTTTCGCGAAGGCGTTTGATCACGCCAAGGCCGTCCAGGCCGGGCATCTGCACGTCCATAAAGACAAGGTCGGGTTCGATGTCTTCGATGAGCTTGACGGCTTCGATGCCGTTGGCGGCGGTGGCGGCGATCTCGATTTCGGGGAAATCGCGGAGCAGGAACGCGAGTTCATCGCGGGCCAAGGCCTCATCATCCACGAGGATGGTGGTGATGGTTTGCACGGGAGCAGTGACGCGACTTTGCATTCCGATGCTAGGATAGCAGGGCGGGAGGATTTTTTCCCTGCGCGTCTTTTTTACATGAAAGTTCTGGTTATTGGCGGCACGCTTTTCATTGGACGCTTACTGGTAACCGAGCTGGTGAAGGCTGGTCATGACGTCACGGTGCTGCATCGTCGCGCCACGCACGACCTGGGTTCGGTGGGCAAAAAGACGATCGCCAACTTGATGGCGGACCGGAACGATCCGGCGCAGATCCGCGCCGCACTGGCCGGGCAGAAGTTCGAAGTGGTCTTCGATAACGTCTACGACTGGGAACGGGGCACGACGGCGGCGCAGGTGGAGGCGACGGCGTTGGCCGTGGGCGATACGCTGCAGCGGTACATTTTTGTTTCGAGCGTGGCAGCGTACGGCGAAGGGCTCAACCACTACGAGGGCGACGGCTTGGCGCAAGAGAACCACCCGGATGCTTACGTCCGGAATAAGGCGATGAGCGAGCGGATGCTGTTTCGGCTGCATCAGCGCTATGCCATGCCGGTGGTGACGCTGCGGCCGCCCTACATCTACGGGCCGGGAAATCCGTTTCATCGGGAGTCGTTTTTCTGGGAGCGTTTTCGCGATAACCGGAAGATCGTGATCCCGGGCGATGGGCGGCGACTGATGCAGTTCGTGTTTGTGAAAGATATGGTGACCGCCGCCATGGCCGCGATGACGATTCCGGCAGCGGTGGGGCACGCGTTCAATATCGCCAGTCCGAAGGCGATCACGCAGATCGAGACCGTGCAGGCGCTGGCCGAAGCCGCGGGCAAAAAGGACGTCGAGCTGGTGAAAGTTGCCCGCGAAAAACTGCTGAAGGCGGGCGGTCATCCGCTGGGGCCGAAGCTTTACTTCGGCTTCTACTTCGACCTGCCCCCGATCACGATGCTGGTGACCAAAGCCCAGCGGGTGCTGAAGTTCAAGCCGACCGAGTTTGGGGTCGGTTTGAAGGACACGTACAAGGCATGGAGGGCGATCTCGGGGACGTTGCCGGTGCCTGACTATGGCTACGAAGACAGCGTTTTGTAGGCTTCGCGGGCGGTGTTGACGTGGATGGAGACGGTGTCTTCGACCCGGCGCGCGTAACCGCCGGCGAGGGCGGTAACCGAGGGGATTCCCGCGCGGCGAGCGGCGGAAAAAACCACCCCGTCGCGGGCGGCTAGCCCTTCGATCGAAAGCGCGAGACCGCCGAGTTGATCGTCGTAGTAGGGATCGGCGCCGGCGACGTAGAATAACATGTCCGGGACGAAATCGGCGATGGCCTTCGCCACGGCGGGTTCGAGCACGGCGAGATACTCGTCGTCTTCGACGCCGTCCGGGAGATGGATGTCGAGAGTGGAGGGGGCCTTTTGCGCGGGGTAGTTGTGAAGCTGATGGATGGAGAGCGTGAACACGCTCGGGTCGCTTGCGAAGATGGCCGCGGTGCCGTTGCCGTGGTGGACGTCGGTATCGACAATCAGAGTCCTGCGGATCAGCCCATCGGCCTGGAGCTTACGGATGGCGACAGCGACATCGTGGATGGCGCAGAAGCCTTCGCCGTGGTTGGGGAAGGCGTGGTGGAAGCCGCCGCCGATGTTATAGGCGGCACCGGCTTTGAGCGCCAACTGTGCGGCCAGAATCGTTCCTCCAGCGGCGAGCCAGAAGCCGCGCGCCATGGCGGGGGACCAAGGGATTTCCAGGGTCCGGATCTGCTGCGGGGTCAGGGTGCCGTCGCGCAGGGCGATGGTCCAGGCGGGCGAGTGCACGCGGAGAATGTCTTCGTCGGTGGCCGGTTCTGGCGTGTGGACGGCCCAATCGGCTAGGGCTTCGCGGATCAGGCGATACTTCTGCGCGGGGAAGACATGCGCGCCCAGGTTGAGATCGTAGTCGGGATGGTAGACGAGGGGAAGCATCAGGATTGCAGGGCGGTGACGAGGGCGACGGCGTAAACGTCGTCGGCGGAGCAGCCCCGGGAGAGGTCGTTGACGGGCTTGGCGAGCCCTTGGAGAAAGGGTCCGTACGCGGCGGCCCCCGCGAGACGTTCGACGAGTTTGTAGCCGATGTTGCCGCTGCCAAGATCCGGGAAGATCAGGGCGTTGGCACGACCGGCGACGCGAGAGCCCGGGGCTTTGCTTTGTGCGACGGAGGCCACCAGGGCGGCGTCCACTTGCAGTTCGCCGTCAATCTGCAAATCGGGGGCGCGTTCGGCGACGATGCGGACCGCTTCCTGGACCCTCGATACCGAAGAGTGCTGGGCGCTCCCTTTGGTGGAAAAGGAGAGCATGGCGATGTACGGTTCTTCCTTCATCACGGCACGGACGCTGGCCGCCGTGGCGATGGCAATTTCGGCGAGTTGGACGGCGGTGGGCTCGGCGATGATGGCGCAGTCGGCGAAGGCGTAGACGCGATCAGGAGCGCAGACGAACATGACGCTGGAAACGGTGCGGACGCCGGCCCCGGGGCCGACGCATTGGAGAGCGGCCCGGACGGTGTCCGCGGTCGTCGTTGCCGCGCCGCCTACGAAGCCGTGGGCATCTCCCGCGGCGACCATCAGGGCTGCGTAATAGAGCGGCGTGCGGGCCAGGGCGCGGGCTTCGAGTTCGGTCGAGCCCTTCGCGCGACGTCGTTCGTACAGGATCCTCCAGTAGCGATCGTCCTGCAGGCCGGAGACGAGGATCGGTTCGATGAGCTGTTCCTGCCGAAGGCGGCTGGCCGCCTGGATGACCCGCGGGTCGTCGCCTTCCGGGAAGACAATTTTTCGAGTGGGGCGGAGGTTTCGAACTTGCGCTCTTTGCTGCTCGAGGAATCGCTGCGCGGTAGCGGGTAGGTTCATAGGCTATTTTCATTGTAGAGTGCCCGAAACGAAAATAGACTCTGCTACGTTTCTAGTACGTGCGCGTTTCCATCGTCATTTTCTTCTTCGCATTCGCTGCGTTCGGACAGGATCCGAAAGACATTTTTCGCCGTGCCGTCGAAAAGGACGAACGAAACTACGCCGTCCGGGACCAGTACACGTTTCGCGAGGACTCGACGGTTGAGTTCTTCGACAAAGACGGTAAGAGTAAGTCTGTCGAACGAACGACCAAGGACGTTCTGTTTTATGACGGGACCCAACTGGAAAAGGTCGTCGCCCGGAACGGCAAGTCGCTGACCGAGCGGGAACTCCGCGAGGAAAAAGAGAAGATCGACAAAGAGATTGCCAAGATCAAGAAAGAGACGCCGGCCGCCCGGGCCAAGCGCCGGGGGGAATCCGCCGCCGCCCAAAAAGAGGAGTTGGAGGGGCGACGGCAACTGCTCGAAGCGTTTGATCTCAAGCTGCTGGGTGATTCGGTTGTAAATGGTCGACCGTGCTGGCTGATCCGGGGTGTGCCGCGGGACGGATTCAAACCCAAAGGTCGGCGGGCCGACCAGCTGAAGAAATTCCAGGGCGAAGCGTGCGTCGATAAGGAGACGTCGGACTGGATGCGGCTCGATATGAAGACGACCGATACGATCTCGTTCGGCCTTTTCATCTTGCGTTTACAGCCGGACGCATCCGTGAAGATCGACCAGACTCGCGTGAATAACGAAGTCTGCTTCCCGCAGACGGTGAAGATCTCCGCCAACGCACGGCTACTCGGCGTGATGAAGCGCGTGCGGATCGAAGTGAACTACAGCGACTTTAGGAAATTCTCGACGGAATCGACGATTACCTTCGAAGAGCCGAAAACATCTTCCCAGAACTAACGAACGCAGCCTCGGACGGCGGCACCGTCGAACCGCTGGGCCGAAAGGCAACCCTTGGCTGCACCGCTGAAGACGATCTTCTGATTGCCTTCGCCAATCGAGAAACCACGCGGTGCGGCTCCGTTGACGCGGACCGTGGCGGGATCGATCTGCGCGGCGAGTGCACCACGAACGGCGAGTTGGCCTTCTTCGACCGTCACTTCCGCGTCCAGATGCGCGAAGACCTGCACGTTGAGGTCAGCGCCCTTATTCCATGTTTTGCCGCTGGCGACGTACTCGCCGGCGAACTTCCCTTCGGTGTCGTACAGGAATAGCTTGTCGTCGGCCCCGTCCTGACGAGCGGCGCTCTTGGCGGCGTTGGCGCCGTGCGTGAACCATGCCTGCTTATCGCGACCGGTGCCGAGGGGTCCGAAGCGATAGGTGTCGCCACCGGCTACCGGAACGTTCAAATCCGTGAAATCGACCTGCCAGATGCGGTAGTGGGCACCGAAATCGTCGTAGAGCGGTGCACCCTCCATGACGCCATCGGCGATCCGAACTTGCGCGGACCCTTCGTTGCTGCCGGGCTGCAGATCGGCGCTGGCCACCTTGCTCAAGTCGCCGGCCGCCGGGCCGAGGTAAAGACGGACGTTGGAATAAAAGTCGCCGAGCGTGGCCGGGTCAACGCCGCGGGCGCCAGGGACGGTCCACACGCGGACCTTGTCGACCACCCACCTCTCGCCGGGTTCGCCGAGGCGAATCTCATCGGCGACAAAGCCTTGTTCATAAAGCGTCCAGCGAACATTGCTGCGTTCGGTGACGCCGGCGGCGTTGTTCCAGTTGGCTTGCGGCAGGCCGCGATCAACGACCAGGGTGGAAGGATCGGCCGCGGTGGCCGCCATCGTCGCGGCGGCGAAGAAAGTGACAAGCTTCATATTCATATCCTAGCAATTCAATTGGCTCCGCTGACTTTGCCTAAGTCGGTGCGGATGGTTTGCAGGCCGAAGGGGAGCGGGACAGGCTTGGTCGTATCGAACTTTTCCGCTTGGCGCGAAGCGACCACGGCGATCATCTGCTCGACGACGAAGGCCGGAATACGGACACTCTCAAACGACGCCTTCTCGACGGAAAACGTGGCGGTGCCCGCCTGGGGTTGTAGTCGGACATCAACCTGAATCGCGCGTTTGCCATTTAGGATCGGCCGCAGGAGCATCGGCACGGTGCCGGGACGAAAACGTTCGACGGCGTCAAAGTCGACGGTGACCAGCGTGGCCAAGTAGTTACTCGGGTAAAACTGCACCCGCATGGCATTGAGGCCGGGCCGAGGATTGACGGTAAGAGCGTGGCGCAGATACTCATTGAGTTCCCCATCGGTGAGGGTGAAATTGACTTTCTTCACGCGGCCAGCGGCCTTCTCGTTCTTGGCCGTATTCAGGTCGTTGAACAGCGTCAGAACTTTGGTCACGGCTGGGGACTCAGCTTGAATGGCGACCGACAACACGAGGGCGGAGAGGATCAGATTGCGCATGCTCTACTATCTTGTGATATCTTTCCCCCCGGCGGCTACTGTGTCCGCCAAGGAGACAGAACAGTCGATATGAAATGGACAGCAGCACTTTGGGCCTTGACGCTTCCGCTGGCCGCGCAAGAGCTTTGGGAGAATCCCGTCAAGAAGTTGATTCGGGAAGGGAAGCCGGTGATCGGCGCCACCGTGACCGTGGCCAGCGCGGACGTTGCGGCGTCGTTGGCAAACATGGGTTTCGATTTTTTGTGGATCGAGATGGAGCACTCGCCAATTACGCTGGAGACGGCGCGCAACATGGTGTTGGCGACGCGGGGGCTGAAGGCCGTGCCCTTCATTCGCGTGCCGGTGAACGAGCTGTGGACCGCGAAACGGGCCCTGGACGCGGGGGCCCTGGGGGTCGTCTTCCCTTTCACGTCGACGCCGGAGTTAGCCAAGCAAGCGGCCGATTCGACGAAGTATCCGCCGAATGGCCGTCGCGGTTCTGGCCCCGGTTTGCCGTCGCTCCGCTGGCCGGCCCCGGAAGGCTACGCCGATTTTGCTGACCGCAACGCGGTGACCATCATCATCATCGAAGAGGTGCGGGCGCTCGACCGGATCGACGAGATCACGGCAACCAAAGGCGTCGACGTGATCTTCATCGGAACGAATGATCTTTCCTATTCGATGGGTTTTCGCGGGAAGACGGACAACCCGGCCTATCAAGCCGCGCTGAAGAAAATCGTCGCTTCTGCCAAGAAAAACGGGAAGCCGGTGGGCCGGCCCGCCGGTACGCCCGAGCAGATCAAGCAGTACATGGACGAGGGCTTCACCTTCTTCCAAGGACCGAGCGACCTCGTCCTGATGCGCACCGGGGCCGAAGCGTTGCTCAAATCGCTGGGTAAGACCGGCTTCGATAGCAAAGATAAACCGCTGTACTAAGCCAGTTGGGCCAGCCGGATCTCGTCTTCGATCTCGTAGATTTTGTCTTCTAGATTCTTGGTCGGTGATCCGGCCGCCTTCGCCGCTTCGAGCTTTTTGCGGGCGGCGGCGAGGCGCCTTTCGAGGGGCCCCAGCTTCGGGTTGGGAGCCGACGGCGGAGCCGGGACCGAGGCGGGGGCCACGACGGCCGGCGCGGCCGGTTTCGCCTTCTTCCCGCCTCCGGCTTTAAACTCAAACGCGGCCACGCCGGCGGGCAGCTTCAAGGCAACGCCGAAGTCAGCCCGATACTCCTCGGCAATCTGAATGGCTTCCGTCAGCAGTTCGCGATAGCGCGATTCCATCGCTCGCATCGCTTCTGTGCGCAAACCTTCTCCCTGGGCCTTCCAATGGTGGTACTCAGCAATCACATCTTTCATCGCTCTTTATCGTACCCCTGGACGACCGGCCGGGCGAGGGCAGCAATCCACGGGGCAGACCATGGGGCGGGGAGGTAGGATGCCGACCGACAGCGGCGGCGCGCCGTGCAAGTACTCGGCGACGAGTTCCCGCACCATCGTGACGAAGCGCGGGTGCGTCCCGGCCGTCGCGGCCCGGAGAAACGGCAAGCCCAGCTGCTCGGCCAAATGCTTCGCCTCGTAGTCGAGATCGAACATCACTTCCATGTGGTCGCTGATGAAGCCGATGGGCTGCACGACGACAGCGGCGGTGCCGGCGGCCTTCTCGGTTCGCAGCGCGTCAAGAATATCCGGTTCGAGCCAGGGCTGGGTTGGCGGGCCGCTGCGGCTCTGATAGGCGAGGCTCCAGTCGGAAACGCCGGCACCTTCCGCTACCAGGCGGCAAGCCTCCTGCAATTGACCCGTGTAGGAGCACGTATCGGCCATCGAGTTCGGAATGCTGTGGGCGGTGAAGAGGATCTTTGCGCCCGGCAGGGCGGCCATGGCGTCCTTGGCGCTTTCGATCATCACTTCGATGAAGCCGGGGTGATTGAAGAAGCGGCGGATGGTGGTTACTTCGATGTCGCCGACGGCGGTGACGGCGTCGGCTAGGTTCTCCCGATACTGGCGACAGCCGCTGTAAGAGCTGAAGGCCGAAGAGGGGAATGCAAGGACGCGCTTGATGCCGGCGGCCTTCATGGTGGCCATCGTGTCGGGAAGGTAGGGGTCCCAGTTCCGGTTGCCCCAGTAGAGCGGCAGGTCGACGTTGTGGGCGGCGAAATCGGCGGTGACGGCGGCGAGAAGCTCCCGGCAATGGGTGTTGATGGGGCTCACCCCGTCGAAGTGGTAGTAGTGCTCGGCCACCTCGAGCATCCGTTCGGGGGGGACGTTACGCCCGCGCAGGACGTTCTCCAGGAAGGGGATTACGTCCTCCCGCTTCTCGGGTCCGCCGAAGCCAACGAGCAAAAATGCATCAAACTTTTGATCTGCCATATTCTTCCTAAAGGGATGCTGGAATGCCGGTTCGGTAGCTAGGATATTCGAGAGTGATGCCGAGCCGGGCTCGAATCGCCCGACCGTCCACGCGGCGGTCGGCTCGGCGGGTCTCGTCGAGCGAACCGGGCGCGACCGATTCGGGAATCGGCAGGCCCAGCAACTCGCAGCAGAATCGGGTGATTTCGATGGTAGTGCAGGGCTCTTCGTCGGCGACCGGCCAGGCTCCCGTAACGTCGCTCGTCAGGGCGGCCAGCGCATGCGTGGCCAGGTCGTCGACGTGGATGCGCGAGACGAAGTTGCTGCCGTCGCCTCCGATTTTCCACTTGCCCTCTTGCATCGAAACGTGGGCACCACGACCGGGTCCGTAGATGGCGGCCGGCCGGAGGATGCAACTGGACCATGGGCCTTCGGCGACCGCCTTTTCGGCTTCCAGACGGAGCGTTTCGCGCGGCGTGCGGCCGTTGACCGGGGTCGTTTCGTTCACCTCGCGGGCATCGCCGTAGACGCCGGTGGTGGAGATGTAGACGACCCGCCGAGCCTTCCCGCGTAAGGCTGGGACGAGGAGTGGCGTCGGCTCCCAGGGGCCTTCGGGTTGCCGGATGACGGGGATCGAGTGCAGCACCACCCAGTCGTCGCCGCCGAGGGTGTTCAGAAACGAGACGTCGGGCAGCGGCAGGTTCTGCGAATTCGTGCAGAGAACCTCGTGACCAGCGGCTTGCAGGCGGCGGGCGACGCGGGCACCGGTAAATCCAGCTCCGAGTATGAGAGCGCGCAAACCTACATCACCCCGTATTTGGCGAACGCCTCGACGGTGCTCATCCCATTCTGGATGGCGACGCGAACCAGGTTTTCGCCCTCGAGTTTTTCGAGCGCCAGGCGGATGCATTCCTCTTCGGCGGCCCGCGGGACGACCAGCACCCCATCTCGGTCGCCGAAAATCAGATCGCCAGGGGCAACGCGGACGCGGCCAAATTGCACGGGCACCCGGAAGTCGGCGACCTCGCCCCGGGGGCCTTGATCCTGGGCGTAGCAACCGGTGGAGAAGACGGGCATGCCGACTTCGAGGATGCCGGCCGTGTCGCGGGAGTAACCGTCCATCACTGCCCCGGCGGCGCCGAGTTGGTGGGCCCGGGTGGACATGAGCACGCCCCACAGCGCATAGGGGGGCATGCCCGCCGCGGCCACGTAAACTTCGAGCGGCTTCAGATCATCGAGCGCTTCGAGCATGAGCCCAAACGGCTTGCGGAGCGGGTCGGCCGCCTCCGGCAAGGTCACTTCGAGCACCGGCATCGCGCGGCCGACGACGATCATGTCGTCTCGCAGCGGCCGGACTTCTGGCGGCAGAAACTGGTGCAAAAAGCCCATCTTGTCGAGCACATCGCCCAAAAGGGCGCTGAACACGCGTTGGCGCAGCATCGGCATCAATTCAGAATCATTCGGCAACATGGTCAGTTTGGCTTCCTTTTAGAGGATTTCGGCTAGTTCCGCATATCCATTTTCCTTCGCAATCTCGCGGGGCGTTTTGCCTGCTTTATTGCGGAGGAGTCGATTGGCCCCGCGCTCCAGCAAAAGCTCCACCACGGTTAGCCTACCCCAAGAAGCGGCAAGAAACAGCGGGGTGGCGCCGGTCTCGCGCTCTTTCAGGTCGATCGCCGCTCCCCGATCCAGGAGTAGCGCCGCCGCCGAGCGTTGGCCGGCGAGGGCGGCATCATGCAGCGCGCTCGCCCCGCTCGCGTTCAGCGTGGTGACTTTGCTGCCCGCTCCGAGGAGCACTTGCAGCACCTCCAAATGGCCCTTCAGAGCCGCGTCGTGGAGCAACGTGGAACCGAGCGCAGTGAGGGAGTCGCCGCGGCCTCCGTGGCGTAGGTACCAATGCACCAACTCGATCTGCCCGGCGACCACGGCCCCTTCCAGACGACTCTGCACTTTGTCCAGCTTGGTGCCGCCCTCCAGTAGGACGTCGGCTACGGAAACCTGCCGAAAGCGCAGCGCCAGATCGAGCGGCAGCGTCCCTTCCCCGTCCAGTTCGGTCGCCGATGCCCCGGCGGCCAACAATAGTTTGGCCGCTTCGGGGTGGCCCTTCTGCGCGGCGGCGTGCAAGGGCGTCGCCTTCGTGCGAGGGTTCCGATGATTGGCGTCGGCTCCGTGCTGCAACAGAATCGCGACGATGGTGGCCTGGCCCTTCCAGGCGGCCTCTTCCAACGGCGTGACGCCGCTCTCGTCTTCCTGATTAACCTTGGCACCCTTGGCGATCAGAAAGTCCACCAGTTCTTCGTAGCCGCGATTGGCGGCGAGGTGGAGCACGGTGGACCCGGCGCGGTCGCGCGCCGCCAAATCCGCACCCCGCTCGAGCAGTAGCTTCACGATCGGTCCTCGATTGGTGATGATGGCGTAATGGAGCGGCGTCGAACCACCCTCGGTGTGACGGGCGTTGACGTCGGCACCCGCTGCCAGCAGCGCTTCAATCACTTCCTTGTGGCCGCTCCACGCCGCGTCGTGAAGCGCAGTACCCCCGAGCGTATCGGGTGCCGAAACCGGCACCCCGGAACGCAGCAATTCGAGTACGCGCTGGACGTCCCCGGCGCGTGCTGCCGTGTGCAGTTCACTCGCCAGAGCCGGCACCAGCGCCAGCAATCCGCTACTTACGATTCTCCAAAGTGACGTAGTCGCGCTTCCCTTCGCCCAGGAAAATCTGTCGTGGGCGGCCAATCTTCTGATCCTCGTCGCCGAGCAACTCTTCCCACTGGGCCAGCCAGCCGGACGTCCGAGCCACCCCGAACAACACCGTGAACATGTCCGCCGGGAAGCCCATCGCTTCGTAAATCAAGCCGGAGTAGAAATCGACGTTGGGGTAAAGCTTACGCTTAATGAAGTATTCGTCGCTGAGGGCGATCCGCTCGAGTTCGACGGCCACGTCGAGCAGCGGATTCTTGCCCGTGACTTCGAACACCGATTCCGCGGTCTGCTTCACGATTCTGGCGCGCGGATCGTAGTTCTTGTACACCCGATGGCCGAAGCCCATCAAGCGGCCTTCGCCGGCTTTCACACGAGCGATGAACTCGGGAATGTGTTCCACGCTGCCGATCTGGCGAAGCATCTTCAGCACGGCCTCGTTCGCCCCGCCGTGCAACGGGCCAAATAAGGCTCCAGCTGCGGCAGAAAGAGACGTGAACGGATCGGCCTGCGAACTGCCCACGAGACGCATCGTGGAGGTCGAACAGTTCTGTTCGTGGTCGGCGTGCAGAATAAACAGGACATCCAGGGCGCGCACGAGAACCGGGTGCGGCTCTTTCTCGAAGAGCATGTGGATGAAATTATCGACGAGACCCAGCCCGGCCTTGGGCCGAATCAGGGGCAGGCCCTGGCCGCGGCGATAGGCGTAGGCCGCCAGCGTCAGGACCTGAGCAATCGCCCGCAGAATATATTCCTTCCGGACGGACGCCTCCAACACCTTGCGCGACTCCGGATAAGCGGCCGAGAGCGCCGCCAGGCCGGCCATCCACATCGACATCGTGTGGGCGTGCGGCTCAAATCCATCGAAAAACCGATCAAAAAAGGCGGGCAATTCCACCCGGGAGAGCAGCTCGGCATTGAACTCAGCCAGTTGTGTGGCATTGGGGAGTTCTCCGTGCAACAACAGGTAGGCGGTTTCGACGTACGAACCCTCGTCGAGTTGCTCGATCGGATAGCCCCGATAGTTCAGGATTCCTTTGTCGCCGTCGATGAAGGTGATCCGGCTTTTGCACGCCGCCGTGTTCATGTAGGCGGGGTCGTAGGTCATCATGCCGAAATCATCGGCGTCGACTTTGACTTGCCGCAAATCGGTGGCCTTGATAGTGCCGTCTTTAATAGGAAGCTCGTAGGTCTTCGCGGTTCGGTTGTCGATCAGGGTAAGTGTGTCTGCAGGCATGCCGGTAAGAGTCTCTGACAGCTTATCGAATTTTTAGGAATGAACTACTTCTTTTTCGCGGCGGGCTTCGGCGCAAGGGCTTTATCGATCTCGGCATCGAGCCCAGAACCTTCAAAGATGCTCTTCGTCGCGTCCGAGTGGCCAAAATCATTTCGAATAAATCCGTTCTGGTCGATGACGAAAAGGTGAGGAACGCTGAGCGAAGGCCGCTGCGGCGTGATCATCATGTACGAAGCCGCTACTTGCCCGCAATCGAACAGCATCGGCGAAGTGACGCCGTTCTCCGTCATGTACTTTTTCACCGTTCCCTGGTTATCCGGGGGATTCACGATGTGCAAAACTGCGATCTTGTTGCCGTACTTTTGCCTCGCCTTCTCAAGGGTCGCCGTCAGGGTTTTGCAGTGCGGGCAACTGGTCTGCATGATCTCGATCAAAACCACGCGACCCCGCAAATCGGCGATGTCGTGATAGTTCAGATTTAAGTCCGGGAGAGCAAACCCGGGGGCACGTCGCCCGGAGAGTTCGCCCGCCGCCAGCAGGGGCAGAAGCGTCAGCATGAGTACGGCCGAGAGTCGGAAGAGCATAATACCCCTTCAGTGTACCTCTGGCTACCTCGCCGAGTCCTCCCTCTTTCCAAGAAATGAAAAAGGCCACCCCGAAGGATGGCCTTTTTAAAGATGGTGCGGAGGAGGGGACTTGAACCCCTACGAGATTGCTCCCGCTAGCACCTCAAGCTAGTGCGTCTGCCAATTCCGCCACCTCCGCAGTGGAGAAAACACGATTTACTTCTTCTGCTGTTGAGTCTTCGGCGCGTCCGGATTGGTCAGGTCAAGCTTCTGCTCACCAACCTTCTCGCCCTTCTCATTAAACAGTTCCACTTTCGGCTCAGCCCCGGGAACGGTTACCGATGTCGACGGCATGCCCTTGGTCTGCGCTGCCCCCGGATCCTTCGTCGTTTCCAATACTGATTTCGAACCGCCACCGCTGCCCTTTCTCGTCGAAATAATCGATAGAGAGAGCGAGGTCACCAAGAAGCAACCCGCGGCGATCGTGGTCGCCTTGCTCAACACAGTAGCTGCCCCGCGCGGCCCAAAGACCGTCTGGGAGCCCATGCCCCCAAATGCTCCGGCCAGATCGGCCGCCTTGCCGCTCTGCAGCAAAACCACGATCATCAGGAACAAGCAAACAATGACATGAATCACTGTCAAGACGTAAAAGAGTATCGGCATGGAACGAACTACCTCACAACAGTATAGGCCACCTACCGGTAAGCCGCAACACCCGTCACACGTTCGCCGATCACCAAAGTGTGAATGTGATCGGTGCCCTCGTAGGTTTTCACCGTTTCCAGGTTGCACAGATGGCGCATGATCGGGTAATCGTCCATGATCCCGTTCGCCCCCAGCAGGTCTCGCGCGATCCGCGCACAGTCCAGCGCGATGGCCACATTGTTCCGCTTCAACATCGAAACATGCGCCGCTTCCAGCTTGCCCTGGTCCTTCAACCGGCCTGCATGCAACGCCAACAACTGCGCCTTCGTGATCTCGCTGATCATGTTCGCCAGCTTCTCCTGCACCAACTGATGCGACGCCAGCGGCCGGTCGTCGAACTGCTTGCGCAGAATCACATACTGGCGCGCTACCTCGTAACACTCCATCGCCGCTCCCAGCGCTCCCCAGCCGATGCCGAAGCGCGCCTGCGTCAGGCAGGCGAGCGCCCCTTTTAACCCCTTCGCCCCGGGCAACATCGCCGAAGCCGGAACCCGACAGTTCACCATCGACAGCGACGAAGTCACCGAAGCCCGCATCGAAAGTTTGCCATGCAGGTCGGAAGCGGAAAACCCGGGCGTCCCCTTCTCCACCAGGAACCCGCGAATGCCCTCTTCCGTCCGTGCCCACACCAGCGCCACGTCCGCCAGCGAGCCGTTTGTAATCCAAGTCTTCTCGCCGTCCAGAATCCAGTCGTCTCCGTCGCGTCGCGCCTTCGTCTTCATCCCGCTCGGGTTCGAACCGAAATCCGGCTCCGTCAGCCCAAAGCAACCAATCGCCTGGCCCGTCGCCAACCGAGGCAGCCAACGATCCTTCTGCTCCTCGCTGCCGAATGCATGGATCGGGTACATCACCAGCGCTCCCTGCACGCTAACGAAGGATCGGAGCCCCGAATCGGCCCGCTCCAACTCCTGCATCATCAGGCCGTACTCGACGTTGCTGACGCCCGCGCAGCCGTAGCCTTGCAGGTTGGCCCCGAAGAAACCCATCCTGCCCAACTCCGGAACCAGCTCCATCGGGAACTGAGCGTTGTTGTAGGCGTCTTTGATCAACGGCACGACCCGCGCCTCCACGAACTCCCGCGTCGAACGACGCACGAGCAACTCGTCTTCGGAAAACGAAGAGTCAATCAGGAAGTAATCCACACCAGCGAAGGCCATCTCTCTATATTGCCTGAGAGAATTCCGCGCTTCGCCGCACTACCGTCGCAAAGCCATGCAAACAAGAGTAATCGCAATGTGGCTAGCGGCCGTCGCCGGCGCGGTTGCCGCTGATCCTGCGTATGCCGTCCTCGAAAAGGCGTACGCCGCCCTTCGCTCTCACCAGTTCGACCAAGCCGCCAGCTACTTCGAACAGGCCACCAAACTCGCCCCGGAACGAGGAGCCATTCGCAAGGACCTCGCCTACACCCTGCTCAAGATTGGGGAAACCGCCGCCGCGCGCGACCAGTTCCGCCAAGCGATGGAACTCGACCCCGCCGACCATCACGTCGCCCTCGAATATGCCTTTCTGGCGCACGAAACCCGCCAAGTCATCGAAGCCCGCCGCGTTTTTGACCGCGTCCGCAAGTCCGGCGATCCTGCCAGCCGCCA
This sequence comes from Acidobacteriota bacterium, assembly GCA_026394015.1. Taxonomy (GTDB): domain Bacteria; phylum Acidobacteriota; class Terriglobia; order Bryobacterales; family Bryobacteraceae. The sequence goes on from JAPKZA010000272.1 coordinate 49,426, forward strand.
GACCGCCGAGCAGGCCTTTCAGAACATCGATCAGCCGCTCCGCGACGGCATCGCCCGCTGGCAAAAGGCTGTGGCCGCGCTGCCGGAGAACTACTCTGGCCACGAGGAGCTAGCCAAGCTCGCGGAGCAGCGCGAGGAACTCCCGCTCGCCGCCACCCACTTCGAAAAGGCTTGGCAGCTCAAACCGATCCTGCGCATCTTCCTGCTCGATCTCGGTCGCGTCTGGAAGGCCCTCGGCCGGGCCGAGGACTCGACCTCCGCCCTGTTGGCCGCCAGTCGCGGCACCGAGCCCCGGGTAGCGGAAGCCGCTCGCGAACTGCTGCCCCAGCGCTATCCCTACGTCTATGAGTTCCGCAAAGCGCTCGCACTCGACGACGCCAACGTCGAATTACGCCGTGAACTCGCCTACCTTCTGCTCGAAATGGGCAACAAGCCCGAGGCCGAAGACGAGTTCCGCCGCATCGTCAGCGCGGCTCCGGAGGATCTACTCTCGGTCGCCCAGCTCGGCTTCCTCCGCCTCAACCGCAGCGACTTGGCCGGTGCCATGCCCTTGCTCGATCAGGTGCTGAAAAACGACGACACCGAGCTGGCCGACCGCGTTCGCTTTGCCCTCAAACTGCCCCGCACCCTGCGCAAACGCCCCGAGGCCCCCCAAGCCGAGCGGCGCATCGAAGCGAAAGTGCTCGCTGGAAAATCCTTGGAAAAGGGTTACATGAAGGACGCCCTGAAGTACCTCGCGATCGCCCACGAAACCGATCCGCTCGATTTCGATATCATGCTCAAACTGGGATGGGCCCACAACGTCACCAAGCAGGACGCGGTCGCAGCGCGGTGGTTCGACCTTGCCCGTCGCAGCCCCGATCCGAAGGTAGCCCAGGAAGCCAACAAGGCCTATCACAATCTCCACGCCGCCACCGCCCGCTTGCAGACCACCTTCTGGCTCTTCCCCATGTACAGCTCCCGCTGGCAAGACGTCTTCGCGTATGGACAACTCAAGACGGTCGTCAAGGTTAAGGGCCCCCTACGTCCTTATTTTTCGGCCCGCTTCGTCGGCGACGCCCGCAGCGGAACCATGGATCGAAGCCAACTGGCCGCTTCGAGCCCGCTGTATCTCTCCGAAAGCGCCGTCATCCTCGGGCTCGGCGTCGCCACCCCCGTCCATCGAGGCATCTTCGCCTGGGCCGAAGCAGGCACCGCGCTCAGCTACCTTCGCCGCGACGATGTGCCCCGCGCCATGTCCGACTATCGGGCCGGCCTCAGCCTAACCCGTTTCTACGGCCCCACCATTCTCAACACCAAGCCCGGTTGGTTCACCGAAACGGCCAACGATGCCGTCTACGTCAGCCGCTTTGACCACAACACCATTTTCCAAACCCAAAACAAGTTTGGCCGCAACTTTGGCGGTAGCGAGGATGAAAACACCCTCCGCGCCCAGCTCTTTTGGGCGATGAATCTGAACGCGGACGTCAAACGGCAATACTGGGCCAACACGGCCGAAACCGGTCCCGGCGTGCGGTTCCGCTGGTCCGCTATGCCGCCCTCCATGGTTTTCACCGTGCAGGCGCTCCGTGGCGCTCATCTCGTCAACACCGGCAATCCCCGCCGGCCCAACTACTTCGATATTCGGGCGGGCTTCTGGTATGCGCTTACTCGTTAGTCTTTTACTCTCGTGCCTGGCTCTGGAAGCTGGCCGCCCCGCGTTTCAATATGCCTTTCACGTGGTCGGAGACGAGCCGACCTCCTGGCCCGCCATTCTCGGCTCTATCGGAATGACGCCCGCGGCCGATGGGTCGTCCAGCCTCATCGTCCTCCCCGGCGGAACCGCTGCCGCCCCGGCTTCCTGGCTCCCGCGCATTGAAGCCGGCGCACTGGTCATCATCGAAGGCGAAAGCCCCCTCGCCGAGGCCCTGGGCATCCGGCCCACCACCAAGCGCGTCCCCACGCGAAGCGTCATCGATCGCGCCGATCCGAAACTCCCCATCGTCTGGGAAAAATCGATCGACCTGCCGCGATTTGAACTGCCGCCCGATGCGAAGGTCTACGCCCACGAACGCTGGTCGAGCGCCCCTCTCATGGCCGGCGTCCGGCGCGGCGCCGGGGCGGTGCTCTGGCTCGCCGTCACCCCCGGCAAAGAAGGCCACGAACGCTTTCCCTACGCCCTCCAAGCCCTTACCGACCTGGGCCTCCAGCCCCCCTATCGCAGCGGTCGCCTCTGGGCCTTCTTCGATTCCTCCTACCGGCTCCGCGTGGACCCGGACTACTTCGCTGAACGCTGGCGGCGCGCCGGCATCGGAGCCCTCCACGTCGCCGCCTGGCACTATCACGACCGCGACGCCGGTCGCGACGAGTACCTCCGCAAGCTCATTGAGGCCTGCCACAGACGCGCGATCCTAGTCTACGCCTGGGTCGAACTCCCCCACGTCAGCGAACAGTTCTGGCACCAGTATCCCGAGTGGCGCGAAAAGACGGCCCTGTTGCAGGATGCCCAACTCGACTGGCGGAAGCTGATGAACCTCCAGCACCCCGATTGCGTAAAAGCCATCGCCGGCGGCCTCTCGGACCTCGTTCGCCGCTTTGACTGGGATGGCGTCAATCTCGCCGAACTCTACTTCGAATCCCTCGAAGGCATCGACAATCCTGCCCGCTTCACGCCTTTCAACGACAACGTCCGCGCCGCCTTCCAAAGTCGTCACGGCGTCGATCCGCTCGCCATCGTCAAGGAAAAGAACCACGAACTCCGCAGCGCCTGGCTTGACTACCGAGCCCATCTCGCCCAACAGATGCAGGAAGAATGGCTCTTCCGCATCGAAGCCGAGCGCAAGCAAAAGCCCTATCTCGATATCGTGCTCACCCACGTCGACGACCGGTTCGATACCCGCATGCGCGAACTCATCGGTGCCGACGCCGGTCGTCTCCTGCCGCTCCTCGAAGACCACGATTTCACTTTCCTCATCGAAGATCCCGCCACCATCTGGCACCTCGGGCCGCAACGCTATCCGCAGATCGCCGAGAAGTACCGTCCCCTCACCACGCATCGCGAAAAGCTGGCCATCGACATCAACATCGTCGAACGCTACCAGGACGTCTACCCCACCAAGCAGCAAACCGGTACCGAACTCTTTCAACTCGTGCACCTCTCCTCGAAGGCCTTCAGCCGCGTCGCCCTCTATTTTGAGAATTCGATTCTGGCGCAGGACCTGCCGCTGCTCGCCTCCTCCTCTGCCGATGTCCAACGCGTTGAAAGAGTCGCCAACCGCCTTGTCCTAGAAACCCAGCGGGGCGTTGGCATCCCCTGGCATGGCCCGGCCATGGTCAACGGCCGCGTCTGGCCCATCGCCGACGAAACAACTTTGTGGCTTCCCCCTGGACCCGTCGCGGTCGAAACCTCGTCCACGGAACCGCCCCTCCGCGTACTCGATTTCAATGGCGATCTAAAATCCGCCGCCGTCCAGGGCGGTTCCGTGGATCTGGCTTACCAAAGTGCCGGCCGGGCCATCGCGATCCTCGATCGGAGGCCAGTCAGCATCGAGATCGATGGTGCCCCGGCCCAACCGACGCTTCTCGAGGCCGCTCCCGGACGTTATGCCCTTTTACTCCCCCGTGGCCAACACTTAGTCACTTTCTGCGCCCGCTAACGGACGACCGCTTCCAGTTGCAGCAAGGACGACGCCGGCGCCGGAGCAGCACCCAACTCCTCCGCCCGATCCACACCCTTCACCGTAATCGTGAATCGCCCGCTATCGTTGCGCACGATGAATCCCTGTTCTTTCAAATACCAAATCGTGAATTCGAGGTGCTCGCGAGGAATCCCCAACATCTCCTCCATCTCCTGAATCGGCACGCCGGGCTGGTCCGGTTCCCGCATCCGTTTCAGGTACAACATGGACAAAATCCCTTGCCGCTTCTCCTTCTCCGCGCCGACCCCGCCGGAAGCCGTTTGGGAGTTAAATATCCGCCACTGCTTCTTCTCCATGCGCGTCCGTTCCACATCGTACGCCGCCCGTTGCACCGGATCCGCCAACACCCGATACGCCCGGACCAAAGCCCTGAATAGCTCCTCCCCGCCGGTCTCCAGATTGTCCGGATGGTAACGAGACGCCAGAATGCGATACACGCGATGGACCGTCTCCGGCTCCGCCTTCGGATGGATCTGCATGAATTCGTAGAGGTCTAACTCCTGCTCCGGAGCATTTGCCGCCGCGTGCGCGTGGAACGAGATCCCCGCCTTATAAAGCTTCCCCACCGGACTCGCCCACATCACGACGCCCTGCGGTCGGCCCGGTCCGGATGCCACAGACGTCGGCGCGCCTTCCACCAGCACCGTCTGCCCGACCCGCAACTCTACCGGCGCCAGGATCCCTAACCCGCCCTGCGAGAAGTTCTCCACCCGCGCCGGAACCCGCTGCCACTTGCCAGTCGTGAGCTCCAGCCAGAGCTGAATCTCCATACTCGCAGGGGCCGGAAGCCGGGAGCGACGACGGCGTTCTTCGACCGATTCTTTGTCCATTTCCCTTCACTTCGGCAAACTCTCGCAAAACGTGAGGGAATAGGGCCAACCTCCAAGCGGCCTAAGGTTGAACAATCCTCTGCACTTGCACCTTGTCCCCCGGGCAGAGCGAAACCCGATGCGCCAGCGGTCGCTGCGAGGAATCAAAAAAAGTTTGCGTGATTCGAAGAAAGGCACCGCCCTGCACCACCACCGCCTCGATCGTCTCCTTCGCAAAAACCCCCTCCACGCTTAACCAACCGAGCAGCGGCGTCGATCCGATCTTCCGCAACTCCCGCTCGTTTGCCACCGGAAGCCAAATCTGCTCCTCGATCATTCGCGTCGTCCCGGAACTCCAAACCCGCGCCACCAGGCCGCAAGTCTGGCCCGCCATCGGCTCCGGAATCACCGCCCCCGCCGCGAACATCTGCGTCGCTACCAGCCGCCCCGTGAGTTTACCCTTGAACAGGTCATGGGGGTCCTGCAGCCGTTGCCCCCCGGTTGTGCTGGGCGCGACAAACGTCCCGGATCCAACCCGACGGATCACGAAGCCTTCTTGCTGCAACATCAAAACGGCATGCCGGGCGGTCATCAGGCTGACTTCATACTTTGTCGCCAAGTCCCGCTCGGACGCTAATTTGTCCCCGGGTTGGAGCTTGCCGGAACGAATTTGCTCCAGAATTATTTGATGGATTCGAACATAAGCGGCCGCCATGAGGAAAGTGCTATAGAGTATAGCTAATTACGCCTCATGTCCACCATGCCCCTTTTATTGCACTCCGTCAGCTACTCCGGTTCCTGGGGACAAGCGGCGCTCTCCACCGAACAGTTCGTCGCCAAGGCCGCCTCTCTTGGTTTCCAGGGCACCATGCTGATGGCCAAGCGTCCCCACCTCAGCTTGCTCGATTTTGACGTCGCCCGCCGTCGCGAACTGCGGCAACAGCTCGCCGCCGCTGGCCTCACCCACAACGTACTCGCCGGCTACACCAACTTCACGGCCGACCTCGAACACGCCGAAATCCCGCAGCGCGAAATGCAGATTCACTACGTCGAATCGCTCGCGCAGCTCGGCGCCGACATCGGCGCGCCGCTCGTCCGCATCTTTACCGGTTACGAACACCCCGCCCTGCCCTTCACCGCCCAATGGCGCCTGATTGTAGATGCGCTCCGCGAATGCGCCCGCCGCGCCGCTCCCCACGGCGTCACCCTCGTCCTCCAGAATCACCACGACGTCGCCGTCGGCTATGAAAGCTTCCGCGATCTTCTCCTCGAAGTGAACGAACCCAATCTCCGCGCCGGCTTTGACGCCTGGGCCCCGGCCCTGCACGGCGACGACCTCGCCCAAGCCGCCGCCAGCCTAGCCCCTCTGATGGTCCACACAACCGTCGCCGATTACCTCCGCAAGCCCCGCTATCGTTACGAACCCCAACTCGTTAACTACGTCGCCACCACCCCCTACGTCCAGGCCGTCCCCTTCGGCGAAGGGTTCATCGACTACCGGGCCTTTTTCGCCGCAGCCATTCGCGGTGGCTTCGCCGGCAGCGTCGCTTACGAAATGTGTTCCCCCCTCGTCGGAGGCGGCAGCGAAGAAAATCTCGATCGTTATGCCCGCTCGTTCGTCGAGTGGATGCGCCAAGCATGAGTGCTCAGGGCAGTTCCGAACTGCCGATGGCGATGCTGCTCGTCTTCGGCACCGCGAAGATCATGGGCGAGATCTTCGAACGGCTCCGCATGCCGAATATCGTCGGCGAAATCATCGCCGGAGTCGTGCTCGGGGCCAGTGTGCTCAACTGGGTTGACCCCCGCCAAACGGCCGAGCTCGCCGACCTCGGGGTGATCTTCCTGCTGTTCCGTGTCGGGCTCGAAGTGAAAGCCTCGGATCTCGTCAAGGTCGGTCGCGTCGCCTCCCTTGTCGCGCTCCTGGGTGTACTCCTGCCGTTAGCCATGGGCTACGGCATCTACATCTACAACGGCTCCAACCAGATCGAGGCGCTCTTCGTAGGCACCGCCATGGTGGCGACTTCGGTCGGTATCACCGCCCAGGTTCTCGCCTCCAAAGGCCTGCTCAACGTCCGCGCCAGCCGCATCATTCTCGCCGCCGCGGTGATCGACGACATCCTCGGCCTCATCGTCCTCGCCATCGTTTCCAGCCTCGCCAAAGGCGAAATCAACATCCTCCAGTTGACGACCACGGCCGGCATCTCCATCGGCTTCACCATCTTCGTGCTCAGCGTCGGCACGAAGACGATGGAGCGTCTTCTGCCCCGCGTGCAGAAGCGGCTTCGCGGCGGCGAGTCGCAGTTTTCGCTGGCCATGATTCTGCTCTTCGCGCTGGCCGTTTTCGCTACCTACGCCGGCGTCGCCGCCATCATCGGCGCGTTCCTGGCCGGCGTCGCGCTTTCTGATTCGGTCTCCCGCCGCGTGCACGATCTCGCGCAGGGCGTCACTGAACTGCTCGTGCCCTTCTTCCTCGCCGGCATCGGGATGGCGCTGGACGTCCGCGTGCTCCAGCATCCGCAAACGCTCCTGCTGGCTGCCGTCATCACCGCCGCCGCCGTCGTTTCGAAAATCCTCGGCTGCGGCCTGGGAGCCCTTTCGCTCGGCTGGCCGGACGCCCGCCGCATTGGTGCCGGCATGGTCCCGCGAGGCGAGGTCGGCATGGTGGTCGCGCAGATCGGCGCCGGCATCGGCACCGTCTCCCAAACCACCTACAGCGTCGTTGTCATCATGGCCGTCATGACCACCCTCATCGCCCCTCTACTCATCAACGTCACCTTTCGTTCCCTCGGCCAGATGCCCGTCGACCCCGACGACGTCCCGATTAGAATTGAATAACGCATGTTGATCGAACTGGCGACGCTCACAGCATTAGGGTTCACCAACCTCGTCGGCCCCACCCATCACGTCCAAGGCATCGATGTCGAAGGCGAGTTCGTCTGGGTCTCGGCTGTCGAAAAAGCCACCCACAAAGGCTTCCTCTCCCGCTTTAACGCTAAGACCGGCCAGCGCCTCGCCATGGTCGAAGTGCAGGACGGCGAACGCTACCATCCCGGCGGCCTCCAACTCTCGGGCGACTCGATTTGGCTGCCCGTCGCCGAATATCGGCGCGAGTCCAGCGCCTGGATTCAGAAGCGCAACAAACACACCCTGGCGCTCGAAGCCCAGTTCCCCGTCGCCGATCACATCGGCTGCGTCGCCATCAGCAACGGCGTCATCTGGGGCGGCAACTGGGACTCCCGCCACTTCTATCGCTGGCGTCCCGACGGCTCTCTGATCGACAAGCGCCCCAATTCAACGGGAACCGGCTTTCAAGATTTAAAGCTCCGCGACGGATCCCTGATCGGCAACGGAGTGAAGACCCCAACCTCCGGCACGATCGAATGGCTTCATCCGGAGTCGCTCACCGTCCAACGCTCGATCTCGACCGGAAGAACCGATCGCAACGTCCGCTACTCGAACGAAGGCATGGCCATCGACAAAGACATTCTGTATCTCCTCCCCGAAGACGATCCCAGTCGTCTGTTCCGCTTCCGCCTACCCTGATATTCTTACCAAGCCATGCTCAACCGCCGCCAATTCCTCGCCGCCGCTTCCGCCGCTGCATCCGCCGCCCCCTCCTCCCGCCCTAACGTCATCCTCATCATGAGCGACGACCAAGGCTACGGAGACCTCTCCCTCCATGGCAACCCAAACCTGCAGACCCCCGGTCTCGATGCGATTGCCAAGGCCGGAGCCCAGTTCACCCAGTTCCAAGTCTGCCCCGTCTGCTCGCCCACCCGCTCCAGCCTGCTCACCGGGCGCTATAACTACCGCACCGGCGTCGTCGATACCTACCTCGGCCGCTCGCTGATGGACCCCAAGGAAACCACGATCGCCGAAGTCCTCCGCGGCGCCGGCTACCGCACCGGAATCTTCGGTAAATGGCATCTCGGCGACAACTATCCGATGCGCGCCATCGACCAGGGCTTCGACGATTCCCTCGTCGCTAACGGCGGCGGCCTCGCTCAGCCCGGCGACCCGCCTCCCGGCAACAGCTACACCGACCCCGTGCTGCGCCGCAACGGCAAGTACGAAAAGACGAAGGGCTACTGCACCGATATCTTCTTCCGCGAAGCCGCCCGTTTCGTCGAAGCAAACCAAACGAAGCCATTTTTCCTTTACATCCCCACCAACGCGCCCCACACCCCGCTGCAAATCGACGAGAGCTACGTGAAATCGTTTCGCGGGCAGGGCCTTGACGACACCACCGCCAAAGTCTACGGCATGGTCAGGAACCTCGACGAAAACGTCGCCCAACTCCAAAGCCTGCTCACCCGTCTCAACCTGCGCGAAAACACGCTCTTCATCTTTCTCACCGACAACGGCCCCCAGCAAAAACGCTATAACGCCGGCATGCGCGGCCTGAAAGGAACCGTCTACCAGGGCGGCATCCGCGTCCCCTGTTTCGTCCAATGGCCCGCCAAGGTGAAGCCCGGTCTCATGATCGACCGCATCGCCGCCCATATCGACCTCTTCCCCACCATCCTCGCCGCCTGTGGGGTGAAGGCTCCCAAGGTCGCTCTGGATGGTCGCAGCCTGCTCCCGCTCCTCAGTGGAGCTACCCCCGCGTGGCCCGATCGGACCCTCCACACGCAGTGGCACCGCGGCGACGAACCCCAACTCTTCCGCGACCATGCCGCGCGCACCCAGCGCTGGAAACTGGTCAAGGGCAAGGAACTCTACAACCTCGATGCCGACCCCGCCGAGGCCAACGACATCGCCGCCAAACAGCCCGAAGTCGTCGCCCGCCTCCGTCGCGAAACGGAGGAATGGTTCCGCAGCGTCTCCGCCTCCCGCGGCGGCTACGCCCCTCCCCGCATCGCCATCGGCGCCCCGCAAGAAAATCCCGTGCTCCTCACCCGGCAGGATTGGCGCGGCCCTCGGGCGAGTTGGGACGCCGAAGGCATCGGCTACTGGGAAGTCGATGTCCGGCGCGCGGGCACCTACGATATGGAACTGAAATTCGTCGCCGCCGCCGCCGCCGGCCAAGCCGTCGTCAAGCTGGGTGCCACCGAAAAAACAGTGTCCTTCCCCGCGGGGGCCTCGAGCGCCATGTTGACCGGCGTCAAGCTCCGCCCCGGCCCCGGTCGCCTGGAGCCGGTCCTGCGCATCGACGGGAAAGATCGTGGCGTCCAGTACGTCGAGATAAAGAAGCTAACCTAGAGGTTCCACCCATGCTCTCTCTGAACCTCGAAGGCAAAGTCGTCATCGTAACCGGGGCCAGCGGCGCGCTCGGCGTCGCCGTCACCAAAGCGTTTCTCGAAGCCGGTGCCCGCGTCGTCGGCGTCGACCGGCTCCCCCGCTCGAAAAGCCCCGATCACCCCGCGCTCACCCACGTCGCCGTGGCCCTCGAAGACTTCGCCGCCGTCGATCATTTGGTCAACGACGTCATGCTCATTCGCGGGCGCATCGACGCCGTCGTCCACCTCGTCGGCGGCTTCGCCGGCGGGCTACGGATTGAAGAAACCGGCGACGACGTTTGGGACAAAATGTTCGCCGTCAACCTCCGCCCCGCCATCCATCTGGCCCGCGCCGTCATCCCCGTCATGCGCACCGCCAAGCGAGGCGCGTTCCTCGCCATCGGCAGTCCGGCCGCCATCGACGCTACCCCCAACGTCGGTGCCTACGCCGCCGCCAAGGCCGGCCTCATCTCCCTCATCAAAACCATCGCCGTCGAAAATCGCGACCGCCAAATCCGCGCCAACGTCATCGCCCCCGGCACCCTCGATACCCACGCCAACCGCACCGCCGACCCCGACTACGATTCCACTCGCTGGGTCCAACTCCCGAACCTCGCCAGCCTCCTCGTCTGGCTCGTCAGCGACGCCGGCTCGGAAGTCACCGGGGCCGTGCTACCCCTGCCCGGAAGAGAATAAACTCGTCTTCTATGCGGTTCCTGTTGTTGCTGGCGGCCCTGCCGCTGCTCGCCGCCGAGTTGCGCGTCATGACCTTCAACGTCCGCTACCCGAACCCCTCGGACGGACCCGACATCTGGGAGAATCGGCGCGATCTCCTCGTCGAAACAATCCGCGAAGCCACGCCCGACGTCATGGGCACGCAAGAGCTCTTTTACCTCCAGGGCCAGTACATCGCCGAAAAACTGCCTGAATATGCCTGGTTCGGCCTCAGCCGCCGCGGCAACAAAGAGGACGAACACATGGGCGTCTTCTACAAAAAAGCGCGTCTCCGCGTCGAAGACTCCGGCAACTTCTGGCTCTCGGAAACGCCCAACGTCCCCGGCTCCAGCTCCTGGAACATCTCCCTGCCCCGCATGGTCACGTGGGCCGTCTTTACCGATCTCCAAACCCAGCGCCGCTTCACCTACTACAACACCCACTTCGCCCACCGCGGCCAACTCGACGAACCGGCCCGTATCGAATCCGCCAAACTCATCGCCGCGCGGATCGGCCTCGCCGCGCCCTTCATTCTCACCGGCGATTTCAATGCCCCGCCCACGAGCGAAGCCTATCGCGTCCTCACCGCCACCCTCGCCGATGCCAAGACCGCTGCCGCCGCCTCCAGCGGCCCCGAAGGCACCTTCCACGGCTTCAAAGGCACCGTCGGCCCCGCCCGCATCGACTGGATCCTCTTCCGTGCCCCGCAGTGGAAAGTAAAGCGTGTCGACGCCCTCACGAAGAACCGCGCCGGCCGCTATCCCAGCGATCACCTCCCCGTCCTCGCCATCTTTGACACCGGCACCGAACCCGAGTTCGACCTGCTCCTCAAAGGCGGCACCGTCATCGATCCCAAGAACCAGCTCAACGCCCTCCGCGACGTCGCTATCACCGGCAAAACCATCGCCGCCGTCGCCGAAAACATCCCCCGCGAAAAAGCCAAGCGCGTCGTCGATGTCAGCGGCCTCTACGTCGTACCCGGGTTGATCGACATGCATACCCATGTCTACACCGGCTCAAACGGCCCCGTGCTCGCCGGCGGCGATAGCTCCGTGCCCGCCGACATGCACAGCTTCCGCGCCGGAGTCACCACCGTCGTCGACGCCGGCAGCTCCGGCTGGAAAAACTTCCCCGACTTTCGGGACAGACTGATCCGTCCCGCCCACACCCGCATCCTGGCGTTCCTGAACATCGCCGGTGGAGGTATGGGCCCGGCCAACGAACAGGATCAACAGGACTACGACCCCGTCGCCGCGGCCCAAATGGTCGAAGCCAATCGCGATCTCCTAGTCGGCATCAAAACCGCCCACTGGGCCGCCCCCGATTGGACCGCCGTCGATCGTGCCGTAAAAGCGGCCGACCTCGCCAAAGTGCCGCTGATGGTCGATTTCGGCATCATCCACATCGAACGCCCCCATCGCGATCTCTTCCTCGATAGGCTCCGCCCCGGCGATATCTACACCCACATGTACCGCCCCTTCGATCCCGTGCTCGATGCGGACGGAAAGCTGCGCCCCTACTACCGCAACGCCCGCGATCGCGGCATCTTGTTCGACGTCGGCCACGGCTCCGGCTCCCTGCTTTTCAAATGGGCCGTCCCCGCCATGCGCCAGGGCTTTGCGCCCGATACCATCTCCACTGACCTCCACGTCAGCAGCGCCAACGGAGGCATGAAAACCATGCTCGGGACCATGTCGAAATTCCTGAACCTCAACATGCCCCTCGCCGACGTCATCCGCGCCTCCACCTGGGCGCCCGCCCAAGCCATCCATCGTCCCGCCCTCGGCCATTTGACCGTCGGCAGCGAGGCGGACGTCGCCGTCCTCCGCCTCGAAAAAGGCCAGTTCGGCTTCCTCGACGTCGGCGGCTCCAAAATCGTCGGCACCCGGCAACTCGCAAGCGAACTCACCCTCCGCGCCGGAAAAATCGTCTGGGATCAAAACGGGATCGCCGCCGACCCCTGGGAAAAGCAAACCGCCGAAACCTTCGAATACAAGCCCGGACTCTCGCTCACCATGCTCGGACGCGGCGCCGTCCCCCGTCCCGCCGTCCTCTGGATCCATGGCGGCGGTTGGACCGGCGGACGGCCGGAGATGTTCCTCCCGGCGGTGGAATACACGGCGTCCCAAGGCGCCGTGGGCTTCACCCTCCAATATCGCCTCGGCTCAGTCGGGCCCGCCGTCGAAGACGTCGAAGCCGCCCTCATCTGGATCCGCCGCCATGCCACTGAATTCGGAGTCGATCCCCAGCGCATCATCGCCGCCGGCGACAGCGCCGGGGGCCATCTGGCGCTCGCCTTGGGCACGGTCACGCGGGAGCGCGCCAACGCTATCGTCGCCTTCAACCCCATCCCCGACCTCACCGGGAAATGGGCCAACCGCGCGAGCTCCCCCGAACAGGCCCGCCGCCTCTCGCCCCTCTTCCAGATCGACGCCCAAACCCCGCCCGTCCTCATCCTCCACGGCCAGAAAGATACGGTAGTGCCCTACCAGGAAGCCGAACGCTTTCGCGCCGCCCATCCCAAAACGAAGCTGATCCTTTATCCCGATTCGCAGCACGCCTTCGTCGTACCCGGCTACACCGCGACCCCGCAAGAAGTAGACCGCGCCATGAACGACGCCTTCAACTGGCTCCGCGAATCCGCCCTGCTCCCCCGCCAGCACTAGGTGGAAGCGGAAACGAAGTGCTAAGATCGCTCAATATTGACGAGGTGGAATCTATGCCGTCTTATTCACTTACCCAGTTTTCCAGCGATGTCGTGAAGCCCGAAAATGCCGCGGGCGTCGTTTCTATCTGCCGAAAGCTACAAATGGACGTAGCGTTGGCGAATTGGTCTGCAGGCATTGAAGCCAAGCTGCAAAAGGGTGAAGCGTATTGGGACCTTGCCTGCGCGTTACGGCAGATTGCGACTGGCCTGCAGCCCAGGAACTATTTGGAGATCGGCGTACGGCTCGGAAGTTCGACGGCAATGGTGGCCGCGACGGTACCACAGGTAAACATTGTCGCCTTCGATCTTTGGATCTCTCCCTATGCGGGGCTAGATAATCCAGGCCCGGACTTTGTAAGGAGCCAGTTAAAGGGCGTAGGTCATCAGAACGAAGTGACGTTTGTCGATGGGGACAGCAAAGTAACGGTACCCCTCTACTTGGCGACGCATCCCGACGTTCGTTTCGACGTCGTAACCGTCGATGGGGACCATACCGACGAAGGAGCTTGGGCCGACTTGACGTCTGTGGCCGAAGTGGTTGTCGCAGGTGGCTATCTGCTCATCGATGACCTGGTGCTTCCGTGCCACACTCTGCTGCGCGTCTGGCGGCGGTTCCAGGAAGAGTATGGTGACCGGTTTGAGTTCCTTGAGAATCTCACTGACCATTACGGCACCGGGGTGGCTCGGCGGAAGGAGTAGGCCGGACTTTACCACTGCAGCGACACGTTAAATCGAAACGCCCGTCCGTCGTTCAAAGTATTCGTAATGAACCCAAACTCCGGGGTGCCCAGAATGCTCCCCGGTTCGGCGAACTGCGGCGTGTTCAACAGGTTGATCGACTCTGCGCGGAGCAGCAACTGCCAATCGCGCCGCAGCTTCCACGTCTTCGCCAACGCCGCGTTCACGTTCCGTATGGCCCCCTTGCGGAAGACGTTCGCACCCAGGTTCCCCGCCTCCGCGCCCGGCGAGATGGTCGCAAAAGCGCTCCGCGGCAGCCGCGCTACCGACGTGTCGGGATTACCGAAGCTCCGGCCCAAAATCGAAGGATCAACCAAGTTCGGTCGGTCCCCGCCATTCCCGTCCACGTTGCCAAACCCGGGACCATCCAACGTCGTCAGATTGAACGGCGTACCTTGCTTGAGTAGCGCCACCATGCTGATCGTCCAACCCTTCGGCAGGTCGTAGCTGACCCGCGCCAAAAAGGCATGGGGCTGATCAAACTGGCTGCGGGATTTCCGATCTCGATGCGTCTCAAACTCGCTCTGGCTCCGCGACAGACGCGAGTCGGCGTCGTAGGCTGTGTTCGTGTAGTCGGCCCCCAGGTCCATCGCTTTACTGAACCAATACGCCGTATCCACAGTGAACCGCTTCACCTTCGGCGCCACCAGCGTCACCCGGCCCGCGTCAAAATAGCCCCGCGATCCGTTCAGCACCCACCGCACATCCGCCAGCACGGCATTGGCGCGGCGCTCGTTGATCGTCGCCGTCGTCAGCGGAATCCCCGGCGTCGGATGGGCTCGATTCAAGTACCACATGATCGGCAGTTTGTGCGCCCGGCTGCCCACGTAGCCGGCCTGCATCCGCCAACCCCCGCCCAGCTCCCGCTCCCAACTGAAGTTGTACTGGTAGTGGTAGGGAGTCGCCAACTCCGGATCCAGCAGATACAAATTCCCCTTCGGCGTCCCATTAATCCCGCTCCCCAGCGGGTTCAACAGATCCGGGGCCAGAATCACCAGCTTCACGCTCCGGGGCGGCGAAAAACGAACCTGCGAATACGACACCGGCAAAATCTCGCCGAACTGCACCCCCGCCGCCCCGCGCAGAACGCCCGCCTTCCCCGGCAACTGGTAGGCAAACCCCACCCGGGGTGCCAGATTGTTCCGGTCAGCGCCATACGGGATCTCGTTCAAGCCATGGACCTCGTTCGGTCGACCCACGAACTCCCATCGCAGGCCAAACTGAACCGTCAGGTTGGTCGATACCTTCCACGAATCCTGTGCGTATAGCACGCCCATCGTCTGCCGAAACCCGCGGTGGACATTGCCCACCGATGCCAAATACTGCGACGGAGTGCCGAGCCGCAAGTTCTCAATCCCCGTCCGCCCAAAATCGTTCGAAAACGTAACCACCCCCCGATGGGCGTCACTTTCAATGCCGTTGAACTGCCGGCGCGTCAGCCCCCCGCCCGCGCTTATCGTGTGCCGGCCAAAGCTCGCCGCATATTGCGCCTCCTGCCGGAAAATATTCTGCGCCCGGTCGATCGGGATCGCCGCCAACGGCCCTAGCGTTCCCAGCCCCGCCGTCGATACCATTGCGCCCACCGCGTTCGGCTCCGGCACGAGCAATGAGCCCACCCGGTCAAAGCCCGTCGAAAGCTGCAGCTTGCCTCCATAATTCCACGTCAAACGAGCCCGATGCGAACGCGTCGTCGTGTCTGGATTCTGGCCCGCGATCAGTTGAAACGCGTCAACAGTCTGCCCGGTGAACTGGTACGTTCCGAAAACTCGATTCTTCGCCCCCAAGTCTTGCTCCCAGCGAACGCCCCCGTCGTTACTATCCACCCGCTGCGGCGCGTTCGTATTCAGTTGCCGCGTCCCGTTATTGCGGTTTGGCAACTCCGGCCCAAAGGCGTTGAGATACCGTTGCACCAATTGCCGTCGCGCGGGCTCCATCACGAGCGCCGTCCGCTCGTCCGCGTAGGGCACCAAAACGTTGCCGTTCACCTGTCCCCGCAGCTTCTCTTGCGTGCCCTGCAACGAAACGAACGCGTTCCGCCAAGGGCTCCAGCCTGTCTGGAATCCGTAGCGATTCTCCCGCGCCGGCTTCACGTCACCGACCTGAAAAAAGGCCCGCGCCGAAAAAATGCTGTTCTGGTGATTGGCAAATGCGTTGCCGTGCCATCCCGCGCGCCCCTGCGCCGCGACCGTTAACGGCCCTGCCGACCCAAGCCCAAACTCCGACCCGAAATATCCCCGCTCTGCCCGAAACTCCTGCACCAGCGTCGCCGTCGCGCCCAGGCGAACGTTCAGCTCTTTCAGCGCGTTGTTGTCCACCAGATTGAACTGGATATTCTCGTTGCGCCGACTCTCGCCCTTGGCCGCGTCCTCTTTCCCGAGCAGATTCAACTCCACTCGCTTCTGCGCCTCATTGGCCTCGGGCTTCTGGGCCCAAATGGCCCCGGCGGCGCTCATCAGGAAAAACAAAAGTGAGTATTTCAAAAGTCGATCGCTTCCAAAACTTCGGACGGTTTCTTGTCAAAGGCTTTCGAGATGGAAAGCAGGCTCTCCATGCTCGGCAGATGCGTACCCCGCTCAATCGCGCTGATCTGCGACACGCTCAATTTCGTCGTCGCCGCCAAGTCCTTCAGCGACCAATCCCGCTCCACCCGCAGCATCTTGATCCGGTGCCCGAGCCGCTCCCGCAGTCGGTCCTGCGGCGTCTTTCCGAGTCCAAACGTGTCGATCGCATTCCGCAACGTCTGCCGCAACTGCGCCAGCGAAAACGGCTTCGACAGATAGTCGAAAACGTTCATCTTGAACGTCAACCGCATATCTTCGAGTGAGGGATAGCCCGTGACCACAATCACGCATAACCCCGGCCATCGGGTCTGCAACTGCTCCAACACCCGATCGCCTTTGAAATCCCCCATCTTCATATCCAGCAGCACAATGTCCGGTAGGTGCTGCTCGTTAAACGCAAACAAATCGTCCGGGTGCGCAAACAGACGGACCGTGTAACTCCCCTCGTCCGTTAGGAAATCTTCCATGTAGTTGCGGAAGTCAAGGTCGTCGTCGAGGATGGCAATCTCAATCTTGAGGTCTGTGTGCGGGGCCTCAGCGGGCATAAACGTTGCCTTCCTCCGTTGGATTGGCAGGGATCATCACGGGTGCCTCCGGCAATCGAATCTCGAGCCGGGCGCCCCCTCCGATCTTGTTGCAGGCCGTGATAGTCCCGCCATGCTGCTGCACGATTCCTTCCGATACCGTCAAACCCAAGCCGGTTCCTTTGGAGTCGAGCTTCGTCGAAATAAACGCTTCGAAAATATCGGGCAAAACATCCGGCGAAATTCCAGGTCCATTGTCCTCGAAAGCCAGAACCCACCAGCGTTCGGCGTTCTTCATCTCTAATGTCGCCTGCACAACAATTTCTCCTGCGCCGTCCGGCACCGCCTGCAAAGCGTTCCGTACCAAGTTGACAAACACCTGCGTCAGTCGGTCCGCGTTGCCATAGATCCGGCACTCAGGCGGAACCCGATCTTGAAAGGCCGTTCGACTCGCCTTCTCATCCAGCGAAACCAACTGCCACGCCTCCTCCACGAGCTCCCTCACCGCTACCTCTTGCTTCTCCTCCCGACGCACCCGCGAAAAATCCAGCAGCCCCTCGCTAATCGTTTTCAACCGCGCCGCCACCCGCTGCATCCTCCGCAGGCGATCCTGCGCGGCTACCCCTCCCACCGTCTCCAGTAGCTTTTCAATCGATCCCTGCAGAACCGCCAACGGCGTATTCAACTCGTGCGCCACCCCGGCGCTCAACATGCCCAGACTCACCAGACGGTCCTGGTCCGCCATCTT
Organism: Acidobacteriota bacterium; assembly: GCA_026394015.1. Lineage (GTDB taxonomy): Bacteria > Acidobacteriota > Terriglobia > Bryobacterales > Bryobacteraceae. The sequence goes on from JAPKZA010000272.1 coordinate 67,123, forward strand.
CCGCTTGGCCGCTTCCAATCGCTCCAGGGCCCGTTCCAACTCCTCTTCCTGGCGCCGCAGTTCGGCCACCGTCGCGTTCCTCGATCGCATAATCTGCCCAATCTCATCGCCAGGTATCGCTTCGGCCGGAATCATCTCCTGCGCCCGGTTGCCCGTTTGGGACGCATGATCGGCATTCAGCATCGCATGCAGTGGACGATACACGTACAAAGGCATGATCAAGGTCTCCAGCAGGACGACTGCCAAAACGTAGATGATCCCCAGAACAGCGAACAGCGCAACCCGAACCAGGTCCAGCGATCGCTCATAATACGCGTCCGGCATCCGGATTTTTCTGTATATACCTTTTCGAGGAAGCCGACGATAAGAAACTGTGCCGGAATTGGCTGCCTCCGTTTCGGCACCCGAATATACCTCTCCTGGATGTTCGTCCAACCACCGCTGGATATCCGCTGAGATTCCAAGCGCCTCCGCCCCACCTTCTTCAAAGGAATACCGATCCAGAATTGGAGATTTTCCTGCGCCTACCCACGGGTTTTCGGCTTCGAACAACGCCATGACCAATGCCACCTCCCTAGCCCGATCGTTCTGTACCCGTTGCCCCAGCAGCGGAAAGACAGTAAAATATACAGCACTCGATAGAACCAGGAAGAACAGGTTGTGGAGGATAATGAGTTTTAACCGCAGCTGCAAATTGCCGAATCGGCGGCCGATATACCCGGGAGGCCGTGCCTCCGGGAGTCGAACTGTCCAGCCGGAACTCATTTCTAATACCTTAATGCATTCTGCCTCCCCCAGCCTCAACCAAGTGTATCAGTCACGGAAAAATTCCTGTGAAACTAGAATTTTTGACGATATTGCAGAATCTGTACTGCTATGGTAGACCTAGAAGGTGAGAGTAGTGACGGTCTTCAAGCGAGTCTGCTGCCTTGGCTGCCATATGAGTAGGAAATTGCGTTTAACCCTTTTTGAAGACCATTCTGGCCGTCAGGAGTTGCTGTAACGACCATGGAACTTAAATTTTCCAAGAAATCGGATCGAATATTAAGAACAGTCGGTTTGGTCATCGCTTTAACGGTGATCGGCGGAGCGAGTACGCTTTACTACGCTACCCTGCCAACCACCCTGGAGCCGGGGTACCAGCCCAAGCAACCGGTCCCCTACAGCCACAAGCTTCACGCCGGCAACATGGGAATGGATTGCACCTACTGCCATACTTCAGTCTTGAAGGCCGCTTACGCTGCCATCCCCCCCACCCAGACGTGCATGAACTGCCATACGAAGGTGAAGGAAAAGAGCGTCGTCCTCGAACCGGTTCGCGCCAGCTGGGCCTCCGGAGAGTCCGTGCCGTGGGTTAAGGTCCACCGCCTCCCGGACTATGTGTACTTCAATCACAGCTCCCACACCACCGCCGGCGTTAGTTGCGTCAGTTGTCACGGTCGAATTGACCAGATGGTAGAAGTGAAGCAGGTTCAGACTCTGGCCATGAGCTGGTGTCTGGAATGCCACCGAAATCCCGCGCCGAATCTCCGCCCCGTTCAGTTCGTTACCAAACTGGATTGGAAGCCCGAGGGTGACCCGGCGGTCCTCGGACGGGAAATTATCGCGAAGAAGGGCATTAACCCGCCCGTAAATTGTTCAGGGTGTCACCGATGATCCAGATCGAAGGAATTGGCAATCAGACCGGTAAGAAGTTCTGGCGGAGCCTGAACGAACTCTCCTCCACTCCGAAGTTCCGACAGTGGTTGGGTCAGGAATTTTCCGAGGGTGTCACGGATTTGCTCGACACCGGTTCCCGGCGTCGCTTCATGCAGCTCATGGCCGCCTCGATGGGTCTTGCTGGCCTCACCGCCTGCCGACGCCCCGTCGAGAAGATCCTCCCGTTCGCGAAAGGAGTCGAAGGTCTCGTTCACGGTACACCGCAGCACTACGCCACCGTGATGGCCTTGGGTGGCCAAGCGCACGCTGTCGTTGTGGAAGCGATTGACGGTCGCCCCATCAAAATCGAAGGCAACAAGAACCATCGGTTGTCCAACGGTGCCGCCAACGTCTGGGCCCAAGCCTCTGTTCTCAATCTCTATGATCCCGATCGGTCCCAAAAGGTCATCGAAAAAGGCAAAGAAACTACCTGGGAGGCCTTCCAGGTCGCCTTTAAGGGAATGAATCTTGCTGATGGCGATGGTCTCCGGGTCCTTTCCGGCGCCGTCGTCTCGCCGACTTTAGCCGGGCTCCGCGCTGGGTTGATGGCCAAATATCCCAAGGCCAAGTGGGTGGAGTACGAACCGCTCAATGAAGACGAGTCGCTCGCCGGTACCGAACTGGCCTTCGGCGATCGGCTTCGTCCTCAGTATGACCTGAGCAAAGCCGATGTCGTCGTTTCCCTCGACTGTGACTTCCTCCAGTTGGATAATCCCGGCCTCAACGTGATCCGCGAGTTTGCTCGCCGCCGCAAGGCAGTCGACACGATGGTCCCCGCCGGTCATGCTGGTGGCGGGCACAAGGCGCCTGCTCATGGTGAGGAGCACAAGGCCGAACATAAAGAAGCCGCCGCTCCCCCCGTCGCCGCCTCTGCTGCCGCCCCTGCCGAGCCCCGCGCCGCCACTCCGGCCGGACCTGGCATCAACCGTCTCTACGTCGTCGAAAGCAACTTTACCCTAACGGGCGCACAAGCCGACCACCGGCTCCGGCTCCGTTCCTCTGACGTCAGCAGCTTCGCTGCCGACCTCGCCCGGGAACTCTCTGCTCTCCCCCAGGGCCTGAAAATCCTGGGTCAGTCCGACAAATTCCTCGCCGCCGTTGGGAAAGACTTGTTGGCTCACAAGGGAAGAGCCGTCGTCATGGCGGGCCCTCGCCAGCCTGCCCGTGTCCACGCCCTCGCGGCGTTGATGAATCAAGTCCTCGGCAGCATCGGTGAAACGGTCTCCTACACCCGTCCCACTGCCGCCGCCTCGGGATCCGGAATTGTCGCACTCGCCAAAGAGATGGCCGCCAATCAGGTGAAAACCCTTGTCGTCCTGGGAAGTAACCCGGTCTACACCGCCCCGGCCGACCTGGACTTTGCCGCCAAATACAAAGCCGTCGCGACGACCATCCAGCTCAGCAGCGAAGTCGATGAAACCGCCCTTGCCTCCACTTGGCACCTTCCCGAATCTCACTATCTCGAGAGCTGGGGAGACGCCGTGGCCTCCGATGGCACGGTCTCTTTGCAGCAACCGCTCATTGAACCTATTTTCCAGACGAAGTCAGCCATCGAAGTGGCCGCTCTACTGAGCACCGGGACCATTGGAAAAGGGTACGAACTCGTCAAAACCCAGTCCAAACTTGCCGATGCAGCCTGGCGGCAAGGTCTTCACGACGGCATCGTGGCCGGAACCCAGGCCTCCGTTGTCAAGCCCGTCGCGAATGCCAAGGCCGTCGAGGCCGCGGTTAATGCCGCTCCGAAGCCCGCTGCCGGCCTCGAAGTCACCTTCTTCCCCTCGGCTTCCAGCTACGACGGTCGATTCGTCAACAATGCCTGGTTGCAGGAAGCGCCCGAGCCGATGACCAAGATCGTTTGGGACAACGCCGCCCTCGTCAGTCCGAAAACTGCCCGCGAGATGAAGCTCGAAGACGGTGCCGTGCTGAGCCTCGAGCGGGGTGGCCGCAAAGTGGAAGCGCCGGTCCTGATTCAGCCCGGCCATGCCGATAACTCCATCACTCTTACCCTCGGCTACGGCCGTGGCAAAGTCGGCCGAGTCGGCACCGGGATCGGCTACAACGCCTACGCCCTCCGCTCGAGCGACGCCATGGGGATCGCTACCGGGGTCACGGTCACCAAAGCCGCCCGGACCTACACTTTGGTCACAACGCAGGAGCATCACGATCAGGCGGGTCGTCCGGTCGTCCGCGAGGCCTCCGTGGCCGCGTTTAAAGAAGCCCCCGCCTTCGCTACCCACGAAGACGATCACGTCGAACTGTTCCAACTCTTCGATGCCTACGACTACTCGAAAGGAAACCAGTGGGGCATGGTCGTCGACCTCCAGTCCTGCATCGGTTGCAACGCCTGTCTGGTCGCCTGCCAATCGGAGAACAATATTCCGGTGGTCGGACGCGACCAGGTCAGCAAGGGCCGCGAAATGCACTGGATCCGCCTCGATCGGTACTTCACCGGCACCGAAGACGACGCTCAGGTCGTTCATCAGCCGATGGCCTGTCAGCAATGCGAAAACGCTCCCTGCGAATCCGTATGCCCCGTCGCGGCCACCGTTCATAGCCCGGAAGGCCTGAACGATATGGCCTACAATCGCTGCGTCGGAACCCGGTACTGCGCTAATAACTGTCCCTACAAGGTTCGTCGCTTCAACTACTTCAACTGGCACAAAGACATTGAAGAAGTCAGCAAAATGGTCTTCAATCCCGACGTCACGGTCCGCATGCGCGGCGTGATGGAAAAGTGCAACTACTGCGTCCAGCGAGTTCAGGAAGTCAAGATCGCTCATAAGGTCGCGGGCCGTACCCCGATCCAGGATGGCGATGTCCTCACCGCTTGTCAGCAAACCTGCCCCGCCGAAGCCATTACCTTCGGGAACATCAACGATCCCAATAGCGCCGTCGCAAAGTTGAAGAGCAATAACCGCAACTACACTCTTCTTCACGAACTCAATATCAAGCCGCGCACTACCTACCTGGCTAAAGTGCGCAATCCCAATCCGGAGCTTGCCTAATGGCCGATCTTACGTTTGATCCTAAGGATGTCGCGCAATTAAGCCCTTCGTTGGTCGACGGCCACCCGTCTCTCCACGATGTAACCGAAGCGGTAAGTATTCATACCGAAATCGAAACCCATCGCAACTGGTACATCGCTCTCGCCATCAGCGGCAGCGTCACCCTTTTGCTGGGCTCGATGCTGGCCTACCTCATCTCCACCGGTATCGGGGTGTGGGGGAATAATAATCCGGTCGGCTGGGGTTGGGATATCACCAATTTCGTTTTCTGGATCGGTATCGGCCACGCCGGCACCCTCATCTCGGCCATCCTCTTTCTGTTCCGCCAGAAATGGAGAACCTCCATCAATCGCTTTGCCGAAGCGATGACCCTGTTCGCCGTTGCTTGCGCGGGTATCTATCCTCTCGTTCACGTCGGTCGTCCTTGGCGCGCCTACTGGCTGTTCCCCATCCCGAACGCGGATTTGAATATGTGGCAGAACTTCAGAAGCCCCCTCTTGTGGGACGTCTTCGCCGTCTCCACCTACGCCACGGTCTCCGCCCTCTTCTGGTATGTCGGTCTCATTCCCGACTTGGCGATCATTCGCGATCGTGCCACTACCAAAATCCGCCACACCATCTACGGAATCGCCTCGCTCGGCTGGCGCGGATCCGCCACCCACTGGAAAAACTACGAAAAGGCCTACATGATCCTCGCGGGTCTCTCGACGCCCCTCGTACTCTCCGTACACACCATCGTCTCCTTCGACTTCGCGGTCTCGATCATCCCCGGATGGCACACGACCATCTTCCCGCCCTACTTCGTCGCGGGTGCCATCTTCTCGGGTTTCGCGATGGTGATCACCCTGATGGTTATCGCCCGCTGGGTTTTTAAGGTCGAACATCTCGTCACCATCACCCACCTCGAGAACATGAACAAGGTGATCTTGGCCACCGGCACGATCGTTGGTTATGCTTACGCTACCGAGTTCTTCATCGCCTGGTACTCGGGCAACGAATACGAAAAGTACACCTTCATCAACCGAGCCATGGGGCCATACGCATGGGCGTACTGGTCGATGGTCTCGTGTAACGTAATCTCCCCCCAGTTCTTCTGGTTTAAGAAACTTCGCACAAACATCCCCTTCATGTTCGTCCTGTCCATCTTCGTGAACATCGGAATGTGGTTCGAGCGGTTTGTCATTATCGCAACCAGTCTCCACCGGGATTTCTTGCCCTCCTCCTGGGGATACTTCCGGCCCACGATTGTCGACATTCTGACTTTCTTCGGGACGTTCGGACTCTTCATTACCCTGTTTGTGTTCTTCACCCGCTTCCTCCCGATCATCGCCGTCAGCGAAGTAAAGGGCATGATGATCCAGGCCGAACACGAAAAACATTATTTACCTGCCACCACGGCCTCCACCGAGCCGGTCAAGGTGCACTAGAGGACGCCATGGCTGATCAATCTCCCATTCACGGCGTCGTCGCCGACTTCGACTCTCCCGACACCCTCCTGGACGCGGTGAAAGCTGCTCGCGCCAAGGGCTACACGAAAATGGAAGCCTACACCCCGTTTCCGATCCACGGCATCGACGAAGCGATGGGCGCCAAGCAATCCATCCTCGGCTACATCGTCCTCTGTGGTAGCGCGACGGGTTTTACGACTGCCATCCTGCTGCAGTGGTGGACCGGCACCATCGTCTATCCCCTTGTCATCAGCGGAAAGCCACTGTTCGCTTTCGAATTCGGCTTCCCCATCATCTTCGAGCTAACCGTCCTCCTTTCGGCCTTCGGTGCCGTTTTTGGAATGCTTGGCCTCAACGGTTTACCTCGGCTGAACCACCCGATCTTCAACTACTCGGGAGTGGCCGGCTCATCGGACGATCGGTTTTTACTCGTGATTGAAGCCTCCGACCGGAACTTCGAAGTCACCGCCACCCGGGACTTCCTTGCCTCGCTCGGTGCCGAAAAACTGGAGGTCATCGAAGCGTGACCAATACTAACGTAACCATTCTCCTCGTTCTTACCTCGATTGCAGGCCTCACCGGATGCCTCAGCCCCAGTCGCGACACCCCTCCTCTTCAAATCTGGGACGACATGAAGGTTCAACCAAAGTACAAGCCCCAGCAACAGAGTGGGCTTTTCTCTGATAAGCGCTCCAGTCGCCGCCCGCCGGAAGGAACCGTCGCCGTTGGCCAGTTGAACGCCGATGACGCTTCCCATTGGGGCATCGTGAACTCCCAGTACGTCGGCCGCAACCCACTCCCGATCACGAAAGAACTACTCGCGCACGGTCAAAACAAATTCAATGTTTACTGCGCTCCCTGCCACTCCCAAATCGGAGACGGCAAAGGCATCGTCGGCGTCCGCGCCGGAGCGGCTTTCCAGCCAGCAAACCTGACCGAACCCCGCGTCAAGCAAATGAACGACGGCGAACTCTATTCGGTCGCCAGCGAAGGGCGACGCACCATGATGGGCTACCGGAACCAAACCTCCGATCAAGACCGGTGGGCCATCATCGCCTATCTTCGCGCGCTCCACCGCGCGACGAGCGGAACCATTGAAGACGTTCCAGATAGTCTTCGGGCGCAGTTGAAATAGTCCGGACGGAGATTCGCAACATGAGTAAACACCATCACCACGACGCCCCTAAAGACAACTACCAAATTCCAGTCGCCACTTGGGAGAAGGGTCGCAACGTCATTCTTGCGTTGTTCGTCATCAGTTGGGTTGCTGCGCTGGCGGGCTTCAGCCTGGATCACAAACAGTTCTTCCCTTCTTATTTGGTCGCCTTCTATTTCGGCGCCGGTATCACGATCGGTTCCGCACTCTTCATCATGATCCAGCACCTCACTGGATCCGCCTGGAGCGTTCCGCTGCGTCGTCTGATGGAAAACATCATGATGAACATGCCGGTTCTCGCCGTCCTTTTCCTGCCGATCGCATTCGGAATCCACGAGCTCTACGAGTGGTCTCATGCGGACGTGGTTGCAAACGATCCGCTGCTGCTGAAAAAGGCCGCCTTCCTTAACCCCACGGCCTTCTATATCCGGGCTGTCATCTATTTCGCGATCTGGTCCTATTGGGCTTGGCGCCTGTCGAGCTGGTCCAGATCCCAGGATGCAAGCAAAGATCTCAATTTCACGTTCAAGAGCGAACGGCTCTCCGCTCCTGGCATGCTCCTCTTCTTCCTGTCGGCTTCGTTGGCTAGCGTTGACTGGATCATGTCCCTCCAGCCCCACTGGTACTCCACCATCTTCGGGATCTACTGCATGGCGGGCGGTATGTGGGCCTTCTTCGCTATCCTCACCTTCACCCTCCTCCGCTTGCGCGCCAACGGAATTCTGGCCAACTCGGTCACGATCGAGCACTACCATGACATGGGAAAATGGATGTTCGCCCTCACCGTCTTTTGGGCCTATATCGCTTTTTCGCAATACATGCTCATCTGGTACGCCAATCTTCCCGAAGAAACGATCTTCTTCAAAGTTCGCCGAACCGGAACTTGGGAAATGGTCAGCGCCGTTCTCCTCTTTGGACACTTTGCTGCCACGTTTCTGACCCTGCTTGCCCGCGCGAGCAAGCGAAGCCTGAACGTGCTGCGGTTCATCACCGTTTGGATCCTCTGCATGCACTATGTGGATGTCTACTGGCTCGTCATGCCGAACTTCTCGAAGGCGGGCATTGCACCGCACTGGATGGATCTGGCCTGCTTCGTCGCCGTAATGAGCACCTTAGCCTTGGGCTTCTGGTGGCGGCTACGCTCGGCCCCAATCGTTCCGGTCGGCGATCCTCGATTCCAGAAGGGTTTGGAGTTCCAAAATGTCTAATCACGCACCGAAGCATCTGACGCCAGAAGAATTAGCGGAGATGGGGTTCGATCGCACTGAAGTGCAAACCGTCCCCGTAGTCGTAGTCGCTACCATAATTGTTGGATTCATTGTAGCCTCCTGTGTCGGCTGCGCCATCTACTACAATAGCTTCCGTGATACGCAGGTGGAGCGGCTTCAGTTGGAGCCCGTTTCGAACGATTATATTGAGCTCCAAGCGCGGGAACAGAAGCATCTGAATTCGTATGGCACCATCGATAAGGCCAGCGGCACCATCCGCGTACCGATCGATAAAGCCATGGAACTGGTAGTGGCTGAGTCCGCTCCTGGGGCGAAGTGGAAGTTTCCCACCAACGTTTACGCGGTAAAGAAACCCGAAGACGTCGCCGCCGCTGCAGCCGCTCCTCCCCCGCCCGCAAAATAGGCTTCAGCTCAACTGATTTCACTGTAACGCTATGATCCTCCGTTCCTTCATCTTCGCGGCCTTGGCAGTTGGCGCCCTCCACGCCGATGCCTCAATTCCGCAGGAACTGGAAGGGGTAGGGGTGGAAGAAAAGCTGGGAACCGCGCTCGATCAGAATCTCGAATTTATCGGGGAAAATGGCCGCCCGGTGCGGCTAGGGCAACTGCTCAACCAAGGCCGCCCCGTCATCCTCAACTTCGCCTATTATTCCTGCCCCATGCTGTGCAGCATGGTTCTGAATGGCTTAACTACCAGCATTCGCGAACTCAGCTGGACTCCGGGTAAGGAATACGACATCGTCACCCTTTCGATTGATCCGCGGGAGATGTATCCGTTGGCCGCCAGCAAGAAGCAGGCTCAGCTAGTCAGCTTCGATCGGCCGGCACCCGGTTGGCACTTTCTGGCAGACTACAACGACAACGCAAAAAAGCTAGCTGAACAAGCCGGTTTTCACTACCGCTGGGACAAACAGCGCGAACAATATGCCCACAGCGCAGCGCTCGTACTTCTCACACCCGACGGGAAAGTAGCTCGCTATCTCTACGGCATCAAATTCAAATCTTTCGACCTTCGCTTGGGCTTAACCGAAGCCACCGAAGGGAAAATGCGATCAACGGCAGACCATCTGTTGTTGTATTGCTTCCAGTACGATCCCCTCGCAAGAAGTTATGTCATGGTCGCGCGCAACATCATGCGCGGCGGGGGAGCTCTTACCCTCTTCGTCATGGGAGCCACTCTAATGCGCTTCTGGCGCAAAGAGCGAGATAGTTTTCAGCAGTTGCCCCCTCCGGGGCCGGTTTCATAATCAAGGAAGGCAATATGGATTCCATCAGGCACTGGATGCTTGGCCCACAGGGAAGCGCACACGCGAACGACGTAGATGTCCTCTACATGTTCCTGGTTTGGCTAAGCGTTTTCTTTTTCGCACTCATTGTTTTTCTGACGGTCTATTTCGCTTGGAAATACCGCCGAACCAAAGAGGGCGTTCTCACCCCGAATATCTCCCACAACCTCGCTCTTGAGCTTTTGTGGAGCGTCATTCCCCTCATCATCGTGATGGGCATTTTCTTCTGGGGCTTTAACGACTACGTCAGAGCCAGTGTCGCGCCCAATGACGCCATCGAAATCCACGTTACCGCAAAAAAATGGCTGTGGACCTTTGAATATGCCGACGGAACCCGCACCATTGGGAATCTCCACGTCCCGGTCAATCGCCCCGTCCGGCTAATCTTGACGAGTGAAGACGTCCTCCACGATTTCTACATCCCTTCGATGCGCCAAAAGAACGACGTCATCCCGGGCCGGTTCGTCGAACTCACCTTTACCCCCACTGTGGCCGGTCGTCACCAAGTCTTCTGCGCAGAGTACTGTGGCAAGTCTCATTCGGATATGATGGCGAATCTATTCGTTGACTCTCCCGAGGTTTACCAGAAATGGCTGGAGGAGGGAGATCCGGAACTCCAGACCATGCCGCCCGTCGAAGTCGGTAAAATGGTGTACGAGAATAAAGGGTGCAACTCCTGTCACAGCATTGATGGCAGCAGGAATACCGGACCCTCCTTCAAAGGGCTCTATGGTCGGGTAGAGAAATTCACCGACGGTAGTTCGATTACCGTCGACGAAAACTACATCATGGAATCGATCAACAACCCGCAAGCGAAAATCGTAGCCGGCTACGAACCGGTCATGCCGACTTTCCAGGGTCTCTTGCGTACCCCGGAACTGCGCGGAATCATCGCCTACATAAAGGAATTGAAATAAGGAAAGGGGGTTTCATATGGCTGACACTATAACTGCAACACACATCAGCGGGCACGCCGATCACCATGATGTCGATTATCTACACGACGGCAAAGGTCTGAAATCCTGGCTCACCACGGTTGACCATAAACGAATCGGGGTCATGTACCTCTGGTCCATCCTGTTTATGTTCTTCTTGGGCGGCGTTTTCGCCATGCTGATCCGCTTGGAGCTTTTGACGCCGAAGCAAACCATCATGAGCGCTGAAACCTATAACAAGGTCTTCACGCTCCACGGCGCCATCATGGTGTTCTTGTTCATCATCCCCTCGGTCCCTGCTGCGCTGGCCAACTTTGTCCTTCCGTTGATGTTGGGCGCCAAAGACGTCGCGTTCCCAAAGCTTAATTTGTTCAGTTGGTACATCTACATGGCCGGTGCCTTCATCGCCATTGCCGCGATGGTAACGGGCGGCGTCGATACCGGCTGGACCTTCTACACCCCTTACTCTACGACGACGGACGGTAGCGTGGCCTTAATGACCTTCGCCGCCTTCGTGCTCGGCTTCAGCTCCATCCTCACCGGCGTGAACTTCGTCGCTACCATCCATAACCTTCGCGCTCCGGGCATGGGCTGGTTCGATATGCCGCTGTTCTGCTGGGGCATTTACTCCACGGCGCTGATCCAAGTCCTCGCCACCCCCGTTCTCGCCATCACCTTGCTCCTTTTGATCATGGAGCGCACCTTCGGCATCGGCATCTTTGATCCGAAACTCGGCGGTGATCCGGTGCTCTTCCAGCACTTCTTCTGGTTCTACTCCCACCCGGCCGTCTACATCATGATCCTTCCCGGCATGGCGATCATCTCCGAGATCATTCCGACCTTCTCGCAGAAGACCATCTTCGGCTACCGCGCCATTGCATTCTCTTCGGTTGCTATCGCGTTGGTTTCCTTCATCGTTTGGGGCCATCACATGTTCACCTCGGGCCAGTCGCAGTTGGCCTCGGCGATCTTCTCCTTCATCACCTTCTTCGTCGCCGTACCCTCGGCTATCAAGACCTTCAATTGGATCGTCACCATGTACAAAGGCTCGGTCGCCTTCAACGCGCCCATGCTCTACGCCCTCAGCTTCCTCCTGCTCTTCGGAATCGGCGGGCTAACCGGAATCTTCCTCGGCGCGGTATCGGTCGATATCCATCTCCACGACACCTACTTCGTGGTCGCTCACTTCCACTACGTAATGATGGGCTCGACCGTCATTGCCTTCCTCGGCGGCCTCCACTACTGGTGGCCTAAAATGTTTGGCCGGATGTACAACGAGTCGGCTGCCAGAGTCTCTTGCGCACTCGTCTTCATCGGTTTCAACACCACGTTCCTGCCCCAGTTCGTTCTCGGCAGCCGCGGTATGCCCCGGCGCTACTACAACTATCTGCCGGAATTCCAGTTTCTCCACCAGTTGTCAACGGTTGGCTCCTGGATCCTAGGCCTGGGCTTCTTGATCATGGCCGGCTACCTCTTTGCTTCCTTGCGAAAGAAGATGGATGCCCCAGCCAATCCGTGGCACAGCCGTACCCTGGAATGGCAGACCGCTTCCCCGCCCATCACCCACAATTTCCATGAAATTCCTACCATCGGTGGCGGCCCGTATGACTACTACCGTCCCGTTGGCAAAGGAAGGAATGCATGAGTTCTCACTCGCATGAGGTAGCGGAACACCGCTTCCGCCAGCACCATTTCGTAACGGCTGACCAACAGCTCGATACCTCTAAGACCGGAATGTGGCTGTTCCTTGCCACCGAAATTCTGATGTTTGGCGGCCTCTTCGTCGGCTACGGCCTGATGCAGGGCGTCTATCCCGAAGCTTGGGTTGCCGGCCATCACCACCTCGACAGAGTCCTCGGCGCTGTCAATACCGTATTCCTGCTGTGCTCGTCCTTCTCCATGGTGATGGCCGTTCATTATGCGTCGACCGACCAAAAGTCGAAGACGGTCATGAACCTCGGCATCACGCTGGCGTTCGCTTTCGCCTTTTTGGCCATCAAGTACATAGAGTACTCTCACAAGTTTCATGAAGGGCTTTTGCCGGGGCGGTATTTCCGCCTCGCCGAAGTCGGCGGACCGCCGCAGCAAGCCATGTTCTTTGGCTTCTACTTCATGATGACCGGCATTCACGGCTTCCACGTCCTCATCGGCATCATCCTTATCGCCTGGTTGATGGTGCGCGCCAATCGCGGCGACTTTTCAAGTGCCTACTACACCCCAGTCGATCTCATCGGGCTCTACTGGCATTTGGTCGACCTTATCTGGATCTACCTCTTCCCTCTACTCTATTTGATCAGCTAGGAACCCCATGAGCGAACAAGCCCATTCCAAATCCCATTCTCCGCTGCCGTATCTCCTTACTCTCATCGCCTTGTTGATCCTGACGGCCGTGACCGTCGCGGCCTCGTACGTTAATTTCGGGTCCTCCACCGTCAACGTCATCGTGGCAATGCTCATCGCCACGTTTAAGGCGTCCCTTGTCGCGCTCGTGTTCATGCACCTCCGGCACGACAAACCCTTGAACTCCATCATCTTCGTGAGCTCGTTGATCTTTCTCGGAATCCTCCTCGGCTTCTGCATGATCGACGTCGACTCTCGAGAACGCGTCTACCCCACCGGCCTCCGCCAAGTCGATCCGCCGCCCGGAGCAGCGAAAACTGCACCCGCTCCGGCCGCTCCGGCGCCAGCCCATCACTAATTCAACCGAGAAAGGCAGAACCTTGCTCGTGCACTTCGATACCCTGTAACTGTGCATAGGTTCTGCCTTTCCGTTTTCCTGGCCCTCTTCTCTTCCCTCCTGTTCTCTCAAGCCACTTCCAGCACTGGAGCGGTAGAGGGCGTCGTACTCGATGCCAGCGGTGCGGTCGTGCCTAACGTCCGAATCTCCCTGCGTCTAGAAGACACCGGGCTGGACCGCGAAGCGGCCACCGATCGCACTGGCCACTTCGCAATTAGCGCCCTCTCCGTCGGCACCTACACCCTCCACCTTTCGGCCCCTGGCTTCAGCGACGTCCGCGTCAAACCCTTCTCGGTCTCGGTCGGCCAGATCGTCACCATGCGCTTCGACCTGCTTCCAGCCGGCCTCGCCAGCCAACTCGAGGTCAGAGAAGAGCCCGACTCGATCGACGTCACTGCCTCCACCTCCTCCGCCACGCTCGGCTACGAGCGCATTGAAGAAGCTCCCGCCCGTAGCCGCAACTACCTCAACTTCATCCTCGCCGCCCCCGGCGCCGCCCCCACCGCCGGTGCCAGCTCCCAACGAACCATGACCGGCACCCGCTCCCCCCTCGGTGATAGCGGCTTCACCTTCGGCGGCATACGCCCCCGCAACAACGGCATTCAAATCGACGGCCTCGATAACCGCGACGAAACCACCGGCGGCAATCGCGTCGCCATCGGCCTCGAAATGGTTCAGGAGTTCCGGATCTCTGGAGTCGCTGTCGGAGCAGAATCCGGAGGGGCCGCCGGCGGCCTCCTCAACTTGGTCACCCGCTCCGGAACCAATCTCTGGCACGGCGACGTCACCTTCTTTGCTCAGCACGAAATCACCAACGCCCAACGCACCGAAGTCGCCTCCACCACACGGCCCCGCTTCCGCCGCCAGCAACCCGGAGTCTCCGCCAACGGCCCCCTCCGCCGAGACCGCACCTTCATCGCCGGGGCCGTCGAGTACGAACACGAATCCGCCGAAGAGTGGTCCAACGTATCCCCCGCCGCCCTCGCCGCCATCCCCGCGGCCTACCGCGGCCTTTACCCCACCAGCACCCGCGGCACCGAAGGCTCCGCCAAGTTCAACCATCAAGCCAACGAAAAGGACGCCTTCTCCACCCGCTATGCCTACTCCCGCGGTCGCGTCCGCGGAGAAGTCCAAGGCCCCGAAAATTTCGCCGATCGCTCCGCCCAAGGCAACAGCCTCACCATCGACCACTCCCTCGTCGGCAACTGGCTCCGCGTCGCCACTCCCTCCGTCGTCAACGATCTCCGCTTCCAGGTCGCCGCCCGCCAGATGGAACTCCGGCCCAACGGAACCGGGGCCATGTGGGAAGTCCCCGGCGCCGTCACGCTCGGCTCCGCCTACCGCCTAAACTCCAACCGCACCGAACGTCACTTCCAACTGGCCGACAACCTGAACTTCGTCCTCGGCCACCACCGCCTCAGCGTCGGAGCCGATGCCCATCTCGTCCAACTCGACGCCGCACTCCGCAACCGCTATGCCGGAATCTTCGTCTTCCCATCCCTCCAGGACTTCCGCCTCGGCCGCCCCGACCTCTTCATCCAAGCCTTCGGCGATCCCCGCACCGCCTTCCACACGATTCCCGTCGGCGCCTGGCTGCAAGACCGCTGGGAACTCCGCCCCCGCCTTCTCCTCGAACTCGGCGCCCGCTTCGACCGCCAAGCCATGCCCACCGGCATCTCCCCCTCCTCGAATAATATCGCCCCGCGCCTCGGCCTCGCCTGGCGCCCCTCCGCCGACCGTCCCCTCGTTCTCCGCCTCGGCACCGGTCTGTTCTACGATCGCTATCCCCTCGCCTTTCTCAACGACGCCCTTCAAAAGGACGGCATCCGCGGCTTCGAACAATACGCCGTCGGCCCCGATGCCGTCCGCGCCTGGGCCCTCGACAACGGTGCAACCCTCCGCAATCCCCTCCCCGGTCTCGCCCCCTCAAGTTACCGAACCGCCGCCGATTTCGGCTCCCCCTATAGCCGAAAGTTCTCCGCCGGAGCCGAATATGGCCTCGGCAACGACACCTCCGTCTCCGTCGAAGCCAGCCATGTCCGCGGCTTCCGCCTCCCCCGCACCCGCAACGTATCCGGCACTCTCCCGCCCCGCTATGAGCTCGAAACCACCGGCCGCAGCGACTTCGCCGGAGCCACCGTTTCCCTCAACCGCCGCATGCGCCAGGACCTCACGTACCTCATCGGCTACACCGTCGGCCACACCCGCGACGACGGCTCCGACTTCGACGAACAACCCCAGGACCCGCTCAACATCCGTCGCGACTGGGCCCGCTCCCGCCAGCATCAAGCCCATCGCCTCGCCGCCAGCGCCGTCTTCGAACTCCCCGGCGATTGGCTCGAAGGCATCTCCTGGGCCCCCATCGTCACCCTCGGCAGCGGCCGACCCATCAACGCGCTCCTCACCGCCGATACCTACCGCACCGGCGCCTATCCCCTCTCCGGCCGCCCCGCCGGCCTAGGCCGAAACCCGTTCTTCTCGCCTCCCACCCGCAGCCTGGACCTCCGCATCATGAAAACCTGGAAGGTGCAAGACGGCCGAGCCGTGCTCCAACTCGGCGTCGAAAGCTTCAACCTGACCAATCATAGTAACTTAGAACGTGTCAGCCAATTCTACGCCGGCCCCCAGGGTCGTCTCGATTCCTACGGCAGCCCCCTCGAAAGCCTGCCCGGCCGACAAGTACAATTTCTAATGCAGTTTGAGTTCTAAAGGGAGCGAACATGAAACGCAGAGCCTTTCTGGCAACCGGAGTAGCGGCCTGGGCCGCCGATCCACCCCCCAAACGCATCGCCGCCATCATCACCGAATACCGCCTCGGATCCCACGGCGACGTCATCATCGGCAAGTACCTCGAAGGATTCAACCAGGACGAACGTCCTCCCTATCCCCGCTCCAAAATCGTCTCCCTCTTCCTCGAACAGCT
Organism: Acidobacteriota bacterium; assembly: GCA_026394015.1. Classification (GTDB taxonomy): domain Bacteria; phylum Acidobacteriota; class Terriglobia; order Bryobacterales; family Bryobacteraceae. Next base: position 83,540 of record JAPKZA010000272.1, read on the forward strand.
CCCCCCTCAGGACATCAGCCGCCCCCTCGCCCGCAAATACAAAGTCCCCATGTACCGCACCGTCGCCGACGCCCTCACCCTCGGCGGAGATAAACTCGCCGTCGATGGCGTCATCCTCATCGGCGAACACGGCGACTACCCCTTCAACGACAAGGAGCAGCGCCTCTACCCCCGCTTTGAGATGTTCCTCAAAATCACCGACGTTTTCCGTCAAAGTGGCCGCTCCGTCCCGCTGTTCAACGACAAACACCTCTCCTGGAGCTTCCGCCAGGCCAACCGCATGGTCGAAATCTCCCGCGAACTCAAGTTCCCCATGCTCGCCGGCTCCTCCGCCCCGGTAGCCTACCGCAAGCCAGCCATCGACGCCCCCTGGGGAGAGAAGCAACGCCACGCCGTCGCCATCTCTTACAGCGGACTCGACATCTACGGCTTCCACGTCCTCGAAGCCCTCCAAGCCATGACCGAACGCCGCGCCGGCGGCGAAACCGGCGTCAAAAACGTCCAGTGCCTCGAAGGCGAAGCCTGTTGGCAGTTCCTCGCCGCGAACTCCTGGGCCCAACGCCTCTTCGATCAAGCCCTCACGCACAGTGAAACCCGCAAACCCGGCGACCTGAAAACCCTCGTCAAATCCCCCGCTGTCTTCGTCGTCGAATACAACGACGGCCTCCTCGGCGCCGCCTTTCTCCTCACCGGAGCCGTCGAAGATTTCACCGTCGCCGTCGACGTCGTCGGCCGCCCCCAGCCCATCTCCACGCTCATGAACCTCCAGGACGGCCGCCCCCATCACCACTTCGGCTGCCTCGTCCAAAAGATCGAAGAACTCTTCGCCACCGGCAAATCTCCCTACCCCGTCGAACGAACCCTCCTCACGAGTGGCATCCTCGATTTCGCCCTCGAATCCCGCATCCAAGGCCATCGCAAACTCGAAACGCCCGCGCTCGCCCGCATCCGTTACCAAACTCCCCGCACTTCTAACTTCTGCGAAAGCGGCTGGGGGCCCGATGGCAAGCGCCTCTAACGCCGTCGTCGCGGCACTCTTCACCGTCGCCCTCGCTGTCGCCCAACCGGTAAGTTATCAGCGCGACGTCGCCCCCCTCCTCGCCGCTCGCTGCAGCGCCTGCCACCAGCCCGGCAACGCCGCCGCCGGCTTCGTCGCCACCACTCCCCTCGGCGTCAAAAAGGTTGCCAACTCCGGCCTCCTCCTCGCCACCCTCACCGGCGAAAAGCCCCGTATGCCCAAAGTTGGCAAGCCGCTCTCACCAGCCGAAGTCGCCCTCCTCGCCCGCTGGGTAGCTCAGGGCTCCCAAGACGACTCCGGCGGCAAACAAGAACTCTGGTGGTCCCTGCGCCCCTTGCCCCAATCCCAACCCGCTACCCTCGACAGTTTCATCCAAAAGAAACTCCGCGACGCCAACCTAACCCCCTCTCCCCCCGCCGACCCCCGCACCCTCGTCCGCCGCGTCTATGTAGACCTCCACGGCCTCCCGCCCACGCCTGAACAAACCGCCGCCTTCCTCGCCGACCCCCGTCCCGACGCCTACGAACAACTCGTCAACCAACTCCTCGCCTCGCCCCGCTATGGCGAACGCTGGGCCCGCCACTGGCTCGACATCGTCCACTATGGCGACTCCCACGGCTACGACAAAGACAAGCCCCGCCCCAACTCCTGGCCCTACCGCGACGCCGTCATCCGCGCCCTCAACGACGACATGCCCTACCCCCGCTTCGTCCGCGCCCAAATCGCCGGCGACGTCCTCTACCCCGATGATCCCCATGCCTTCGCCCTCACCGGTTTCCTCGCCGCCGGCCCCTGGGACTTCGTCGGCCACCAGGAACTCCGCGAAGGCAGCACCGACAAAAACCTCACCCGCCTCCTCGACCGCGACGACATCGTCGCCACCACCATGTCCACCTTTGTCAGCATGACCGCTCACTGCGCCCGCTGCCACAATCACAAGTTCGATCCCATCCCCCAAACCGACTACTACAACCTCCAAGCCGTCTTCGCCGGCATCGATCGCGCCGACCGCCCCTACGATGAAGACCCCGCCCTGAGTCGCCAGCGTCGCCAACTCCTCGCCGAAAAACTCGCCGCCCAACGTCGCCTCCAGCCTCTCCTCGATCGCGTCGAATTCGCGTCGAGCCCCGCCATCATCACCCTCGATAACCGCATCCAGGACGCGGGCCTCCTCCTCGCCCACCTCGGCACCCCCAAAAACCCCGCCGATATCGAAGAAAAGAAGCGCCTCGAAGCCCGCCGCACCGCAGACCGCGCCGAGCGCCAAACCTTAGTCGACCACATCGTTGGCCCTGAAACCTACCCCGCCATCGATAAAGGCAAGGCCGAACTCGCCGCCGTCGACGCCAAACTGGCCGCCCTCCCCACTCCGAAATTCGTCTACTCCGGCGCCGCCTACTTCTCCCGCGTTGGCGCTTTCCGCCCCTCCCTCACCCCCCGACCCGTCCACGTTCTCGACCGCGGCAGCGTCTCCGCGCCCGGCCCCCTCGCCCGCCCCGGAGCCCTTCACTGCCTCCCCTCGCTCAGTGCTGAATTCCCCGTCACCGAAGAAGAAGGCGACCGCCGCGCCGCCCTCGCCAACTGGCTCGGCGACCCCCAAAACGTCCTCACCTGGCGCTCCATCGTCAACCGTGTCTGGCAGTATCACTTCGGCGCCGGCCTCGTCGATTCCCCCTCCGACTTCGGCAAAATGGGCAGTCAACCTTCCCACCCGGAACTCCTCGATTGGCTCGCCGTCTGGTTCCGCGATGAAGCCCAAGGCTCGCTCAAACAGCTCCACCTTCTTCTCGTCACCAGCGCCACCTACCGCCAAAGCTCCGCCCATCGCGCCGACGCCGCCCTTCAAGACGGCGACAATCGCCTCCTCTGGCGCATGAACCGCACCCGCCTCGACGCCGAAAGCGTCCGCGATGCCACTCTCCTCGCCGCCGGAAAACTCGACCTCACCATGGGCGGCCCCGCCGTCCGCCAGTTCGCCTTCAAAGACGATCACTCCCCCATCTACGACTACGCCGCCTTCGACCCCGATGCCCCCGGCGGCCAACGCCGCAGCATCTATCGCTTCCTTGTCCGCAGCGCTCCAGACCCCTTCATGGAGCGCCTCGACTGCCCCGACCCCTCCGTCCTCACGCCCAAGCGCACCACCACTCTAACGGCCATCCAAGCCCTCGCCATGTGGAACAACCGCTTCATGGTCCGCATGGCCGAGCACCTCGCCGACCGCGCCAAAGGCGACCCCCACCAACTCGCCCAATGGGTCCTCGGCCGCCCCGCCAGCAACGACGAACGCGAATACGCCGCGAAACACAGCCTCGCCAACCTCGCCCGCGTCCTGCTCAATACCAACGAATTCCTCTTCGTCGATTAAATACCCACCATGCAGCGAAGAAACTTTCTCAGCTCATTCGGCGGACTCGCCCTCGCCCAAATGCTCGGTCAGGAACGCGACGGCCTCCATCACAAACCCCGCGCCAAACGCATCATCCAGATCTTCCTCTCCGGCGCCGCCAGCCAATGCGACACCTTCGATTACAAGCCCCGCCTCATCGAAAAAGCCGGCCAACCCTGGGATCCCGGCGAAAAAGTCGAACTCTTCCAAAGCAACCCCGGCGTCGTCATGCCCAGCCCCTGGGCCTGGAAGCAGTACGGGCAATCCGGCAAGTGGGTCAGCGATCTCTTCCCCGCCATGGCCCAGTGCGTCGACGATATGGCCTTCGTCCACTCTCTGCAATCCAAGTCAAACATCCACGGCCCGGCCACCTTCATGCAGAACACCGGGTTCATCCTCCCCGGCTTCCCCAGCGCCGGCTCCTGGGTCTCTTATGCCCTCGGCACCCTCAACGAAAACCTCCCCAAGTTCGTCGTCCTGCCAGACCGCCGAGGCGTCCCCCCCAACGGCCCCGGCAACTGGTCCGCCGGCTTCCTCCCCGCCGCCCACCAAGCCACCACTGTCCGCGTCGGCACCCCCCATCCCATCTACGATCTCGAAGCCCCCTCCGACGCCAAATACATCACGATGTCCAGCGAGCGCGAAGGCTTAGCCCTCCTCGACAAGGTCAACCGATCCCACCTCCAAACCCACGCGGGCGACTCCCGCCTCGAAGCCCGCATCGCGTCCTACCAAATGGCCGCCAAGCTCCAACTCAGCGCCCCCGATGTCCTCGGCATCGCCGGCGAATCCCCCGCCACCCGTAAGCTCTACGGCCTCGACGATCCCATCACCGCCGAAATGGCCGAACGCTGTCTGGTCGCCCGCCGCCTCGTCGAACGCGGCGTCCGCTTCGTCCAAATCTGGTCCGGCGCCGACAACGGCTTCCCTCGCCGCAACTGGGACAGCCACGAAAACCTCGCCAAGGATCATGGCGAAATGGGTACCGCCATGGATAAACCCGTCGCCGGTCTCCTCCGCGATCTCAAATCCCGCGGCCTCCTCGAAGACACGATCGTCCACTGGACCACCGAGTTCGGCCGCATGCCCTGCAGCCAAGGCAGTCTCGGCCGGGACCACAATCCCGCCGGCTTCACCACCTGGCTGGCCGGCGGCGGCTTCAAAGGAGGAGTCAGCTACGGAGCCACCGATGAATGGTCCTACAAGGCCATCGAAAAGCCCGTCTACTGCTACGACATCCACGCGACGATGCTCCACCTACTCGGCATCGATCACCAACGCCTCACCTACCGCAACAACGGCATCGACCGCCGCCTCACCGACGTACACGGCAACGTAATCTCCGACCTAATCGCCTAGCCGGGCTCCTGGCCACTCCGCGATTTCTCCCGCGTCAACTCGTCGATATCGGTCGAAAAGTAGTTCAGAATCTTCGCTACTTCCTCTTCTGCCCGTTTCGGATCCCCTTGCCGAATCACGGCCAGAATCTGCTCATGCTGCGCAATGCTCCGCGTCCATCGTTCCGTCTCCCCCATCTCCTCATGGGTCCGGATAATCACGAAGGTGAACAGCGGCACCAGCAACCGCCGCAGCATCTGCGTCAACACCGGGTTACCCGCCTTCTCGCACAGCGTCAAATGGAATCGTAAGTCGCGCTCATAAAACGCAGCCAAGTTTCGGCAAGTCACTGCCGACCGCATATCCGCCACCACCTGGTCCAACTCGGTCAAGCCCACCTGCCGTTCCGTCACCAGTCTCGCGGCCAGCGATTCCAGGGCACTCCGTACTGCAAAGAAGTGCGGAATATTCTCCATCGGAATCCGCGCCACCTGCGCACTCCGCCCCTGGCCCCGCTCCACAAAGCCTTCAAATTCAAGAATGTGCAGCGCCGCCCGAATACTCGATTGCGCCACTCCCAACTGCGTCGCCCACTTCCCCTCTACAATCGGCTCTCCCGGGGCCAATCTCCCCGTCAAAATATCCAGGCGAAACTGGGACGCAATGTTGTCCTTAATCAGCGGGTTGCTGTTGAAGGCGCTATTTAAGGCGATGGGCATCGGAAGAATCCTTCTCCATGTTCACATAAGCCGGGGCTCCGACGGCGCGGAAAGGAAATCCATCATCAAACGGACCACCCGATCCGCTCGCTGAACGAAGCAGTAGTGCGCCGTATGACGAAGTCTGACAATGCGAACGTGTTTACCATTCGCCCCAAACGCCG